>MERI01000028.1 GCA_001772005.1 Betaproteobacteria bacterium RIFCSPLOWO2_12_FULL_62_58 | reverse complement strand
TCGCATGCCACCATTCGGGCGCCGCCGCGCCGTTCACGAGATGCGTGGAGGCTCGATCTTGCCGAGCATCACGCCCTCCAGGTAGGCCGGCTCGATCAGCCGCAGGTCCGGCCCGGCCCGCTCGACGACGCCGCGCGTTGCCAGCAACTGAAACGCCCGCGTAACCGTCTCGCGGCTGGTATTCACCATGATCGCGATCTCCTGGTGCGTGGGCACGTGGCGGATCAGCACCCGCGCGGGCGTTTGAGCCTCGCTCAACTTGACGAGCTGAGCGCAGACGCGCTGGAGCGGATTGGGCAGGGCGAGCAGCGTGCGCTGGTCCGTGACGGCACGCAGCCGCCCGGCCAGGCGCCGCAGCACCTTCTCGGCCACCGCCGGGTGGCCGAGCACCAGGGCCCGCGCCGGGGCCGCCGGCAGGAAAGCCACACGCGAGCGCGCCACGGCGATCACGAACTCGGACTGCGTGCCCTGGTCGACGATCGCGAGCTCGCCGAAGGGCTGGCCCGGCTCGATGAAAAACAGCCCGACTTCGCGGCCGTCGAGCGTAAAATCCGTAGCTTGAAGGCGCCCCTCGACCAGGAAGCAGAGCGCCTGGCCGGGGTCGTTTTTTTGCACCACCACCCCCCGGCGCGCGAACGAGCGCTCCGATATGAGCGTGGCCAGATGAATGATCGTCTCGTCCGGCAGGCCCTCGAGCAACGGCAGGGTGCGCACGACAGCGGCCGGAATCGCCATGGGGGCTTACGCCGCCCCGGCGGGCGGGGCGGGGCGGGGCGGCGTGGGCGATGTGACGGGCGACACAGACAGAGGGGACCTGTGATATGGTAACTTTCCGGGTTCACATGCTAACAGATCGGTTGCCTGCTGTCCGCCGCCAGCCCCGGCGCTGGCGCGCGCATTTCGCTGCCCTCGCGGCCGCGGCGGGCTTGCTCGGGCTCCTCGTTGTCTTGGCGCCTTCGGCCCTGACGGAGCTCGACGAGCACGCGGGCGCGTTCTTCTGGCGCGCCTTCCCAGCCCAGACCGTCGAGCGCCGCGTGGTCGTCGTCGATATCGACGAGGCCAGCCTGGCCGAGATCGGGCCGTGGCCGTGGCCGCGCGAGCGCATCGCCGAACTCGTGCGCGGTCTCGGCGCGCTCGGCGCGAACCTTCAGGTGTTCGACGTCGTCTTTTCCGATGCCCGGCCGGGCGACGACACCCTCGCGCGCGCCCTGTCCGGCGCGCCCGCCGTGCTCGCGCAGATCCTCGTTCTGGAAGGCGACGCTGCGCCAGCCGCGGGCCGCGTCCAGGGTGCGCTTGACGCCCCGCCCTGCGGGCCGCCGCTACCCGAGGCGCGGGGCCATCTCGGCGTCGCCCCGGGGCTCGCCGCAGCGGCGGGTCACATCACGCCGCGGATCGCGGCGGACGGCGCCGTACGCGGCGTTCCCGCCCTGATTTGCTACCGGGGGCGCGCCTACCCGACCCTCGCGCTTGCCGCCCTGCTGCGCGCCGCCGAACTGCCGCCCGCGCTTACGCTCACACCGGGCGCGGGCCTGCTCGATCCCGACTGGCGCCTCGGCCACGCCGGCCTGCCCGGCATGTACATTCCCCTCGACGCCCGCGGCGACTGGCGCGTATCGTACCGGGTGGCGCGTTCGGCTTTTGCCTCGGTCTCGGCGGCCGATGTCATCAAAGGCCGCGCGCCGGCACAACTGATTCGCGGCGCCTGGGTCCTCGTCGGCGCCACTGCCTTCGGCATCGCCGACGCCGTGCCCACCGCCCTCGGCGGCGCCGTCTCCGGCGTCGAAGTCCACGCGCAGCTCATCGCCGCCCTGCTCGACGGCCGCAGCCCCTACACGCCGCGCGGCGCTCTCGGGTTGCAGGCCGTCGCGGCCGGCGCCGCCATCGTCCTGCTCCTGTTGCTCGCCGGTCCGCGCGGGCGGCGCGCTGTCGTCATCCTGCCCCTCGCCGGCGTCGCGCTCGCGGGCCTGGCCTTCGCGCTCCAGGGAGCGCTGTTGCTCGGCTCGCAGATCTGGCTCGGCGGCAGCCTGCCGGCGGCCTGCGCGCTCTTCGCCGGCCTCGCCCTCGCCATCGCCGAGCACGCCGCGACGCGCCGCGAGCGCGATCTCGTCTACCGCAATCTTTCGAGCTACCTGCCTGCCGCCGCCGCGGCCGAAATCGCCTACCGCGCCCCGCTCGGCGTCATCGATGCACGGCGCGAGGACATCGTCGCACTGTACGCGGACCTGCGCAATTTCTCGGCCTGGTGCGAGAAGCGCCCGCCGGAAGAGGCGGCCGCCATCCTGCATCTGTTCTTCGGCATTTTTGCGCGCATCGTCGAGGAGGAAGGGGGCATCGTGCAGGAATACGCGGGCGACGCCGTTCTCGCGGTCTGGCCCGGTTCCGCCGCCCCGAATGTCGCCCGCGCACTTGCCGCGGCGCGCCGGGTCGTCGCCGACGTCAGCGCCGCGCTGCCGGCGCCGCCCGAGGACCTCGAGCCGCTCGCCGTCGGCGTCGGCATCGAGCACGGGCGCGTCCTCGTCGGCTCTTTCGGTCCCGCCGCGCGCCGCAGCTACACCGCGCTCGGCGAGCCCATCACGGTCGCGATCCGGCTGCAGGCGTTGACCGCCGAGCTCGCCGAGCCCGTGCTGCTCGGCCCGTCCGCGGCCGGAAGGCTGCCGGCGGGCGTCACGCACGATCTCGGCAGCTTCCTGCTCGAAGGGCTCGTCGAGCCGCGCCACATCTTCGGAGCGCGGCCGGCCGGAAGGCTGCTGGACTTGGCGCCCCGGCGGCGGCTGGAAAAAAACCGCCTGGCGATTTAGAGCCTGTAACAAAATGATGCTCATTTGCCCCCTCCCCCACCCTCCCCGCACACTGCGTGCGCAAGGGAGGGAGCGCATATGCGTAGATACCTCTGGAGCGGGAGAGAGGAGATTTCATTTTCACTGTTGATGAATTTGAAGAAGAAAATGGAAAGAAGGACGGACCGCAAAAGCACTACCTTAAGCAGATTGAACGAAATGATGACCCAGCACGCGCTGTCATTCCCGAGCATGCGGTTAGGTTGTCATTCCCGTGGCAACGGTGCGGGTTGTCATTCCCGTGGCAACGGTGCGGGTTGTCATTCCCGAGGAATCGGGAATCCAATTTACGCATTGAACATGTGGAGCCGCCGCATGGATTCCCGCGAGATGATGCACCCTATGGATTCCCGCGAGATGATGCACCCTATGGATTCCCGCGTTCGCGGGAATGACACAACAGGCTGTCATTCCCGTGGCAACGGTGCGGGTTGTCATTCCCGAGGAATCGGGAATCCAATTTACGCATTGAACATGTGGAGCCGCCGTATAGGTTCCCGCTTGCTCGGGAACGACAGACTATTTTGGTCCCCGCCCCCGATAAACCCATTCGAGGGCAGGCTTCACGGGAATGACATCGCGTGTTGGGCCATGTTGGCGGGGCTGCCAGATCCGGCCAGGTTGCCAGAGGGATAATCCGTATGAAACGACTGCTCGCACTGATCTTCTGCTGCTCCGTTGCGGCCCATGTCGCGGCGGCCGCCGACTCGGCCCCGGTGGGCCAGGTCACCTTCCTGATCGGCGACGCCCGCATCGCCGAAGGGTTTGCGGCCGGCGTCCCGCTCAAGCGCGGGATCGCGGTTCTTCCCGGCCAGCTCATCGAAACCGCCGACAACGGCCATTTGCACATCCGCTTCATCGACGGCGCGGCCATCGCCGTGCGGCCGCATTCCCGGCTCAAGATCGAGGACTACCGTTACGACCCGCAGCACCCCGGCGAGATCCGCATCCGCTTCCGGCTCGATGAAGGCGCGATGCGTTCGATCTCCGGCCGCGGCGGAGAAGCCGCCGCGGAGCGCTTCCGCCTCAACACCCCGGTCGCCGCCATCGGCATCAAGGGAACCGACTTCAACGTCCAGACCACCCGCGAGCTCACGCGCGCCAGCGTCTTCGAAGGCGGCATCATCGTTGCCCCCCTCGGCGGCGACTGCGAGGCCGGCGCCTACGGCCCCTGCCGGGTGCCGGCGGCGCGCGAGCTCGGCGCGGCACAGAAGGATGCCTACGTGCTCGAAGTGCGCGCCAACCAGGCGCTCACCGAGCTGGTGCCGCGCCGCGCCGAACTGCAGGCGCCGCGCGTCGACCTGCCGGCCGCCAGCCCGAGCGCCGACGAGGTGCCCCGCACGCTCGCTGAAACGCGCGCCGTGTCGGCCCTCGTCATTCCCGAGCCGGCAGTGGCGCCCCCCGTCACGCCGCCGCCGGCGCTCCCCGCCGTCGATCCGCGGCTGTGGTGGGGATTCTGGGCCGCCTATGCCAACCCCGCCGACCCGGCCTCGTCGTACGCCGCCCAGGCCACTGCCGGGCGCGAACTCGCGGCCGGCAACACGGTTTTCGGCCTGCTGCGCGAATCGGTGGTCGGCCCGCAATATCCGACCCGCGGCGCGGCCAGTTTCGAACTGGTGCGCGCCGAAGCCTATACCGTGGCAGGGAGCGTGTTGACGCCGGCCAGCGTCCGCAGCGGCACGCTGTCGCTCGACTTCGACGCCCAGCGCTTCGCCACCCAGCTTGCCGTCCAGCCCGCGGGACTTTCCCAGCTCGATCTCGCCGCCCGCGGCCGCATCGAAGGCGACGGCCGCTTCTATGCCGACCCGGGTCAGTCCATGTGGGTCTTCGGCGCGCTCGCGCCGAAGGGCCGGCAGGCGGGCTACACGTTCGAGCGCGCCCTGAGCGGCGGCGCTTTCCTCTCCGGCGCGACTCTTTGGGCGCGTTGAAGCGCCGAAGCCCTGGGTTCCGGCGCTGTCTGGCCTCGCTGGCAGCCTGTCGGACCTAACCGTCCGCACAGGCTGCTAACAGCAAAACCGCCTGCGTATTTCGAATGAAGGCCAGGATAACGACTCCTATCGGTCTCCGATGGGCACGTGACTATTGAGCCTTGCGTAACTGGATGACAAGAACAGTGAGGCTGTGTCATTCCCGTGGAAACGGTGCGGGTTGTCATTCCCGTGGCGGAGCCTGCCCCCGAGTGCTTGAATCGGGGGGGAATCCAATTTGCGGCTCCGGCGGGTGGACACGCCGAATGGGTTCCCGATTCCTCGGGAACGACAAAAACGGTTGTCATTCCCGTGAAGCGAGCCTGCCCCCGAGTGCTTTAATCGGGGATCGGGTATCCCATCCCCCCGCTTGCGGGGGGAGGTAGGAGGGGGGCTCACTCGATGATGATGCGCCGAATGGGTTCCCGATTCCTCGGGAACGACAAAAACGGTTGTCATTCCCGTGGAAACGGGAATCAATCTGGCGTCTCGGGCTTCGTTGTGGCGCCGTATGGGTCCCTGCTCCCCGCTTTCGCGGGGACAAGCTTCGCGGGGACGACAGTCAAGTATCACTGCATTGTGCAAAGATCAATAGGCTGGTAATGGGGTATTCGCTGCGTTTCGCTTCCATTTTGCTGCAGGCGGTTTTGCATCAGGCGTTTGTCGGGCTCAAGTCCGACAAACTCCTGGCGCGAGGGTGCATCGTGCTGCTCTGCGTTGCGGCCGCGTGGCCCGCCGCCGCGAGCGAGGGCGCCGATCTGCTTGCCGCCGGGCGCTACGCCGAGGCTCTGCCCGTGCTCGAACGGCAGGTGATGCTCCAGCCGGAGGACACCGCTGCCTGGCTCGACTTCGCGCTCGCGAACCGCCACCTCGGCTTCCACGAGGAAGCGCAGCGCATTTTCGACTTCATCGAGCAGGAACTCGCCCCGAATGAGGCGATCCGCGCCGTCATCGCGCGCCACCGCACCGTTCCCTTCGGCGCCGGCATTCTCGCCCGCGGCCGCTGGCGCGCCGACGTCGCCCTGCTCGCGGGGCGCGAGAGCAATGCGAACGCCGGCCCGGTCGCGCAGCAGTTTGCCCTCACCATCAACCAGACGCCGGTGCTGCTGACGCTCGATCCCGCGCTGCATCCGCGCGCCTCGGCGAGCGGGCTCCTCGAGGCGCGCCTCGAAGGCGCCCAGCCGCTCACGGGCAGCCTGGCGCTCTCGGCCTACGCGGATTGGCGCGAGCGGCGCGTGCCCGACGCCCCGGGTGCGGACACCCGCCAGGCGCAGGCGCATGTGGCGCTGAGCGGCGGTGTGGCGGGCGGCGGCAGCTTGACCTGGACGCTCGCCGCCGGCGCGCTCGACATCGCCGGCGAAGAGCGCACGCTCCTGACCACGCGCCGGCTGGCGGCGCTGCTCGAACACCCGCTCGGCCCTTGCCGCTTGCAGGGCGGCCTGGAGCACGAGACACGCCACTACCCCGTGCAGGATGCGCTCGACGGGCGCTATAGCGGGCCTTCCGTGGCGCTGGGCTGCCCCGCGGGCGGCGGTCAGATCTTCCTCGCCGCCCGCTCCGGGCGCGACGTGCCGGAAGGCTTCCGCGCCGGCGGCGCCCAGAGGCGCGAGGACCTCACGGCCGTGTGGCGGCTGCCCGTGGGGGGCGCGGGCCGGCTGGAAATCCTGGCCGCACTGGCCCGCAGCCGCGATGCCGAGGGCTACAGCGCTTTGTTTGGCGGCGAGGCGCGGCGTATCGCGCGCCGGCAATTGCGTCTCGAATACGCGCATTCCCTGGGCCCCGCCCTGGCGGGCTGGGAGGCGCTGGTGCGAGTGGAAGGTTTTACCCAGCGCTCGAACATCGGTCTCTTCGAAATCGAGGGCAGGAGCGCGCACCTGGGGCTGCGGAAGGCCTTCTAACTGAACAACCCTCGCCTGCAAGGCATTGGTATCTACACATCTCCAGGAATGCCCCTTCCCCCACCCCACCCTCCCCCGCGCTATGCGCAAGGGAGGGAGCGCATATTCGTATCTACACATCTCCAGGAATGCCCCTTCCCCCGAGTGCGGCGGAAGGTTTATCGCCAAAATCACCGGGGTTAGTCCGTCGCACCCCTTCCCCCGCGTGCGGGGGAAGGTTGGGATGGGGGCGAGCGGCGGCGAAACACCTACCCCCTCCCCCGCACACTGCGTGCGCAAGGGAGGGAGCGCATATGTGTAGATACCTCTGCCTGCAAGGCGAGGGATTTGGATGTTCGTCGGCTGGAAGCCGACTGCAAAGTGTCCCTGACTGTCATTCCCGAGAAAGCGGGAATCCAATTTCAGCGCACCACAGATTGGATGCCCGCCGCAGCCTGCCCTCGAATGCTTTAATCGGGGGGGAATCGAATTTATGCATTGAACATGTGGAGTCGCCGTATGGGTTCCCGCTTGCTCGGGAACGACAGACTATTTTGGTCCCCGCCCCCCGATTAAAGCATTCGAGGGGTTGGGGTACGCGCAGCGTTCCCCGACATCCGCCAGGCGCCTGCCTGCCGCGCCCGCGGCGCAGGCAGGTCAGGTAGCCACCGATGCGGCAACTTGATCTACACTTTCTTAATCAGAGCTTCCCCAGGAGTTTGTCGGGGCCAAGTCCGACAAACTCCTAGGTCCGACAAACTCCCAGTGTCAACCTGCTAAAATGCCGACGTGGATCCCTCAGTGAGTGATCAGCAGCCGATCGCAAGGACCGTGGGGCGTCGCACCCCGCCTCCCGTTGGGGTAGCGCCGACGCGCGAAGCGCGTGCGGCCTGGCAGGCGATGGCCGCTTACCGCACTCATGCGCCCAAGGGTGTTTTCGTCTATCGGTCCCATGCCGAGATGACTCGCGACCGCGAACGCTGGACGGCCGAGGCGGTTGCGGCACGGACACGGTAGGAGTTTGTCGGACTTAGGTCGGACAAACTCCTAATGCAAAACCGCCTGCACGAATACGGGAGGGGAAGCCGGTGAAAACCTCATTTCTGGCCTGCTCGCGTGCTTTTGGGAGGGCAAGAGCGGTTATTAATCCGGGGTACATTCAAAATCCGCAGGTGGTTTTGCTGTTAGCAGCCTGTCGGATGCCAAGTCCGACTGGCTGCTAGCGTGTCCGAATTTACCCGTCCGGCGACCTGGGACGACGTCAAACAGCTCGCCCTCTATTTTGACGAAGCGGGCGTCGAGTACGCCATCATCGGCGGCTACGCGCTCGCCGCGCATGGCCTCGCGCGGTTCACCGAGGACATCGACGTTCTCGTCAATCCTTCCGCAGCCAACAGCCGGCGCTGGATCGTTGCGCTGTCGCGGCTGCCCGACGGCGCGGCCCGCGAACTCGAAGCGTCCCCCGACGTTTTCGCCGCGCAAGACCGCTATGCGATAAGAGTAAACGACGAGATTACGGTAGATGTTCTGCCGAGCGCCGCCGGCTGCACTTGGGACGAACTCAAGCGCCACATCACCCAAATCAAGATTGATGATGTCGCGGTCAAGGTGCTCGATCTCGAAGGACTGTTGAAGACCAAACAGGTGCCGCGGCTCAAAGACCAGGCCGACGCCGAAGCGATCAGGCGCGCGCTCGAACTGCTCAAGAACGGTTAGGAGGAGGGGGCTTGCCCTCGAACCAGAAGCGAAGGACCCGTGCCGCTCGCAAAACGCAATAATGCAAGCCTGACCCCAATGGCACCCGCGACGGAGTCAATTATCAGGCTTGACAGATGTTGGTAATTCTGCCAACATCACTAAGATAGGGAGAAAGATAAAAATGAGGGCTACCCGGCCGGTATCCTGGCTCACTGCGGCGCGAAAGGCTTTCGAGGACTTTCCTGAAGGCGCGCGCGAGATCGTTCTCGACGCATTGAGCGTTGCCGCCGAGGGTAGCAAGGCGGGAATAGCCAAGCCGATGAAGGGTCTTGGATCGGGCGTGTTTGAAATCGCGCTGCCCTTTCGGGGCAATGCGTTCCGGGTGGTCTACGCTGTGCAGATCGGCGAAGACCTCTGGGTGATCCATGCGTTCCAGAAAAAACCGACGCATGGCATTAAAACGCCGAAGCATGAGATCGATTTGATCAAGGATCGCTTAAAACGATTGAAGGAGATGTTGCGATGAAAAAGAAACAGCTAGAGCTTATTCGCGGAAGCGGGAACATCTATCGCGACTTCGACATGGCGGATGCTGACGTTCGCCAGTTGAAGGCGATTCTCGCCGCCGAAATCATCAAAAAGCTCGATCGGGATGGAGTGAGCGTGAGAAAGGCGCAGAGCCTCACCGGCATTGATGCCGGCGACTTCTCGCGCGTCCGCAACGCGGATTTCCGACGCATCAGCATCGAGCGTCTTATGGCGATGATTAACGGACTCGGGTCTCGTGTCGAGGTGAAAGTCAAATTGCGGCGCGGTGAAACGGCCGCGCATGCCGCGATGGCGTAAAGGAGGCACCGCGCCGCACTTTTTATTCGTCCCGCACGTTCGATGCCGAAGCCTTGTTCTGCCCTCGAATGCTCTAATCGGGGGCGGGCATGACAACTTGTCATTCCCGCGCAAGCGGTTAGGTTGTCATTCCCGAGGAATCGGGAATCCAATTTCAGCGCACCACAGATTGGATGCCCGCCGCAGCCTGCCCTCGAATGCTTTAATCGGGGGCGGGCATGACAACTTGTCATTCCCGCGCAAGCGGTTAGGTTGTCATTCCCGAGGAATCGGGAATCCAATTTCAGCGCACCACAGATTGGATGCCCGCCGCAGCCTGCCCTCGAATGCTTTAATCGGGGGCGGGCATGACAACTTGTCATTCCCGCGCAAGCGGTTAGGTTGTCATTCCCGTGGAGGAGCCTGCCCCCGAGTGCATTATTGATGTTTACGAAACCGGATGACAATCCGATTTCGCTCGACGCTCCCCTCTCCCATCTCGGGAGAGGGGCGGGGGTGAGGGTCGAGCAGTGTAACGCAGTTACGTAATGCTCGATAATCGGGGGGGAATCCAATTTACGCATTGAACATGTGGAGCCGCCGTATGGGTTCCCGTTTTCACGGGAACGACACAGACGGTTGTCATTCCCGAGGAATCGGGAATCCAATTTACGCATTGAACATGTGGAGTCGCCGTATGGGTTCCCGCTTGCTCGGGAACGACAGACTATTTTGGTCCCCGCCCCCGATTAATGCATTCGAGGGGGCGTAGATTGGGGTACGCGCTGCGTGCGCAAGGGAGGGAGCGCATATGTGTAGATGCCTCTGCCTGCAAGCCGAGGGGTTTCAACCATCCCCGATGGGGACACTAACGGGGTGGGTGTAGTAACGTAGGCGGGGGTGCGTGCAACGCTCCCCGGCATCGGAGGGCCTCAGGTAGCCGCCGGTGCTTCAACCTGACCTTCTGGCAAATCGCCGGCAAGCCGGCTCCCACATCGGGGAGGGAGCAAATCTCACTTACGCTCTTGGCAATTCGGAAGATTGATCAGACAATGCATTTGCATTACCATATCCTGAAGGTCATTCCCGGAGGCTGCCATGGCTGCCACGCTCGAACTCGAATCCACGCTCACCGACCGTTACCAGACCACTGTGCCGGACGCGGTGCGCCGCGCCCTCAAGCTCGGCAAGCGCGACAAGATCCGCTACCTCGTGCAGCCTGGCGGCAGCGTCGTGATAACACGCGCGGCCGCCGCGCCCGAGGACGACCCGGTGCTCGATAAATTCCTGTCCTTCCTCGCCCACGACATCGAATCCCATCCGGGACGCGTGCGCGGCCTCGATGCGGGCCTCGCCAAACGTATCCGCTCGCTCGTGAAGGGCGTCAAGGTTGACCTCGACGCCGAACTCGCCCCCGAGGACGAATGAAGCCGGCGGCCCCGGCGCCGCTCGCCGTCAACGGCTGGACGCTGTTTGCGCACCCGCTGTTCCTGGACCAGGTCGAGGCGCTTGTCGCGCGGGTTGAGGCGCTACGCGCCAAGGATCCAGTCGGCTACACGAAGAAAAACGCCACCAAGCGGCTGGCGGCGATCGCCACGCTCGCTTTCGAGTTGATTCCGCAGGATCCTGCTCGCCCCGAGTATCGGCAGGGCTCGGCTCTGGGCGATGACCGCAAGCACTGGTTTCGCGCCAAGTTCTACCAGCAGTACCGGCTCTTCTTTCGCTACCACCAGGCGAGTCGCATCGTTGTGTACGCCTGGGTGAACGACGAGGACACGAAACGCGCCTATGAGCGTTCGGATGACGCGTACCGCACTTTCCAAAAGATGCTGGAACGTGGGCGCCCGCCGGACGACTGGGAGAGTCTGCTTGCACAGGCGAAACGCGAAACCAACCGTCTGCGGGCCATCGCTGGCAGGGCGCGACGCCGTTGAGCTGGAGAAAAGGTTCCTGACACCTTTTCTGACCAATGGCAAGCGCCGTTGCCTGACAGCCAGGTGTTCGCTAGACTGCAATCGTCATGGGATCGCCTGCCGAAATCGATACGGAAACAGCGCGCGCGGCACACGCCTTCGTCGCGAAGGTTGCGAGCCGGTACGATCTGGCAGGCGCGATTCTCTTCGGCAGCCGGGCACGCGGGAACCATCGCCCCGGCAGCGATGCCGACATTGCGGTCTGCTCCGTGGGCACCGCGGGCGCTTTCTCGATACCAAACTGGCGCTGGCGGATATCGCCTACGATGTGCTGCTGGAAACCGGCATTCTGATCCAGCCTCTTCCGGTCTGGGAGGACGAGCGGGAGCACCCCGAACGCTACACCAACCCTGCTCTGCTTGAGCACATTGGCAGAGAGGGAGTGAGGCTGTGAGCCCGAATGAGTTCATGGACAAAGCCTCTCGGGCCGTCGCCTCCGCGAAGCTGCTGCTGGTGCAGCGCGAATTCGCACCTCGGAAACCGGAAACAGATGACGATTCCGAGAGCAAATAGGGAATAGTGAACACAAATTTTCGCAGCCATCATCAGCCAATCCCTCAACGCAGGCCTGATCCAGAATTCAGGCTGCATGGCGCAAGGAATAGCGGGTTACGATCTCATCGTAGGGCGCATAAAGCTTACCATCACGCTTCTCCAGGAGCCCAAGCTCGACAAGCATTTGTACGTCGTCGTAGACGTTCCTGTAATTTCTCCCGAGTTCCTGGGCAAGCTGGCGGATGTTCAGCCCATCCTGCTGGGCAATACGCCCCAGGAGTTCCATGCGTTTTTCAGTCAGTGTCGCGTGCAACTGCCGGAAAGACACGAAATTAAGCTTCGATATGCCTTCCGGAACAGCCTCGCCGGCATCCACGCGGGCAGCCCATTCCATCAGCGCTTGTTGTTCCGCTTTTGGGTTAATGACCCCGATCTCAATGCGCTTCATTTGATTTCTCCCGATAAACTTTCGACGTCCTGTATGAAATCGGCAAGGAGCTTGGACAACGACACGAACTGATAGTCACTCTCGATCTCGTTAGGCCCGACGTGACGATGATCGGCTTTGCCAGACTCATTGTCGTAGCGAACGATGGTCCTGCCGCCCTTTCCACAATAGAGACGATATTTCAGACCGGATGGTCGTTCGGGTGTTGCTTTTGGCAATTTCCAGACCTTGCGCTGGATAATCCGTTCATCTTCCAGAACGGTCTTGGTGTCAAGTAAAAGCCGTGCCCTCATGATGGTATGATATACCATAGCAAATTTCAAGAGACAAGCCGAGTGGGGAGCGGGAGAATCACGCGCAATATCAGGGGCTTGCTGTGGGAGGGAGGGGGCCTGTCTGCGTGCCTGACTGCGAGCGTCTGCCTGTGCGTGTATGCGCGCAGACAGGTACTCGCTCAGGCAGGCCACGCACAGGCAGGCTTGCCGGGACTGTCATTCCCTTCTCGCCACTGTCATTCCCTTCTCGCCACTGTCATTCCCTTCTCGCCACTGTCATTCCCTTGAAAAAGGGAATCCATTCGGCGGCTCAGCCGGGGTTGACACGCCCTATGGGTTCCCGCCTACACGGGAACGACACAGCGGGCTGTCATTCCCTTGGAAGAGCCTGCCCCCGAATGCCTTAATCGGGGGCAGGGAATCCATAGGGCCGTGGGCGGGCGCTGGCGGCCGGGGCGCCGATGCCACGGCATGATGGCGACTTCTTCCCGTTCGTCCCGAGTCCCTTGAGGAAGGGCCGGGTGGCCGTTTTGCGTTAAACTACCTTGCAAGGAGATCGACTGATGACCGAGAACATCGAGAATCTGATCATCGAACACCTGCGTGCAATTCGCGGCGACGTCGCCAACATCAAGCAGGACATGAGCGAAGTTCGCATGCGTCTGACCTCCATCGAGGAACGTCTTACGCTTGTAGAGAAAGGCGTCGCCAACGTGCACGGCGATCTGGTCATCGTGCAGGTGCGCCTTGACCGGCAGGGCGATCGCATCGAGCGCATTGAAAAGCGGCTGGACCTCACCGCAGCCTAATTCGCACGCAGTCGGCGGATTCACACGTCTTCCCCCTCTCCCCCGGCCCCTCCCCAGCGTGGGGGGCGGGTGCAGCCGCCTCATCGCCGCGTCCCCAGGTTCTTGCCTGCGATGGCGGCGATGATGAGTTCCATCAGCGCGAAAGGCTGCGCCTTCAGCATCGCTTCGATTTCGTCCAAGGCGGCATCGTCGCCGGCATTCGGATTCGCAATCCATTCGGGTAACCGCTCGAACGCCGGCCCGGCGCGGGACGTGGCACGCCACGGGATCGCTTCGTCAGCAGGGTCGCCACGCTTCGCTCGCGGCTAAAACCTCCCCCTCGCAATGACACAGGACACGTTTTCACACAGCCTCGAAAGAGGAGATCCAATTTCGCCGGCAAGCCGGCGCCCACCAACAGGCTGTCATTCCCATGCAAAAGCCTGCCCCCGAGTGCATTATTGATGTTTACGAAACCGGATGACAATCCGATTTCGCTGGACGCTCCCCTCTCCCATCTCGGGAGAGGGGCGGGGGGGAGGGTCGAGCAGTGTAACGCAGTTACGTAATGCTCGATAATCGGGGGGGAATCGAATTTATGCATTGAACATGTGGAGCCGCCGAATGGGTTCCCGTTTTCACGGGAACGACACAGCAAGCTGTCATTTCCGTGAAAACGGAAATCCAATGTTCCGTGAAAACGGCCACCCTTGTCATTC
>MERI01000027.1 GCA_001772005.1 Betaproteobacteria bacterium RIFCSPLOWO2_12_FULL_62_58 | reverse complement strand
CGACGCCACTTGCCGAAAACTATACCGTTTCCTTAACGAGCAGAAAAACCGCAGCTAAGCCATAATCACCCACGAATTCCGCCGTCGAACCATATTGTGCAACGTATCACAACGGCAACGGCGTGAAACCGGGCAAGCGTCACCGATGTGGCATATTCCACAATACATCGACAATTTTCGCTGGCAACGCACACGCGTTTCATTATGTTGTGGGCCCTCAGGAGGACCGATGAATCTCAAAGTATGGCTGTTCGCGGGCAGTCTGATCTTCCCGGTCGCAACGAATGCAGCGCAGGACCAGCCTTATCCGGCCAGGCCGATAAGGCTGATCGTCCCCAGCCCGGCGGGCGGTGGAATGGATATGCTGGCGCGCTTCATCGGACAGGGGCTCACCGAGCAATGGCATCAGCAGGTCGTGGTGGACACGCGTCCCGGGGCCACGGGCATCATCGGTACCAGCATCGCGGCCAAAGCTTCCCCGGACGGCTATACGCTGTTGCTGGCGTGGGTCTCACCGCTCGCCATCAATCCGAGCCTGTATAGCAAGTTGCCTTACGATGTCGACAAAGACCTCAGCCCGATCATGCGCGTGGCGACGATACCGAACATACTGGTGGTACGGCCATCGCTCGACGTCGCAACCGTCAAGGATTTCATCGCGTGGGCGAAGGCGAAACCGGGGCAATTGAGCTACGCGTCCTCCGGCATCGGCGGTTCGTCGCATCTCGCCGGAGAGCTGCTGAAAAGCATGACAGGCATCAATATTGTCCACGTTCCCTACAAGGGCACGCCTCCGGCGATCCTCGACGTGATCGCCGGCAGGGTGGACGCCTTGTTCGCCGCTGCGCCGCCCGCCCTTCCTCATATCAGGACCGGCAAGTTGAAAGCCATTGCGGTGAGCACTGCCGAGCGGTCTCCCAATCTTCCGGATATACCCGCGGTATCGGAGACGGTCCCGGGGTTCAGCGCGGAAACGTGGTACGGACTCATGGCGCCTGCGGGCACGCCGCAGCAGATCGTCCTCAAGCTCAATGCGGAGATCGCCCGTTTCCTCAAGGATCCCGAGTCGACGCAAAAACTCGCCGCGCAGGGCTTTGTCGTCGTGGCCAGTTCGCGGCAGGATTTCATCCAATACCTTCACTCCGAGCTGGTCAAGTGGCGCAAGGTAATCCAGGCCACCGGCATCCATGCTGAGTGATGACCGGCAGTGGACGGGCGCGGTTGATCCGGCCAGGAGAATTGCCCGGGACCCGCGATCTTCCTCGAATGTCGGCGGCGCGCGTGCCCGCAGGTGCATCACCGCGCATCGCGGCGGCGACGCTTCCGGCAAGAGGCGACGAGCGAACCGTCGCGCAGTACCGCGGACGTGACAGCGCGGATCGAGCTGTTCCTTCGAGGGACCAGGACCGACGCTTGGCTGTATAACTGTATAATTTTCCAGTTTCGCAACGCAGGGAGGCGCATTATGGCAACGACTGTCGGCAGTGGCGCATACACATTCGAGGCCAATATAGATTGGGCAAAGCTCCCGCCGGGCTGGAGCGCCCCGATGGCCGCATTGACCGTGGACTCCCAGGATCGGGTATACGGTTTCAACCGGGGCGAGCACCCCGTCATCGTCTTCGACAAGAACGGCAAATACCTTTACGCGTGGGGCGAAGACATGTTCGCCTTCCCCCACTGCATCTTCGCCGACCCCCATGACAACATATGGATCGTCGACCGGGACCGGTGCCAGGTCTTCAAGTTCACCACGAAGGGCGAGTTGCTGATGACCATCGGCACCAAGGGCTACCGCTCGGACACAGGGGCCGACAACACCACCTTCGACAGCAGCAACTACAAGCTGGTGACGCACCCCGGGGGCCCCTTCAACATGCCCACGGGTGTCGCGGTAGACGAGGCTGGTAACATCTTCATCACCGACGGCTACGCGAACTGCCAGGTGCACCGGTTTTCCCCGGAAGGAAAGCATCTGTACTCGTGGGGCGCGCCGGGCACCGGCCCCGGGCAGTTCATGCTGCCGCACGGTGTCTGGCTCGACAGGAGGGGCCGCGTGCTGGTGGCGGACCGCCAGAACGACCGCGTGCAGGTGTTCGCCCGGACCGGCGAGTTCATCGCGCAGTGGCCGTCGAAGCTCGTAGGCGCGGCGACATTCTGGGTGGATAGCGACGACACGGTGTACGTGCCCGAGCACAACGGCGGCATGTTCAGCGTGTTGACCCTGGACGGCGAACTGCTGGCGCGCTGGGGCTCAGAGAAATCCCATAAGTGCCACGGGGTGGCGTGTGACTCGGAAGGGAGCGTCTACTTCGTTCAGCCCGTGTCTGGCGAGGGGAGCGGTGGCAGGCGGATCGTGAAGTACGTCCGGACGCACTAGCGGCGCACCGCGGCGTCAGGTCAGTCTTCGCCGGTCACCGCTCACGGTTTCTGACCGCCGAGCGCTTCCCGGTTGACCACGTATTCGCGCCTCGGCGCGCCGTCCAGCACGCTCAATAAATTGCGCGTGACCGTCAGCGCCGCGCGGTCGAGCGATTCGCGCGAGTTGGCGGCCATGTGCGGCGCAACGATCACGTTCTGCAGCGTGAAGAGCGGGTTGTCAGTAAGCGGCGGCTCCGGGGAGAACACGTCGATTCCCGCTCCGGCGAGGTTCCCCGCGGCGAACGCGGCGTAACGCTCGGACCAGCGGCCCTGCCGGACCACGGCATCCATGGCCGCGCTCGCGCGTGCACAACGCGAGCATCATGAACGTTGCATACTCGGCCACCGTGGGTGAATTATCGGTTCCGCACGTCATCAACGGTATGCCGCGCCGGGACGTGGACGCAAAAAGCCACGCTCAATCCGCTGAAAGACACGCCACTTCAGTCTGTCTGTATCCCCGCCTCCTTGATCACCCGAGCCCATTTTACCGTTTCGGACTCGATGTATTTTTTACACGCCTCCGGGGTGCTGGTTTGGGTCTGAAAACCGAGAGCCGCGAGCCGCTCGGCCACATCGGGCATGGCGAGCACTCTCGCAATCTCCCGATTCAAGGTATCGACGATGGTCCGTGGTGTGCCGCGCGGAACCAGCACCCCGAACCACGTTGTCGCCTCATAGCCGTCAACGGTCTCGCCTACCGTCGGCACGGCGGGCAGCTCAGCCAGGCGCTTGCTCCCGGACATAGCGAGCGCTCTAAGCTTTCCTGCTTTGATGTGCGGCATGGAAACCGGAGATAGCGCAAACATCATCTGCACGCGGCCCGCGATCAGATCGTTTACGGCCGGTGGAGCGCCTTTATACGGGATATGGGTAATATTGATGCCGGTCATGAGGCGGAAGAGTTCCGTCGCAAGATGCTGCCCGGTGCCGGTGCCTCCCGTTCCATAATTGATTTCACCGGGTCTCTTTTTTGCGAGCGCGATAAGGTCCTTCACGCTCGATACCGGCAGGCTCGGATGGGTAGAAAGGATGTTAGAAGCCGAAGCGATCAAGGAGACAGGAGCAAGCTCGCCCGGGTCGTAGGGCAGCGCCTTATGCAGGGTGATCAGGTTGGCGTAAGTGCTGGAGACTAGCAGTATCGTGTATCCGTCTGGCGGCGCTTTCGCGACCAGCGTGTTTGCGATGATGCCGCTCGCGCCGGGTCGGTTGTCGATGACGAACTGTTGTTTCAGCGCTTCGCTCATTTTGACACCGAGGAAGCGTGCCACTATGTCGCTCGCGCCGCTGGCGGGAAATCCGAGGACCCAGCGGATCGGTCTGTTTGGATACGCTTGCGCTTGCGCGTAGGTGCCGGCGAACATGGAATGACCAATCACGATCGCAGAAGCAGCGCCGAGCAATGTTCTTTTCATATTATTCGTCCAATGTGAATGCGGCTGCTCGAACTTTGCGGTCTCCAGCCAACGGCAGTGCGCCTGCGTCCACTTGCTCCTGCCGCTGCGTATTCCACGCAAACCGAGCAGTTGTTCCACGGCATGCCGATCAGCCAATCGACGCGTTGGCGACCAGATGATCCGGGGCCGGCAGCGCGGATGATCAATGGTACTCGTCAGTGCTTAGGTGCGTCAACGCACATAGCCGGCCTCGTGTCACGCGACGGAGCGATCATCCTGCCGCAGAACGGGCTGTCGTACTGGTATTTCGAGAAACTGGGGTCGCCGCTGCGCGGCTCGCGTCTTGCATCGGTTGCGCCCGACGGCACGCTCACGAAAACTTTTCCCCTCGACGCGGTGATCGGCGGCGTCGTCAACAAGCCCGCCAATCTCGTCGAGCCGGGGCGCGTCCGCTTGGCCGATCAGCCCGGCGACCGCATCGAGATCGGCGAACTCGACAACCGGGTGACGCCCCGGCTGGCTGCCATCAAGTCAGGCATCGAATCCTCCGGTTGGCCCGTCCACGTCACCGACGGGCTCCGAGACCCGCATCAGGCGCGGATTTCGGCGTCGCGATCGCGTTCATGTGGCGCATCGGGCCAGGAGCTTGTCGGACTTGAGATGCGACAAGCTCTTTAGGCAAAACCGGCCGAGCAAGAGCTGACAAGAAACGATATCGAGTAGCACGAACCGCGAGAAACTGTGCATGCCGGCGCCGTTTTGAGATGGTTTGAAGTCGCATTGTGTGAAATCCGCGGCCGGTTTTGCATTAGGAGTTTGTCGGGGCTAAGTCCGACAAACTCCTAGGCCAGTCGACATGATGACAAATACTGCACCCGATGAACCCGTTCAGGCAAGCGCATCTTGCCCTGAAAGCCGACCACGAAGAACTCGAGAGGCGCCTCGTCGAGAGCACGCAGGCGCCGCCGGAGGCGCCGCGCCAGCCGTGATATCCAGCGGTGTGTAGTATCGCGCCGCCACGCCGCCGTATTCACTGATCCTTCAGCCAGTCCTTGGCGATCAGAAACTCCGTATAGAGCTTGTCCTCGGGGCTGCCCGGCGCGGGCTTCCAGTCGTAGCGCCAGACAGCGCGCGGCGGCAGCGACATCAGGATCGATTCGGTGCGTCCGCCGGACTGCAGCCCGAACAGCGTACCGCGGTCATACACCAGATTGAACTCGACGTAACGGCCGCGGCGGTAGGCTTGCCAGTCCCGCTCGCGCTCGCCATATGGGGCATTCATGCGGCGCTCGAGGATCGGCACGTAGGCGTCGAGGAAATGCTCGCCCACGCTGCGTGCCAGTCCGAAACAAGTGTCGAAACCGGGTTCGTTGAGATCATCGAAGAAAATGCCGCCGATGCCACGCGGCTCCCGGCGGTGTTTGAGATAAAAGTACTCGTCGCACCCCTTCTTGAAACGGGGGTAGTAGTCCGCGCCGAACGGGGCAAGCGCGGCGCGGCAGGTGCGATGAAAATGCACCGCGTCTTCCGCGAAAGGATAGTAGGGCGTGAGATCCATGCCACCTCCAAACCACCAAACCGGGTCAGCACCGGATTTCTCGGCAACCAGAAAACGGACGTTCATGTGCGCGGTGGGCCCATAGGGATTGCGCGGGTGCAATACGAGTGATACGCCCAGCGCCTGGAACGAGCGCCCGGCGAGTTCGGGGCGCGATGCCGAAGCCGACGGCGGCAAGTTCGGGCCAAAAACATGGGAGAAATTCACGCCAGCGCGCTCGAATACGCGGCCGTCTTCGATCAGCCGCGTGATGCCCCCGCCGCCCTGCGGGCGCTCCCAGGCGTCACGCAAGAAAAGCTGGCCGTCGATGGCGGCAAGCCGCGCGACGATGTTCTCCTGCAACGCGAGCAAGAACTGCCTGACCGCCGCGGAATCCACGGTGCTCAGGGGTAAAACGCGTCGCGGCCGCGCAGGTAGTTGCGCTGCGTCTGCGCCGGATTGCGATTCACGAACGGGCGCCCCCACATCGGATGCTTGAGGCTTCTGACCTCGTGTTCGATCTCGAACAACTTCACGCCGCTGTCCAGATCAAAGATGTCCCGGAAACGGTACTGATGTTGATCGCTTTCCTCGGTAATGAGGTCATGTTGCTTGAGAAATCTATGCGGTCCGGAAAAGTCAGCAACGTAGATCGCGATGTGATGGCCGTCGTAGGGTGGTTGCTTATCGCTCTCGCGAAAGACGAGCGTCTGGTCGCGGCCGACGGGAATCGTGGCGCTGCTCTCGTCCGCTGCCAGCGCGCCCTTCACACCGAAGGCCTGCTCGTAGAAGCGCGCAATGCCGGGCGCCGTGCCGCGCTTTACCGCGAACTCGACGTAGGGCATGCCGAGCGTCATGTCGCCGAAGCGCGGCGCCGGCGCATGGCAACGCAGCTGATTACCCCATGGGCAGGTGACGGCGACGCAGCCGTCTTCTTCGGCGAAGGCAAACCGTGTTCCGGCGAGCTTTTTGCGCACGCCGGCCAGCCGCTCCTTAAGCGCGCCGACGTCAGGCACAACGATGCCGACGTGGCCGCGCAGCACCTGCGGCGCGCGTGTCGGCAGATGAAACTGCTGGTTGCCCACGTTCGCCCACATGTTCTCATCGCCGACATTCAAGTAAGGGTCGCGCGTGAAGCCCATGCCCACCACGTAGAACAGTGTCGCGAGACGCTGGTCGGGAATCGTCACGTTGACGTGTTCGAGGGCAATGATGTTGTCGACGTCCTCTACGCTACGGTCGTAGCTTGGATCCGGCGCCATGGGTCCTCCTACTTCCGGCCGGCCTGCAGCGCGCGAGGGCCGCTGCGCGCCTCGATGGCTCGGTATCCTATGTCGCGCCGCAACTGCATGCCGTCGAAGCGAATCTTGTCGACGATTTCGTAGGCCCGGCGCTGCGCGGTCTTCACGTTGTCGCCAAGGGCGGTGACGCATAGCACGCGCCCGCCGTTCACCACCACCTGCTGGTCTTTGAGCGCGGTACCCGCGTGAAACACGTGATAACCGTCTCCCGCATTGGGTAATCCGTGGATCACGTCGCCCTTGCGCGGAGTATCGGGATAGCCCGCTGCCGCGAGCACCACGCCGAGCGCAACCCGCGGGTCCCATTCGGTCTCGGCGCGATCGAGGCTGCCGCTGACCGCCAAATCGATCAACGTCGCGAGATCGCTTTTCAGCCGCAGCATGATGGGCTGGGTTTCCGGGTCGCCCATGCGGCAATTGAATTCGAGCACCTGGACTTGGCCGTCCTTCGCGACCACCAGGCCGGCATAGAGGAAACCGACATACGGCACCCCGTCTTTTTCCATCCCTCTGATCGCGGGCTGGATGATTTCGCGCATCACGTTAGCATGCACCGCGGGCGTCACCACCAGCGCCGGCGAATAAGCGCCCATGCCGCCGGTGTTGGGACCCTGGTCGCCGTCCTTCAAGCGCTTGTGGTCCTGGCTGCTCGCGAGCGGCAGCGCATTTCGACCGTCGGAGAGCACGATGAAGCTCGCTTCTTCGCCGTCCAGGAACTGCTCGATCACCACACGGGACCCGGCGGCGCCCATTTTGTTGTCGACGAGCATCATATCGACTGCGGCATGCGCGTCGTTGATATCCCTCGCCACCACCACACCCTTGCCGGCGGCCAGCCCATCGGCCTTTACCACGATCGGCGCGCCCTGCCGGTCGATGTAGGCGTGCGCTTCCCGCGCCTCGCTGAAAGTCGCATAAGCTGCGGTCGGGATGCCGTGTCGCACCATGAACGCCTTGGCAAAGTCCTTGGAACTTTCCAGTTGCGCCGCCTGTTTGCTCGGCCCGAAAATCCTGAGCCCCCCCGCCTGAAACGCATCGACCACGCCTTCGGCGAGCGGCGCCTCCGGCCCGACCACGGTCAGCGTGATCGTTTCCTTGCTCGCGAATGCGACCAGCTCGGGAATCGCGGAGAGCGCGACGTTGGTGACACCATCCTCCAGCGCCGTGCCCGCGTTGCCGGGAGCCACGAACACCCTGGACACGCGTGGCGATTGCGCGAGCTTCCACGCCAGCGCGTGTTCTCGCCCACCCGACCCGATGACAAGCAACTTCATAAAAGCGAGAGGCGAAAGGCGAGAGGCGAGAGGCGCAAAAGCACACCGCGCAGGCCTGGCTCTAACGCCTCACTCCTCACGCCTCGCTCCTCACTTTAATGACGGAAATGGCGGAAACCGGTAAACACCATCGCGATGCCGTGCTCGTCGGCGGCGGCGATGACTTCCGCGTCGCGCAGACTGCCGCCCGGCTGGATGATCGCCTTGGCGCCCGCCTGCGCCACGACATCAATGCCGTCGCGAAACGGAAAAAACGCGTCAGAGGCGACCACCGACCCGGCGAGCGCAAGCCCCACATTGGCCGCCTTGATCGACGCGATGCGCGCCGAGTCGACGCGGCTCATCTGGCCGGCGCCTACGCCCAGCGTCCGGCCGTTGCCGCAGAACACGATGGCGTTGGACTTGACGAACTTCGCCACCCGCCAGGCAAACAGCAGGTCGGCAAGCTGTTGCTCGGTTGGTTTGAGCCTGGTCGCCGTCGTCAGCTGCCCGGCAGCGACGTTCATGTTGTCCGGGGTCTGCACCAGCAGTCCCCCGCCGATGCGCTTCAGGTCGAAGGCGTTGGCGCCCGCTGCAAGCGGCACGGCGAGTACCCGGATGTTCGTCTTTTGCGCGAGTGCCGCGGCCGCGCCGGCGGCGATCTTCGGGGCGATCACTACTTCGACAAACTGCTGCGTAACCGCTTCCGCCGTTTGCGCGTCGAGCTCGCAGTTGAAAGCAATAATGCCGCCGAAGGCTGATGTCGGATCGGTGGCAAACGCCCTCTTATAGGCCTCGACCGGACCGGAGCCGATCGCGACACCGCACGGGTTGGCGTGCTTGACGATGACGCACGCGGGTGCGTCGAACGTTTTCACGCATTCCCATGCCGCATCGGCGTCGCCGATGTTGTTGTAAGACAGTTCCTTTCCCTGCAGCTGCACGTAGTCGCCAAGGCTGCCCGGCGCAGGCTTGAGATCCCGGTAGAAGGCGGCGTCCTGGTGCGGGTTCTCGCCGTAGCGCAGCGCCTGCACGAGATCGAATTGGAGATTCAGCCGTGCCGGGAATTCACCGCGCTTGCCGCCCGGATCAAGCGCCGTGAGATAGCTGCTGATCGCGCCGTCGTAAGCTGCGGTGTGCGAAAACGCTTTTTGCGCGAGCCGGAAACGCATCTCCGCCCCCACCGCGCCGTTGGCCGATGCCATTTCCCTGAGCAGCGGGGCGTAGTCCGCGGGATCGGTGACGACTGCAACGTGCTGATAGTTCTTGGCGGCACTTCTCACCATTGCCGGACCGCCGATATCGATGCCCTCGATCGCGTCCTCGAGCGCGCAGTCCGGTTTGGCGACGGTCTCGCTGAACGGATAGAGGTTCACCACCACCAGATCGATCGTCGGGATGCCCGCGTTCTTGAGTGCACTCAGGTGCCCGGCAACGTCGCGCCGCGCCAGGATGCCGGCATGGACCTTCGGATGCAGCGTCTTGACGCGGCCGTCCAGCATTTCGGGAAAACCGGTATAGTCGGCAACTTCGGCAACCTTGAGCCCGGCATCCTTTAGCAACTTCGCCGTGCCGCCGGTGGAAATCAGCGCCACGCCGAACCCCGCGAGTCCGCGCGCGAATTCGATGATGCCGATCTTGTCAGAAACGCTGATCAGCGCTTGCTTGATGACAGCCATTGGAATACAGGATTGAGGATTCAGGATTCAGAGATAACCGAAGCACATGGACTCGATCCTCAATGCTTGATCCTTGATCCTGAATCCTAGAATTTGATTCCGTGCATCTTCATTTTCTTGCGCAGGGTGTTGCGGTTGATGCCGAGCATTTCCGCGGCATGGGTCTGATTGCCCTTCACGCGGTGCAGCACCGACTCGAGCAGGGGTTTTTCGACGCAGTTGATGACCATGTCGTAAACACTGCTGGGCTTCTCGCCATCGAGATCCCTGAAATAGCCGTCAATCGCCTTGCGCACCATGCGCGCCATTTCGTTCTCGTTCATCATGCCGCGAGTTCCTCGATATAGGTAAGATGCCGCCCCCGGCTTGCGAGCTGGGCGAAGAATTCGTCGACCGCGGCCAGCTGTTCGGCAGCGGTCTGCAACTGGTTCATGGCTTGGCGGAAGGCCGCCGAGCCGGCGAGCCCCTTGGTGTACCACGAGATGTGCTTGCGCGCGACGCGCACGCCGATGTGCTCGCCATAGAACGCATACAGGCCGCGCAGGTGCGCGACCAGCACGCGGTGGATCTCTGCGACCTCCGGCGGCGGCAGACGCTCGCCGGTTTTCAGGTAGTGGCTCACCTCGCCAAACATCCACGGCCGCCCCTGGGCGGCGCGGCCGATCATCACCGCGTCGGCCCGGGTGTAATCGAGCACCTGCTTCACGCGTTCCGGCGTATCGATGTCGCCGTTGGCGATCACCGGGATGCCGATCTTCGATTTCACCGCGGCGATCGTGTCGTACTCCGCGTCGCCCCCGAACCCGCAGGCGCGCGTCCGGCCGTGTATGGCCAGCGCCTGGATGCCGGCGCCCTCGGCAAGCTTCGCCACCGCGAGCGCGTTCTTGTGGCTGCGGTCCCAGCCGGTGCGGATCTTGAGCGTCACCGGCACATCGACCGCCGCCGCCACGGCGTCGAGAATGCGCCGGACCAGCGGCTCGTCGCGGAGCAGCGCGGAGCCCGCCATCACATTGCACACCTTCTTAGCCGGACACCCCATGTTGATGTCGATGATCTGCGCCCCCTGGTCGACGTTGTACTTGGCGGCCTCGGCCAGCATCTGCGGGTCGGCGCCCGCAATCTGCACCGCGATCGGCTCGACCTCGCCGTCGTGATTGGCGCGGCGCCGGGTTTTCTCCGAACCCCACAATAGCGAATTGCTCGCCACCATCTCCGATACCGCCATGCCGGCACCCATGGTCTTGCACAGCTGGCGGAACGGCCGGTCGGTGACGCCCGCCATCGGCGCAACGATCAGGTTGTTCTTCAGTTGGTAGGGACCGATCTGCACTGCGGATTGTCTGCGTGTTCCGGGGGAGGGCGTAATTGTAATCGCAGTGCTGACGCAAGAAAAGGCGATGTCGCCTATTTTCTTTATCGATGTTGCGACAAACGCACACCAAGCTTCAGGTGCGCGGACGGTCAAGCAAATACACTCGCTGGAGTAAGCACTTATTCAAAATCTTTCGAGCAACGCTTGCGCGACGAGGACTAAACCGCAGCCGTGCAAGTCGGATATGAACGCGGAACCGGCAGAATATCAGCCGCGAGCACCGAAGATCATGCGCCGCGCGACGAAATCCCTGGCTGGCGGCAGGCAGCCGAGCAGCGCGAGTGCGATGCCGCGCGCAGCGCTGAGCGGCGCGATATCGTTCGAGAACAGTCGCACCAGCGAATCGGTAAACCAGATGCCGCCACGGCGGTCGATGCGGCGGCGTGCTCGATAGGCAGCGAGCATCTCCGTGCTACCGATCGCCTCGGGACTCGCGCGCACGATTTCGCCGGCAAGCTCCCAGGCGTCGCGCAAGCCGAGGTTGAAGCCCTGGCCGGCCACCGGATGCAAAGTTTGAGCGGCATTGCCGATCAACGCCGTGCGCGACAGCGCAACATCGCTCGCATACTTGAGCGTAAGCGGGAAAAGCGAGCGGGCGCCGACCGCCGTGAAGGCGCCGAGCCGGTCGCCAAAGTCCTCGTGAAGGCGCCTGAGAAAGTCGCTTGCGGGCAGCCCGGACAAATCCTGCGCGCGCCCGGGATTCGCCGTCCAGATCAGCGCAAGATCATCGCCGCAGGGCAGCAGGGCGAGGGGGCCGCCCGCGGTGAAGCGTTCGAACGCCACGTTGCGGTGCGGCAGTTCGCTCGCGACCGTCGCCACCACCGCCGTCTGCTGATAGTCGACTTTCCTGGTGCTTGCCAGGTCTTGCAGCGCACCGCCGTCCGCAACCACCACCAGTTTGGCTGCAATCGCGTTCGCGGCGCTGCCGAGCGTAAACTGGACGGTCGCCGCATCATGGCCGGGTCTGATAGCCGTTACCCTGGCCCCGGCGATGGCCCGCGGCACGCGGCTGATGAGCGCTTGCGCGAGCGCCGCATGCAATCGCGCATAATCGACCACATAACCGAGCGCCGGCAGGCGCGCCTCCGCTGCCGCGAGCGCGACGCGCCCGAAACCCCCTTGCTGCGACACGTGGATGGAAGCGATCGGCGTGGCCGGCGCAAGCCCCTCCCACGCCCCGAGGCGCTCGAGGATCAGGCGGCTGCCATAGGACAGTGCGAGCGGACGCGGATCACCGATCGCCACGTCTGGATCGCGTGATTCAAGCACCACCGGTGCGAACCCGCTGTCCGCGAGCGCCAACGCCAGCGCCGCCCCGACCGGGCCACCGCCGACGACAACGATATCCGCTGCCTCAACCATGTCGCGATTGCATCAAGTCTTCGATCTCGGCGACTTGCTTGGGCGCATCGCGGGTAAGTATGTCGCACCCCGTCGCGGTGACCAGCGCATCGTCCTCAATGCGTGCGCCGATGTCGGCAAAGCGCTCGGGCACGCCGTCGCCGGCACGAATGTAGCAGCCCGGCTCAACCGTCAGCACCATGCCGGGTTCAAGCAACCGCCACCTGCCTTCGCGCTTGTACTCGCCGGCGTCGTGCACGTCGAGGCCAAGCCAGTGCCCGGTGCGGTGCATATAGAATTTCTTGTAGGCCTCGGTTTCTATCGCTTCGCCGACGCTGCCGGCCAGCAGTCCGAGATCGATGAAGCCCTGCGTCAGCACTTTAACCGCCGCCTGGTGCGGTGCCTCCCAGGCATTGCCTGCTTTGACAGCGGCGATCGCCGCCGCCTGCGCCGCGAGCACCAGTTCGTACACATCTTTCTGCGGTCCGCGGAACTTGCCGTTCACCGGGAATGTGCGCGTCAAGTCGGAGGCGTAGCCGTCGAACTCGCAACCGGCGTCGATCAGCAGCAGCTCGCCATCCTTGAGCACGCCGTCGTTCTGCACGTAATGCAGGACGCACGCGTTGGCGCCGCTCGCGACGATCGGCGTATACGCCGGCGCCTGCGCGCCATGGCGATGAAATTCGTGCAGCAACTCGGCCTCGATCTCGTACTCGATGCGCCCGGGACGGGTCGCCTGCATGGCCCGCCGGTGAGCCCCGGCCGAAATCGTCGCAGCACGGCGCATGATAGTGATCTCCTCCGCGCCCTTGATGAGCCGCATTTCGTCAAGCAGCGCGTGCACGTCCTTGATCTCGCGAGGCGCGGCCACTCCGCTGCGTACCCGGCTGCGCACCTCATTGACCCAGCCGATGACGCGCGCATCCCAGGCATGGTCCGCGCCGAGATGGCAGAACACGGCGGCCTGGTCGCCCAGCAGCTCCGGCATCTGCGCATCGAGCTGCGCCACGGAATGCGCCTCGTCAAAGCCGAACCCCGTGCGCGCGGCCTCGGGGCCATAGCGGAAGCCGTCCCACACCTCGCGCTCGACGTCCTTGTCGCGGCAGAACAGGATGCTTTTCGCGGCATCGCCCGCGACAACGACCAGCACCGCCCCAGGTTCGCGGAACCCGGTCAGATAGTAGAAATAGCTGTCGAAGCGATACGGGTAATGCGCGTCACGGTTGCGTACGCGCTCGGGCGCGGTCGGCACGATCGCCACCCCGCTGCCCATCTCGCGCGCGAGCCGGGCGCGCCGGCGCGCGTAGACGTCGATGTCGCTCATTGAAGAAACAAGGTCGGAAAGCGCCTATTTAACGTCGCAGCCCAACCGAACGCAAGCGAATGCCTACTCGTTGTCTTCGTGATGCGCCAGCAGTCGCTCGAGCTGTGCGAGACGCTCGGGCGTGCCGACGTCGATCCACAACCCGCCGTGATGCTCGCCGCTTACCCTGCGCTGCGCGATCGGCTCGCGCAGTAGCGCCGCGAGTTGAGCCTTGGCGCCGCGCGCCACAGCCGAGAAAAGCGCTGGCTCGTAGACCCCGATGCCGCTGAAGGTGAAACACACGCTGCCGTGCGCCGCGACCATGCCCCCGTCAAGACAGAAGTCCCCTTGAGGATGTTGGGGCGGGTTATCGACCAGCACCAGATGCGCGAGTTCCCCGGTGCGCGATAACTTGTCCGCCGCCGGTTCGAGACGCGTGAAATCAAAATCGCTGTAGACATCGCTATTAACCGCGATGAACGGAGCATCCCCCAGCAGCGGCAGCGCCGCCGCGATGCCACCCGCCGTCTCGAGCGCCTCGGGTTCACGGGAATAGGCGATGCGCACCCCGAAAGCCGTACCGCTGCCGAGCGCGTTCTCGATCAGTTCGCCCAGGTGGGATATGTTGACCACGATGTCGGCAATGCCACAGCGCGCGAGCTGGTG
Organism: Betaproteobacteria bacterium RIFCSPLOWO2_12_FULL_62_58; assembly: GCA_001772005.1. Classification (GTDB taxonomy): domain Bacteria; phylum Pseudomonadota; class Gammaproteobacteria; order Burkholderiales; family SG8-41; genus DSOT01. The sequence continues at coordinate 135,341 of MERI01000027.1, read as the reverse complement.
GACGAGCCGGGCAATCAAGGGCTTTCCCGCGACCGGCAGCAAGGGCTTCGGTATGCGCTCGCTGAGCGGACGCATGCGTTCGCCGCGGCCGGCAGCAAGGATCATCGCTTTCATGGGATCCCGTCACATCGTAAAACCGACCGCCGGCTCCCGACGCTCGATCCGGTCGAGCAACGCAAGCAGCGGCGCGAGCGGCGCGTAGCGCTCGCACGCCCCGCGCACGTAACCCAAGAAACGTGGCGCGTCCTCGACATAACCGGGCTTGCCGTCGCGGTGACGGATGCGCGCAAAAATCCCCAGCACCTTGAGGTGGCGCTGCAGCCCCATCCATTCGAAATCGCGGTAGAACGTCCCGAAGTCGGCGCTCACCGGCAGGCCCGCGCGCCTGGCTTTTTCCCAGTAGCGCGCCGTCCAGTCGAGCACCCGTTCCTCTTCCCAGCTCACAAAAGCGTCCTTGAACAACGACATGACATCGTAAGTGATCGGGCCGAATACGGCATCCTGAAAATCGAGCACGCCCGGATTGGGCTCGGTCACCATCAGATTGCGCGGCATGTAATCGCGGTGCACGTAGACCGTGGGCTGCGCCAGGTTATTGGCCAGAACGAGCGCCGCAGCTCCGGCGAGCGCTTCCCGCTCATCAGCGGTGAGTGTCATTCCGAGGTGGCGCGCGATATACCACTGCGGAAACAGATCGATTTCGCGCCGGAGGAGCGCTTCGTCATACGGCGGCAGCACGTCCGGACGGCTTGCGAGCTGCAGCTTGATCAGCGCGTCGATCGCATCCCGGAAAAGCTCGTCAGCGTTGGTCGCGTCGAGCGCCTGAAGATAACTCGTCGTGCCCAGATCGGTGAGCAGCAGGAAGCCGCGTTCGAGGTCCTGCGCCAGAATTTTGGGCACGTGCACACCCGCCGCACGCATGAGCGCCGCGACCCGCACGAATGGCCGGCAGTCTTCGCACTCCGGCGGCGCGTCCATCGCGATCCATGAACACGAGCCGGAAGATATGCGAAAATAGCGCCGAAAACTGGCATCCTCGGACGCCGGCGACAATGAGAACGAACCAGAGCCGAGCCGGGCCGCCAGCCATTCCTGCAGCAACTCCAGGCGGATATCGGAACGGGGCCCCAAGCGATTGCCTAAACAATGAAATTGTGCGATTTTAGCACTTCACTCCGGATTCCCCTTCCACGATGCTTAAGCCGTTAATAAGGCAAGTCTCGTTTACTGTTTTGTGCGCACTCCCGCTCGTGGTGACCGCCCAGGAAGGGCTCAAGCTCAAGCCGCAGCCCGCGCTTATCCTCATCCCGCCTTCGAATGCAGATGCGGTGCCGCTGTTCCTCGAAGCCGACAAGGTGCGGGGGCATAACGACAAGGAAACCGAGGCGGAGGGCAACGTCAGGCTGCGCAAGCGTGGCCAAGCGGTGTTCGCCGACTGGCTGCGCTATGACAAGGTGGAAGACGAGGTCACCGCCGTTGGCAACGTCCGCATCGAGCAGGGCGGCGATATCGTCGAAGGCGAGCGGCTGCGCTACAACCTCGAAACCGACCGCGGCTCCATGGAAAAGCCGCGCTACACCTTGACCCCTGGCCCCCCAGCTACAATCCTGGCAGCTCCGGCCCCGCGAGCGGCCAAGCCGCGCTTTACCGACGTCGACGCGCGTGGCCGCGCCGAGCGGCTGCTGTTCGAGGGTGCACGGCAGTACCACGCCCAGCAGGCGGAATACACGACCTGCGAACCGGGCAATGATTCCTGGTACATCCGCAGCGCAGATCTCCAGATCGACAAAGACCGGGATGTTGGCACAGCGCGAGACGCCAGCATTATCTTCATGGGACAGACGATATTTTATTCGCCCTATCTGTCGTTTACGCTGCATCAGCAGCGCAAGTCCGGGTTTCTCACGCCGCACTACGGCAGTTCCAGCAAGAGCGGGACCGAATTCACCCTGCCGTACTACTGGAATATTGCGCCCAATTTCGACGCAACGTTGTCCCCGCGCTTCATGACCAAACGCGGGTTGCAGCTCAACACCGAGTTCCGGTATCTCGAGCCCACGCAACAGGGCGAGGCGCGGGCCGAGTTTCTTCCGAGCGATCAGCAGCTGAGCCGGGACCGGTATGGTCTTTTTTATAAGCACACCCAGACCTTCGCCAACGGCTGGAGCGGCTCGCTTAACCTAAACAAGGTTTCGGACAACACGTATTTCACGGATTTATCAACCCAGATCGCCCTTACTTCGCAAACCATCCTGCCGCGCGAGGGCGCGCTTTCGCGCGGCGGCAACTGGGGGCGCAGCGGCGTTTACGCGTTTACCGCCCAGGTCCGGCGCTGGCAGACCTTGCAAGCCGACCCGCTCGCGCCGATCACGCCGCCGTACAGCCGCCAGCCGCAGTTCACGCTCACCGCGCAGAATCAGGATATCTTTCACAGCGACTTCGACTTTGTCGGCAATTTCGTTGACTTCGGCCATCCGACGCTGGTCACCGGCAAGCGCCTGATGGCTTACCCGAGCCTGAGCCTTCCGCTGCAGACTTCGTACGCTTACCTCACACCCAAAATCGGGATGCACATGACGTATTACGCGCTCGACAGAAGCACCACTACACTTCCTGATTCGACGCGCACGCTGCCGATATTCACCACCGAGACGGGACTGGTGTTCGAACGTGACGCGACCATCACAGGGCAGCGCTTTATTCAGACGCTCGAGCCCAAGCTCTACTACGTTTACATCCCGTTCCGCGACCAGAGCCAGATTCCCAATTTCGAGAGCGGCGTGCAGGACATCAACATCGCGACGATCTTCTCTGAAAACCAATTCAGCGGATACGACCGTATCAACGACGCCAACCAGGTCACGTTCGGGGTCACCTCGCGCTTCATCAATTCGGATTCCGGCATCGAGCGTCTGCGCGTCGCGTTGGCTCAGCGTTACTACTTCCGGTCGCAGGGAGTGACGGTGCCGGGCGTGCCGGCGAGGCCGAGTCAAAGCTCGAGCTCGGACGTGCTCGCCGCGTTGAGCGGCACGGTAGCACCGAACTGGGTCGCCGAGGCCGGCTGGCAATACAACACCGATTTCTCGCAAACCCAGAAGTTCAACGCCGGCGTGCGCTACCAGCCGCAGCCCGGGAAGGTGCTCAACCTGGTTTACCGCGACACGATCAACTCGATCAGGCAAACCGATGTCTCGACCCAGTGGCCGCTTACCAGCAAGTGGACGCTGCTCGCACGCTGGAACTATTCGCTGTTCGACAAGCGGACGCTCGAGGCGCTGGGCGGCATCGAATACAATGGCGGCTGCTGGATCTTCCGCGTCGTCGGACACCGGTTCGCCACCGCCACCCAGCAAGCGTCCTCTTCGATTTTCCTGCAGCTTGAATTGAACGGCGTGTCGCGTATCGGCTCTAACCCGCTGGATACGCTGCGGCGTAACATCGCCGGTTATGTGAAGCAGGATCCCCGGCCCACAAGGGCGGAGGACCACCGCATTCCTGGTTTTTGATGATTCCACGATAAAGGATGGGATTTTGGCAAGAGTGAAGAGCTGCTTGCGGCTGCATGTTTGTCGCTGCGTGGCGGCACTGATGTTGGTGGGGCTCGCCTGGCAGCCGCCGGCGTGGGCACAAAAGCCGCCGCCGGTTGTGGTGCTTGACCGCATCGTCGCGGTCGTCAACGACGAAGTCATCACCCGCATCGATCTCAACGGTCGCGTCGGGATCGCAATCAAACAGCTTCGGCAGCAGGGCACGCCGTTGCCGCCGCGGGAGGTGCTCGAACGGCAGCTTCTCGACCGCATGGTGACTGACCGCGTGCAACTGCATTTCGCGAAGGAAACGGGCCTGCGCGTCGACGATACCGAGCTTGACCGGGCGATTGGCCGCATTGCGCAGGAAAACAAGCTGACACTGCAGGGAATGCGCCAGGCGCTCGAGAAAGACGGCGTTCCCTTCCCCAGATTCCGCGAGGACATCCGCGATGAAATCGTCATGGCGCGGCTGCGGGAGCGCGAGGTCGACGCCAGGATCGTCGTCAGCGAAGGCGAGATTGACAACTTCCTCAGTCTGCAGCAAGGACAGGAAGGTGGCAGCGATGACTATAATCTGTCGCACATCCTGGTGGTCGTGCCGGAAAATGCAAGCCCCGAGCAGATCCAGGCGCGGCGCAACCGCGCCGAGCAGGCCCACGCCCAGCTCAAGGGCGGCGCCGACTTCCGCCAGGTCGCGGCGGCGTTTTCCGAGGCGCCTGATGCCTTGCAGGGCGGCGTGATGGGTTGGCGTCAATCGTCGCGCCTGCCGACGCTTTTCACCGACGCGCTGAAACCGATGCGGACCGGAGAACTGAGCCCGATTCTGCGCAGCCCCAACGGTTTTCACATTCTCAGGCTCAACGACAAACGCGGAGGCGGACCGCCGGTAATGGTGCAACAGACCCGCGCCCGGCATATTCTGATCAAGACCAGCGAATTGGTGTCGGAAAACGAAGCGCGCAGCCGCCTGCGCAACCTCAAAGAGCGGCTGGAAAACAACGCCGATTTCGCGGGGCTCGCGCGCGCGCATTCCGAAGACGCCAGCGCTACAAAAGGCGGCGATCTGGGGTGGTTGTCGCCGGGCGACACGGTCCCCGAGTTCGAGCGCGCGATGGACGCGCTGAAACCCGGCCAGATCAGCGACCCGATACTGACACCCTTTGGCTGGCATCTGATCCAAGTGCTGGAACGTCGCAATGAAGACATGTCCAAGGAGCGGCAGCGGCTCATGGCGCGCCAGGCGCTCCGCGCGCGCAAGTCGGATGAGGCGTACCAGGAATGGGTCAGACAGCTGCGTGACCGGGCGTTTATCGAACTGCGCCTGGAGGAACGCTGACGCAAGTTTTGAGTGTTAAGTTATTGAGATAGGTTCTACATCAAGCACTCAGCTCTCAACGCTCCTCTTGTGGCGGTTACCGCCGGCGAACCTGCCGGCGTTGGCCCCGACCTGTGCGTTGCGCTCGCACACCGCGAGCTGCCGGTGCGGATCGTGGTGATCGCCGATAAACAACTGCTGCTCACGCGCGCCCAGTCTCTGGGCGTGCCGCTCGAATGCGTCGACTTCGCTCGCGGTGGCCCGTACACGGCCGCCACCGGCACGCTCTGCGTGTCGCACGTCCCGCTCGCCGCGCCGGCGCACCCCGGCAAGCTCGATCCCGCCAACAGCGCCTACGTCCTGCGCACGCTGGAAGTTGCGGCGGACGGCTGCCTCGACGGCACTTTCGATGCCATGGCGACCGCGCCGGTGCACAAGGGCGTCATCAACGACGCCGGTTTCGCCTTCACGGGCCACACCGAATTTCTTGCCGCGCGCACCGGCGCCAGGCAGGTCGTGATGATGCTTGCCGGCGGCGGCATGCGCGTCGCGCTGGCGACCACGCACGTGGCCCTCAGGGATGTCGCGCGCAGCATCACTCCGGACGGACTCGAGCGGAGTTTGCGCATTGTTCGACACGACCTTGTCGAGCGCTTCGCCATTGCGGGGCCGCGGATCGCGGTCGCCGGCCTGAACCCCCACGCAGGCGAGTCGGGACATCTGGGGCGCGAAGAAGTGGATGTCATCATACCGGTGCTGGATAAGTTGCGCTCCCAGGGCTTCGACCTGGTCGGCCCCCTGCCCGCCGATACACTGTTCAACCCCGCGCGGCTGCGCGGCTACGACTGCGTGTTCGCGATGTACCACGATCAGGGTTTGCCCGTGCTGAAGTACGCGAGTTTCGGTTCCGGCATCAACATCACGCTCGGGCTGCCGATCATCCGCACGTCCGTCGACCACGGAACCGCCCTTGAGCTGGCCGGAACCGGCAGGGCGGAAATCGGCAGCCTGCTTGAAGCGGTCAAGCTCGCCGCGGAACTCGCGGTACGCAGCAAGCAGCGCGCAGCCGCCCGGCACTGACCGGTTCCGTCTGGCTCGCGTTAATCCATGCGCCATGTTCCGCGCAAGCGCTTCGGCCAGAACTTTCTGACCGATGAAGCCGTCATCGCCGACATCATCGCGGCGGTCGCGCCGCAGCCGGCGGACCGGATGATCGAGATCGGGCCGGGGCTCGGCGCCCTCACACGGCCGCTCGTGGCGCGGCTCGACCATCTGCACGTCGTGGAGATCGATCGCGACATCGTTGCCCGGCTCAAGCAGGATTTCCCGCCGGAGCGAGTGACGATTCATCAGGGCGACGCGCTCAAGTTCGATTTCTCCGCGCTGGGTCCGCAGTTGCGCGTCGTCGGCAACCTGCCCTATAACATTTCGACGCCGCTCCTGTTCCATCTTGCGCGAAACACCGCGAACATCCGCGACATTCACGTCATGCTGCAAAGAGAGGTGGTGGCGCGCATGGTGGCGCGGCCCGCATCGTCCGACTTCGGACGGATGTCGGTGATGCTGCAGTATCGCTTCCAAATGGAGAAAATCCTCGACGTGCCGGCATCCGCGTTCCGGCCGGCACCCAAAGTCGAGTCGGCGGTGGTGCGCCTGCTGCCGCTTGTGCGCGGCGCCGGCGAGCGCTGCGACGAGGCGCTGTTCACCCGCCTGGTGGCGAGCGCTTTCGCACAACGGCGCAAGACCCTGCGCAACACGCTCAGGAATTATCTTGGGCGCGAAGATTTTGCCACGCTCGGCGTCGACCCCGAGGCGCGGGCGCAGGAACTGGCTGTGGCTGACTTCATGAGAATCGCGAGCTACGTCGCCAGCAAGCGGGCCGCGTAGCTGCGGATTGCCGCAACAGACCCGACCGCTTTGACCATCGTGCCGCAAGACCGCTCGCGAAGTCCTACGCGAATTGCCGGTGCGCGCAGTTTGATAGCGGCCGCGCCGCTGCGCCCAGCACCGCGGAACGAGGCTAGCCCGCCTTGCGCTGGACGAATTCGATCTTGTAGCCGTCCGGGTCTTCCACGAAGGCGATCACCGTCGTGCCGTGCTTCATCGGTCCGGCTTCGCGCGTGACCCTGCCGCCTTGCTTCTTGACCGCCTCGCAAGCCTGGTAGGCGTCGTCGACCTCAATCGCGACGTGGCCATAACCGGTGCCGGGATCGTAGGACTTGGTGTCCCAGTTGTGCGTGAGTTCCAGCACCGCCGTCCGCGATTCATCATCGTAGCCGACAAAAGCATTTGTGAAGCGGCCGCCGGGATAATCGGCGCGGCGCAGGAGCCTCATGCCGAGCACCCTGGTGTAGAACTCGATGGAGCGCTCAAGATCGCCGACGCGTATCATGGTATGAAGGATTCTCAAATTTGCACCATCTCGAAATCTTCTTTCCGCGCCCCACATTCGGGACAAGTCCAGTTCATCGGCACATCGTCCCATTTCGTGCCGGGCGCGATGCCCTCGTCGGGCAAGCCCGCCGCTTCGTCATAGATGAAGCCGCAGATAAGACACATATAGGTTTTGTAGACTTCGGTGTCCACGGTTGTCATGTTTTGTCGGTGTCAGGCAAAAGTAAGCTAGAATTCAATTTTAAACGATTTGCCCCGCCTTCTCACCATCCCCGCATCGCTGACCGGTCGCCGAATCTCAATGTCTGATCTGCCTCCCATCGTGCTCGTTTTCGCCGCCACCGATCCCAGCGGCGGCGCGGGGTTGCAGGCCGATATCATGACGCTTTCCAGCATGGGCTGCCATCCGCTGTCGTGTGTCACCGCGATCACCATCCAGGACACGATGGGCGTGGAAGACGTGCTGACGATCGATCCGGAGTGGGTTGCTGATCAGGCGCGCTGCGTGCTGGAGGACATGCCGGTGGCGGCGTTCAAAATCGGGCTCCTGGGCAGTATCGAGGTGATCGCCGCGATCGCCGAGGTGGTGTCCGATTATCCGGAGATCCCGCTCATCCTCGATCCGATACTCGCCTCCGGCCGCGGCGACGAGCTCGCGACGGAGGAAATGATCAACGCCGTACGCGAATTGCTGGTCCCGCAGACCACAATCATCACGCCCAATAGCCTCGAAGCGCGACGACTCGCGGCCGATGACTCCGACGATAACGACCATCCCGATCTCGCCGAATGTGCGCGGCGCCTTATCGCGACCGGTTGCGAGTATGTGCTGATCACCGGCACGCACGAGACTACGCCGCAAGTTGTCAACACGCTTTACAACGAGGACGGCGTTGTGCGCAGCGACTCCTGGCAGCGGCTGCCAGGCACCTATCACGGCTCCGGCTGCACGCTCGCTTCGGCGATCGCCGCGACCATCGCCAACGGGCTCTCGATCAGCGACGCGGTAAAAGACGCGCAGGAATATACCTGGCAGGCGCTCAGTTCCGCGTTCCGTCCCGGCATGGGCCAGCATATTCCCGACCGGCTGTTTTGGGCGCGCGCGGAGGAGCAGGCGGACGAGGGTGGTCCGCGTGAGGAGTGAGGCGTGAGGAGTGAGGAGTAAGATTTCAGGTCTATACGCCGTCACGCCTGATGAGCCCGATACGGAGCTCCTGACGGCGAAGGTCCGTGACGCGCTGGCCGGTGGCGCCACACTCGTTCAATACCGCAACAAGACCGCGGATGCCGCACTGCGCCTCGTGCAGGCCAAGGCCCTCTTCAAAGCCTGTCGCAAACACGATGTGGTATTCATCATCAACGACCACCTTGAACTCGCGCTCGAGATCGACGCCGACGGCGTGCACTTGGGTGACGAGGACGGCTCGATTGCTGCGGCGCGAAGGAAACTCGGACCAGACAAGATCCTCGGGGCCTCGTGCCATAACCTCCTGCAAAATGCGCTCGATGCGCAGCGCGCGGGCGCCACCTATGTTGCTTTTGGCAGTTTTTTTGCATCGACCGTGAAGCCGGGCGCGGTGCACGCGCCGCTTGAACTCCTGCGCGAAGCAAAACGAAAAGTGTCCGTGCCGGTGGTGGCGATCGGCGGCATCACCCAGGCCCGTGCTCTGCAACTCATTGCCGCGGGTGCCGACAGTGTGGCGGTGATCTCGGCGTTGTTCGACGCCCCGGATGTCAAACTTGCCGCTCAACAATTTTGCGATTTGTTCCGTCAACGATCATGAAACGCAGCCAGAAACTTTTCCAGCACGCCCAGCTCTTCATTCCGGGGGGCGTCAACTCGCCGGTGCGAGCGTTCCGATCGGTCGGCGGCACGCCGCTTTTCTTCCAGCGCGGCAGGGGCGCGTGGGTGTGGGACGCCGACGGGAACAGCTATATCGACTATGTGGGCTCATGGGGGCCGCTCATCCTCGGGCACGCCCACCCGGACGTGGTCAAGGCGGTGGAACACGCCGCCAGTAGAGGACTGAGCTTCGGCGCGCCGACCGAAGCCGAAGTCGAGATGGCGGAGCTTCTCTGCAGGAGCGTGCTCTCGCTTGAACAGGTACGGCTCGTCAGTTCCGGCACCGAAGCGACGATGAGTGCGATCCGGCTCGCGCGCGGCTTCACCGGCCGCAGCAAGATCGTGAAATTCGAAGGGTGTTACCACGGCCACGGCGATTCGCTGCTGGTGAAAGCGGGGTCCGGCGCGCTGACTTTCGGGCAGCCCAGCTCGGCGGGCGTGCCGCCCGAGACCGCCGCCCACACCATCGTACTCGACTACAACGACGAGATTGCGCTGGAGAAAACTTTCGGGGACGAGGGCGGCGACATCGCAGCGGTCATCGTTGAGCCGGTCGCCGGTAACATGAATCTGGTCGCTCCCAAGCCGGGATTCCTTAGCGTGCTGCGCGAGCTATGCACGAAGCACGGCGCAGTATTGATCTTCGACGAAGTGATGACCGGTTTCCGCGTCGCGCTCGGCGGCGCGCAGCAACTCTACGGCATCAAACCCGATCTCACCACCTTGGGTAAGGTAATCGGCGGCGGCATGCCGGTCGGCGCCTTCGGCGGCCGGCGCGACATCATGCAGCAGATCGCGCCGCTCGGACCGGTGTACCAGGCCGGCACGCTCTCCGGCAATCCGGTCGCGGTCGCAGCGGGGCTTGCAACGCTCAGGCTCATCCACGCGCCGGGCTTCTACGACAAGCTCGCCGCGACGACGCGTCAACTGTGTGAAGGGTTAAGCGCTGCCGCGCGCGAGCACGGCATCGGCTTCTCAGCGCAGAATGTCGGCGGCATGTTTGGCATCTACTTCCGAGCGACCTCGCCCACGAGCTACGCGCAAGTCATGCAGTGCGACAGAGACGCGTTCAACCGCTTCTTCCACGCCATGCTCGCCGAGGGCGTCTATTTCGCGCCATCGGCTTTTGAGGCGGGATTCGTGTCGGCGGCTCACGGCGCAGCGGAGATCGATAAGACCGTTACCGCCGCGAGCAAGGTTTTCGCAAGTCTCAAAACGGCAGGCTGAAACACGGGTTTCGGTGTCCATTACCTGTTCGCTGGCCAAGTAGCGTTACTGTCGCTGACAGACCTTGTAGCAGGACACAACTTCGCAGGTTGCAAGGCTCCCATGTCACGCGGAAACAGAACACGCAGTCTGTTCGCGCAAGGACCTGGCTCAGCGAATCCGCAGTTGCTCCAATCGCCTCATCGCGTCGTCTTTCGACGTGGTGGTTTGATCTAATTGGAGCTGCCGGTAGTTGAGCTGTCGTTCCAACTCGCTGCGTCCTGCCACAGCCGAGTGATCCGCCGGATCCCTTGAAATGGAACCCAACTGCCGCCGGGTCGACACAACGTCATGATGCAAGAAACTGTCGCGCTGCTCAAGATTCATAACGGTGGTTCGGAGGCGGCTGATTTCCCTCTGACGGGCTTGTTCTGTTTCGAGCTTGCGAGTGGCTTCTGTTCGGCGCGCCTCCTGCTCTCCTCTCGCCCGTCTGAGTCTGTCCTGCTGCTCCCGTTCTTTCGCCTGTTCGTCCTCGATGAGGCGGTTCGTGTCGACGATGACAGCAGCGGTCGCCTTCTCAACTGTCGGCGCAAGATGTGAAATATCAGCAAAGCGCTTCGCCGACGGCTTCGCCAGTTTATTGCGGGTCCCGGGAATGCCGTTCAATAACGCCAGGGCATGTGGGGATTTGACGGCGTAATTGATGTTAATCGAGATACCGTCAGCGGTTACGAAGAATCCCATTCCCGCTGGGATCGCCGCAAGGACGGAGACCGGAAGCGCGAGGACCGCCAATAGTGCGGCGTGAATCGACGCTCTGCAGTTCAGCCGCAGCCGTCGGCTGCCCGCCATGAAGCAAGGTGACAACGCCAGGAAAACAGAAATGCCCACGAAATTTCGCGCCCAAACCTGGAGGGTTGGGAATACAGTTGGTTCAAAGCACGATTATTACTTTACCGCAGCCCTGCCATATATTCCGCAAGCGCCTTGATTTCTCGGTCGGAAAGTTTGGCCGCAATCGCGCGCATCATGCGGTTGGGATCGTTGGCACGCTCGCCAGCGCGGAAAGCGTTGAGCTGCGCCTCGGTGTATTCGGCATACTGGCCGGACAGGCGTGGAAACTGCGTCGGCATGCCGGCACCGTTGGGCGAGTGGCAGGAAGCGCAGGCCGCCACGCCTTTGGCCATGATCCCGCCGCGGTAAATCGCCTGGCCGATCTTGGCCAGTTCCGGGTCGCGCGCGGCGCGCGGTTTCGGTTTCTGGCTTGCGAAATATGCCGCCAGATTGCTCATGTCGTCGGCGGAAAGGTTGGCGACCATCCCGGCCATCACCGCATTGATGCGCTCCGCGGGCTTGCCGCCCTGCGCCTTGAAGTTCGTCAACTGCTTGAGGGTATATTCGGGGTGCTGCCCGGCAAGGCTGGGGTTGACCGGGGTCAAACTGTTACCGTCCGTGCCATGACAGACGGCGCACACCTGGGTTATGGTCGGCTGCGCCTTGGCGGGATCGCCCTTGACCACACCTTGGGCATGACTCAACGACGCAACCAGCGCGCCGGCAAGCGTCGCCATAGCCAGGCGATAATTCATACTCGCTCCTTGCAACTTTGCTTAACCGGGAAACGGCGTATTGTATAGTAATCGCTTTCCGACACGCCAGTTTGCCAGCTAAAACAAGGACTCATGTCACCGCTTGGGGAGGCTCAATTTTTCCGGGCCGTACACGATCTAAAGGACCTGCCGCCAGATGCGATCGCTGAAGTGGCTTTCGCGGGGCGTTCCAATGCCGGCAAGTCGAGCGCTATCAATGCGCTTGTCAACCGCAATCGACTGGCATTTGTCAGCAAAACCCCAGGCCGGACGCAGACCATCAACTTTTTCACCTTGGGCGCGCAACGTTTTCTGGTCGATTTGCCCGGTTACGGCTATGCTGCTGTTCCCGTCAAGGAAAAACGTCATTGGGGAAAGTTAATAAGCGCTTACCTACAAACGAGAGCGGCACTGCGCGGCCTGGTTATTATTATGGATGCCCGGCATCCGTTTACCGTTCTGGACCGCCAGTTGTTGGATTGGACCGCACCGTTTCAAAAGCCTGCTCACGTGCTCCTGACCAAAGCCGATAAACTCAATAAACGGGAAGCAATGACCGCGCTGCGCACGGCGGAAGCGGCAGCCGGTCAGTATCCGAACTGCACCGTGCAGCTATTCTCCAGCACCGCCGGGATCGGGATCCGTGCTGCACAAAAAACCATTGCGCAATGGCTGAAATAAAAATAAAAAAACCCCCGGTTAAAGGGGAGTAAAACCGGGGGTAAAAAGCCTTAATAAGGATTAAGGCGCCCGCTCAGGGAGGAGAAGCGGGAGACGATAAACACCGTCTACCCATTGAGACGAATATAATTGCAAATAGTTCCCGTGCGGGGAGTCTAAAAATCACGATTGAATTCAATATATTACGACATGAATATCCTAGGCCGATTTCCCCAGGTTCGTATGCGCCGCATGCGGCGCGATGAGTTTTCGCGGCGCTTGATGCGCGAGCACCAGTTGTCCACCGATGACTTGATCTACCCGGTCTTTGTCATGGACGGCAAGAACCGGACCGAGCCGATCGCCTCGATGCCCGGGGTGCAGCGCTACACCATCGACAAGTTGCTGCCGCACGCCGAGCAATGCGTGAAGCTCGGCATCCCGGCAATCGCGATTTTTCCGGCCATCGACCGCAAGCGCAAGACCGTCGACGGACGCGAGGCGGTGAACCCAAAAGGATTGGTGCCGCGGGCGGTGGCGGCGCTCAAGAAACGCTTTCCGGAATTGGGTGTGATCACCGATATCGCGCTCGATCCCTATACCACCCACGGCCAGGACGGGGTCATCGACGCCACTGGTTATGTGCTCAACGACGAAACCATCGCGGTGCTCGAGAAGCAGGCGCTGGTCAACGCCGCAGCCGGCGTGGACGTAGTCGCTCCTTCGGACATGATGGACGGCCGCATCGGCGCGATCCGCGCCGCGCTGGACAGGAAAGGCTTCATCCACACTCGCATTCTCGCTTATTCGGCGAAGTACGCCTCAGGATTCTACGGGCCCTTCCGCGATGCCGTGGGCTCGGCCAAGCAGCTCGGCCGGGGCACCAAGTATAACTATCAGATGGACCCGTCGAACAGCGATGAGGCGCTGTGGGAAACCGGCCTCGATCTCGAGGAAGGCGCGGATATGGTAATGGTCAAGCCGGGCCTGCCTTATCTCGACATCATTCGCCGCATCAAGGACGAGTTCAAAGCGCCGACCTACGTCTACCAGGTAAGCGGCGAATACGCGATGCTGAAGGCCGCCGTGCGCAATGGCTGGCTCGAGGAAAAGCGCTGCGTCATGGAGGCGCTGCTCGCGTTCAAGCGAGCGGGCGCCGACGGCATCCTGACTTATTTCGCGCTCGATGCCGCGAAATGGCTCAAACAAAGCGGTTAAGACCTTCAGGTTGCGTCCAGCAGCGTCTCGACCGCCCGCAGTTTCGCGCGGTCTATCGCTCTTCCTCCGAGACGGGTCTTGAGCGGCGCGCGCAGGTCGCGCGTTGACAACACCGTGAGCTGGATATCGATGCCGTCATCGTTAACCGTGAAGACCGGCACCGTCCGCAAATCCTCCCCCGAGTAAAGACGGCTCTGCGCGGTTTTGTACGGAATCCGGTTATCAATCAGATAGAGTTCCACTGCCTTGACGTTGTCGGTGAACAGCTGCAGGGTGATGTCGGCGAACTTTCCGGCATTGCCGTTCAGCACCGAGCCCGTGAGATAAGGATTGAACTGCGCGAACTCACGCATTGCCTTGACTGCCCGGCCGCGCAGTTCGCGCAGACGGACGCGGTGCGTCTCCTCCTGATAGAGCTGCTGGTAGGTGCGCAGCGCGGCGTCGACTTCCTCGTTGGTCGGCAGCTGCCGCGAATCCGGCGCGCCGGCCTGCCGCGCCGCTTTGCGCTTGGCGAGGGCGTAATCCTCGATACCGTCCTCGGCCATCAGCCGCGCCGCAAGGTGTGCAATGCGGCTGCGCGTGTCGTTGCGACCTTGTTCCCTCGGCATGTGGCGCCTGCTAGAACAACTGGTTTCTGACCTCTTCTGGCGGCGCGCCGCCGCCGAGCGCCCCGCTCGCAATGCCGTCTTCCGACGGGAGGAACTCATGATAGAAGAAATCCGCGATACCCGGCTGCCCGTCGGCCACGCGCAGACCCGTGTCCGGATTGACGCGCACCGCGACCACGCCATCCGGCGGCGCGAACGGCTGCTCGGGCACGCCCTTGAGCACCACCCCCATGTAGTCCATCCAGATCGGCAGCGCCACTCTGCCACCGGTTTCGTTGCGGCCCAGCGTTTGCGGAGTGTCGAAACCGATCCAGGCCACGGCCACCAGGCCGGCGTTAAAGCCGCAGAACCAGGCGTCGATGAAATCGTTGGTGGTGCCGGTCTTGCCAGCGAGATCGTTACGGCCCAGTTTCATCGCGCGCGCAGCGGTGCCCGTGCGCACCACGTCGCGCATGATGCTGGTCATGATATACGCGTTGCGCGCATCGATTACGCGGTCTGCGCCGTCGCCGGCGGGCCGCGGGAGAACCTCCGTCACCATATTGCCGCGGCCGTCCACAATGCGCTCGATGAAATATGGCGTGACGCGATAGCCGCCGTTCGCGAAAATCGAGTAGGCGGCGACCATTTGCAGCGGCGTCACGTTGCCAGCGCCGAGCGCCATGGTGAGATAAGGCGGGTGGAGCTTGGGGTCGAAACCGAAGCGCGTGATGTAATCCTGTGCGTATTGCGGACCGATCGCTTGCAGGATGCGCACCGACACCAGGTTTTTCGACTTCACCAGCCCCGTGCGCATGCGCATGGGACCTTCGAACTTGCCGTCGTAGTTTTTGGGCTCCCACGGCTCCGATCCGGTCTGCGTCGCGGTAAAGGTGAGCGGTGCGTCATTGATTATGGTCGCCGGGGTAAATCCTTTCTCGAGAGCCGCCGAATAGATGAACGGTTTGAAACTCGATCCGGGCTGACGCAGCGCCTGGGTAACGTGGTTATATTGGTTGCGGGCGAAATCGAAACCGCCGACCAGCGCGCGGATCGCGCCGGTGCGCGGGTCAACGGCGACCAGCGAGGATTCCACGGCCGGCAATTGTGTGATCTGCCAGCGGCCCTTGTCGTCCCTCTGCACCCGGACAATAGCGCCGCGCCGGATGCGCAGGTTGGGACTTGCCGTGTCTCCCAGCATGCGGCTCACGAACTTCAACCCGTCATCGCCGATTTCCACCATCTCGCCGCCCTTGCGATATACCTTGACCCGCTTGGGGCCCGCCTCGATCACCACAGCGGCATAAATGTCATCGCTGTCGGTCGTTTCCTGCAAGGCGTCTTCGAGCATTTCATCGGTGGGCTTGGCCGGCAAATCGACCAAGTCTTCCGGACCGCGATAACCGTGACGGCGGTCATATTCCTGCGCGCCACGGCGTAACGCGACGTAGGCCGCTTCCTGATGCCGGGTAGATAGTGTGGTGTGCACCCGGAATCCTTTCGTATAAGTGTCCTCCCGGTAGCGTTCATACATGGCCTGGCGCACTATTTCGGCGAAATGTTCAGCCTTCACCGCGAATTCGTTGATGTCCTTCTTCACCACCAACGCCTGCTTGTCGGCTTCAGCATACTGGGCGTCCGTGATCATTCCCAATTCGCGCATGCGCCGCAGCACATACTGTTGCCTCAGCTTGGCGCGCTTGGGGTTGGCAATCGGGTTGAAACGCGAAGGCGCCTTGGGCAGACCCGCCAGCATCGCGTGTTCAGCCAGTGTCAACTGATTAAGCGGCTTGCCGAAGTAGATCTGCGCAGCGGCAGCGAAGCCATAGGCGCGCTGGCCGAGATAGATCTGGTTGATGTAAAGCTGCAGAATCTGATCCTTGGGCAGGTTGTGCTCGATCTTGAACGCGAGCAGCATTTCATTGAATTTGCGGGTCAGCGTCTTTTCCTTGGACAGAAAAAAGTTGCGCGCAACCTGCATGGTGATGGTGCTCGCGCCCTGACGCACGCCACCGGAGACAAAATTGGACAGGGCCGCGCGCGCGACACCCATGTAGTCAACGCCGCTGTGCTGATAGAACCGCTCGTCTTCCGCCGCGAGGATCGCGGCTATCATCGGCTTGGGCACATCGTCAATCGCCACCACTGCGCGTCGCTCCTCGCCGAATTCCCCGATCAGCTGGCCTTCCAAACTATAGACACGCAGCGGGATTTTTGGCTGATAGTCGGTAAGGACTTCGAGCGATGGCAGTGTGGGATAAATGACAATCGCCGCAAAGACAACCAGCATCAATCCGGCCAATGTAACGGAAACCACAAGTAATAGAGGAAATGACCACCAGCGCATGGATATTTAGTGGTGCAAGCGTAAAGAGATGAATTGAAATCTACAAATCTGCCACACTTGGGATCATTTTTCAGCAATAGAGCATTGCATAGAGTGCCAAATTCATGCAGTGTGGGTTATATTAAGTAGACTACAGTTGTTAACAGGCCGCACTTAGAGTAAGCAGGCCGCAATTATAGGGGCTCTACGGCGCGAGCGGAACGAAAACAAAACGCTTTACACGTAGAGGAGTTGTTGCTAGCATTTAAAGTAAACTATAGGTATCCTGCCCTATAAACCTATGCTCAAAGGAAAATTCAGCTTTAACTTGGAAGCGCTTGAGGGGCTTTTCAAGCCGAGGACGCCGCCGCTGATCGGTGCTGACATCAGTTCGTCCTCGATCAAGATGGTCGAGATCGCCGCGGCCGGCAAAGGCATGTACCGCGTCGAGCGCTACGCAGTGGAGCCCTTGCCCAAAGACTCGGTGGTCGACGGCAACATCAATAACCTTGATGCCGTGAGTGAGGCGTTAACGCGCTGCCACAAGCGCCTTGGCAGCAATATCAAGAATCTCGCCCTGGCGCTGCCCAACGCCGCCGTCATCAGCAAGAAGATCCTCGTGCCGGCGGGCCAGCCCGAGGAAGATCTTGAACTGCAGGTGGAGACTGAAGCGAACCAGTATATCCCGTTTGCGCTCGATGAGGTCAACCTCGACTTCCAGGTGCTGGGTTCCGCGCCCAACAATCCGGAAGATGTCGAGGTGCTAATCGCCGCCTCGCGCAAGGAAAAGATCGAGGACCGGATCGCTGCCGCCGAAGTCGCCGGCTTGAAGGCGGTGGTGATGGACGTCGACATTTTCGCCAGTCAGGCCGCGTTCGAGCTGATTGCAAGCCAGTTTCCCGACAAGGGCAAGGACCAGAACATCGCGATCGTGGATGTCGGCGCCACCATGATGAACGTCAACGTGCTGCGCAACGGCCAGTCGATATACATGCGCGAGCAGCCCTTCGGCGGCACCCAGCTCACGCAGGAAATCCAGAATCGGTTCGGACTGTCCCCCGAGGAAGCGGAAGCGGCAAAGCGCGCGGGCGGATTGCCGGAAAATTACGAATCCGAGGTGTTGCAGCCGTTCATGGACATGCTCGGGCTGGAAGTCGCGCGCGCCCTCCAGTTCTTTTTTACTTCGACGCAGTTCAACCAGGTCAATCACATCGTGCTGTCGGGTGGCTGTGCCGCGATCCCGGGCATCGACGCGGCCGTGACCAAGCGTACTCAAGTCAACACTGTGATCGCCAATCCCTTCGCGAACATGGCGCTGTCATCAAGAATCAAGCCCAAGAGCCTGACGCAGGATGCGCCCTCGCTGATGGTGGCGTGCGGCCTCGCCATGCGGAGGTTTGATCCATGATTCGCGTCAACCTGCTGCCACACCGCGAGATCCGGCGCAAACAGCAGCAACAGCAATTCTTCATCATGCTCGGCGGTGTCGCCGCCATCGGCATTGGCGTCTGGTTCCTGGTGCATACCTATCTCGCGAACGGACTCGATACCCAGAACAGCCGCAACAAGTATCTTGAGGCAGAGATCGTAAAGCTCGACAAGCAGATCGAGGAAATCAACAAACTGAAAGAGCAGACCGCTGCGTTGCTCGCCCGCAAGCAGGTGGTCGAGACATTGCAGGGCAATCGCTCCGAAGTCGTGCAACTGCTCGACCAGCTGGTGCGACAGCTGCCCGATGGCATCTACCTGAAAGCGATCAAGCAAACCGGCAACAAGGTGACGATCAACGGCTACACGCAATCGCAGGCGCGCGTATCGACACTGATGCGCAACCTCGAGTCGTCGCCCCATCTTGAAGGGCCCGGCCTGATCGAAATCAAAGCCGTACAGCAGGGCGCAACGCGGACCAATGAATTCACGCTCAACGTCAACATCACGCGCGTCGCGACCGCGGCAGCCGCCAAGAAGCCGGCGCCCAAACCGGTGGCGGCGGGAGGCAAGACATGACGCTTGACGAACTGAAACGCCTGGATCCCAAGAAGATCGGCTCGTGGCCGATTCTGCCGAAACTCAGTGTGTTGCTGATCGTGTTGCTGCTGATCGTATTTGCAAGCTACTGGTTTGACTGGCAAAACCAGATCGAGCAGATCGACGTCGAGAAACAGAAGGAAGAGCGGCTGCGCACCGCCTTCCTTGACAAGAAAAAGGTGGCTATAGATCTGCCGGCCTACCGCAAACAGCTCGACGACATCGAGAAGCAGTTTGGCGCACTGCTCAAGCAACTGCCCAGCAAGTCGGAGATGGACGCCCTTCTGACCGATATCAACCAGGCCGGTCTCGGCCGCGGGCTGCAATTCGAGTTGTTCAGACCAGGCGCAGAATCGGCGAGGGATTTCTATGCCGAGTTGCCGATCACCATCAAGATCACGGGCAATTACCACGACATTGGCGCCTTCGCGAGCGACATCGGCAAGCTGTCACGCATCGTGACGCTGAACGACATCGCGCTCAGTTCCGTTAAGGATGGGTTGGTGATGGATGCCACGGCCAAGACCTTCCGCTATCTGGATGAAGCGGAAATTGCTCAACAGCGAAAAGCGGCGGCAGCCAAAAGCAGGCCCGCCGCGGCGAAAAAATGATGCGCGCTAAATTCATTATTTTGCTCGGTTGCCTCGCGCTTGCAGGGTGCGGCGAGCGGCATTTGGACGAGGTTAAGAAATTCGTCAAGGATTCCGACAAATTGCCCTCCGGCCGCGTTCCGCCCTTGCCGGAAGTCAAGCCCTACGAGCCGTTTACCTATGACGCCTTCAACTTGATTGATCCGTTCAAGCCGCGGAAGATCGAACCGCCCAAAACGGCGGCCGGCGCGGGAGGCATTCAGCCCGATTTCAACCGGCGCAAAGAAGCGCTCGAGGCGTATCCGCTCGAGAACCTGAAGATGGTCGGCACGTTGCAGCAGAAAAAGGTCATGCATGCGCTCGTGAAATCTCCGGACAACAACCTGTTCCGAGTGAGAGCCGGCAATTACCTGGGGCAGAACTTCGGGCGCGTTATCGCCATTACGGAAACCACTATAATGCTCAAAGAAATTGTTCAGGACAGTAGCGGCACCTGGGAAGAAAAGGAGCAGGCGCTGCAGCTGGATGAACAGGAGGCCAGAAAATGAAACTTTCCCCTGAACTGATGTCCCGCGTGATGTCGCGTGCCTGGCGCGCGGTTCTGGCGTTGATCATGGCCGCGGCGAGTGTCTCGGCATGGGCGCAGGCCAACAGCATCGAGGCTGTCAGCGTCTCCCCGCAGCAGGCTGGCAAGATTATTGTCAAGGTGACGCTTAAGGAGGCGCCCGCGAATCCGCCCGCCGGGTTTACGGTCAATAATCCGCCGCGCATCGCGTTCGATTTCCCGAACACGAC
Organism: Betaproteobacteria bacterium RIFCSPLOWO2_12_FULL_62_58; assembly: GCA_001772005.1. Lineage (GTDB taxonomy): Bacteria > Pseudomonadota > Gammaproteobacteria > Burkholderiales > SG8-41 > DSOT01. The sequence continues at coordinate 115,260 of MERI01000027.1, read as the reverse complement.
CAACGCACTGGGACGCAGCGTGCAGGAAGTCGGTGGCGGCGACCTGCGCCGCATCAACGTAGTGCAAGCCGGCGGACGCACCCGCATGGTGATGGAGCTCACCAAAAACCTCAGTTATGACACCCAGATCGACGGCAAATCGGTGCTGATCACGCTGCAGGACACGGGGGCGGCGACTACCGCGGCCACCGGCATGACCCAGCATTTCTCTGACGCGCGCCCCGGCGACCAGAAGCACAGCGTGCGCGACGTGGATTTCCGCCGCGGCGGCAGTGGCGAAGGGCGCATTGTAGTTGATCTCTCAGACAACGCGGTCGGTATCGATATCCGGCAGCAGGGCCGGTCCATTATCGTCGATTTCCTCAACGCCGCCCTGCCGAAAAACCTCGAGCGACGGCTCGACGTGACCGACTTCGGCACACCGGTACAGACCGTAGACGCCATGACCCAAGGCGGCAATGCACGGCTGGTGATCACGCCGCGCGGCAATTGGGAGCATTCCGCCTTTCAGACCGACAACCGCTTCATCATCGAGGTGAAGCAGATCGTCGAAGACCCCAACAAACTGGTGCAGGGCAGCCGTCCGGGCTACCAGGGCGAAAAGCTTTCGCTCAACTTCCAGAACGTGGAAGTACGTGCGGTGCTGCAGGTGCTCGCGGATTTCACGGGGCTTAACATCATCACCAGCGACACGGTGACCGGTAACCTGACGCTGCGTCTCAAGGACGTTCCGTGGGACCAGGCGCTCGATATCATCCTGCAGAGCAAGGGTCTCGACATGCGCAAGTCCGGCAACGTGGTGTGGATCGCGCCGCGTGACGAACTGGCAACCAAAGAGAAGCTGGCGCTCGAAGCCCGGCAGCAGATCGCGGAGCTGGAGCCGACCCACACTGAGAGCTTTCAGCTGAATTACCAGAAAGCCCCTGACGTCCAGGCGTTCCTGAGCACCGGGACTAACCGCCTGTTGTCCAAACGCGGCAGCGCGGTCGTCGATGCGCGCACCAACACTGTATTCGTGCAGGACACGCCAACGCGCCTCGAAGAAGTGAGGAAACTCATACGCCAGATCGATGTGCCGGTACGCCAGGTGATGATCGAGTCGCGTATTGTCGAGGCGTCGGACACCTTCAGCCGTAACCTGGGGGTCCGGCTCGGGTATCATGACCGCAGCCAAGGGTGGGGCCTGCCGAGCCAAAATAGCGGGGTGCGCATTCTGCCGGGGGCCAGTTCGAACGACACGCAATTTCATACCGGACAGCTCAGTACCGACCCAACCCAGAATGATTTTACGAACGTGAACCTGCCTGCCGGAAATATTAGCGGTGCGGCTGCCGGGGTGTTTTCGATGATTCTGTTCAATACCAATGCAACTAGGTTTCTTAACCTGGAACTCTCCGCTCTGCAGGCTGACGGCAAAGGCAAGATCGTCTCCAGTCCGCGGGTAATCACTGCCGACAAGGTCGAGGCCACGATCGAGCAGGGCACCGAGATTCCCTATCAGCAGGCGACTTCGAGCGGCGCGACCGCCGTCCAGTTCAAGAAAGCGACGCTCTCGCTCAAGGTCAAGCCGCAGATTACGCCCGACGACAACGTCATCATGGCCCTCAAGGTCAACAAAGACAGCGTTGGACAGGTGACGGCTGGCGGCCCCTCGATTGACACCAAACAGATTACGACCGAAGTGCTGGTTGAAAACGGCGGCACGGTGGTGATCGGCGGCATCTACAGCCAGGAAGAACGATCCACGACGAACAAGGTCCCGGTGCTCGGCGATCTGCCGTATGTCGGGTTCCTGTTCAAGAACAACATTAAGTCGGACGAACGGCGCGAATTGCTGATCTTCATCACGCCCAAGATCCTCAAGGAAACGCTGACGGTGCGCTGAAAAGGCCCGACCTCTCCAGAAAAAGGCGGCGCATGCCGCCTTTTTTATTGCGAAATCGGCTAAGCCCTGCCAACCCACCGTTATGCCAAGTGCGGTGATTCCGTTAGAATCGCCACATGGATGCGCGTATCGACAGCCTCCCACAGCGGGACGGCTTGCCGGAGAACATATTCCTGGTCGGCCTGATGGGCGCGGGCAAGACCTCGGTCGGCCGGGCGCTCGCGAAGCGCCTGCACAAGACGTTTTACGACACGGACCAGGAAATCGAGCGCGCCACGGGTGTCAAGATTCCGGTGATCTTCGAGATTGAGGGTGAGGCTGGCTTTCGGGCGCGCGAAGCCAAGTTGCTTGCTGAGTTGGTACGGCGCACGAATATCGTCGTTGCGACCGGCGGCGGCGCGGTCCTCTCCGAACAAAACCGCAGGCTCCTCGCCGAGCACGGCACGGTGATCTACCTGCGTGCGACGGCGCCCGATTTATGGCAGCGCACGCACCACGACAAGAATCGTCCGCTGCTGCAGACGGACGACCCGTTGAAGAAATTGCAGGAACTATTTGCCCAGCGTGACCCGCTTTACCGCGAGATCGCCGATGTGATCATCGACACCGGCAGTCAGAGTGTGGGCAGCCTCGCGCACAAACTCGAACAGCGGCTGGCGCAGTTTAGGCGCGGTTCAGGCACGGCCGATAGTGCGCTCAGCACGAACTGAACGTATCGTGATCGGACCGTCGATGCAAACCTTGACCGTCGCCCTCGCGGACCGCAGCTACCCGATCCACATCGGGGCGGGGCTGCTATCGCGCGCTGAATTGATCGCTGCCAGGTTGCCGCAGAACAAGGTCGCGATCATCACCAATACGACGCTCGCGCCACTCTATCTGGAGCCTCTGAGCCGGGCGCTCGAAGCCCGCGGCGTCGGCGTGATGACCGTTTTGCTCCCGGACGGCGAAGCGCACAAGAACTGGGAAACATTGAACAAGATCTTCGATGCCCTGATTGAAAACCGCTGCGAGCGCAGGACCACGCTGCTCGCTTTGGGAGGGGGGGTGATCGGCGACCTCGCGGGCTTCGCCGCGGCCGTCTACCAGCGCGGGGTGCCTTTCGTACAGATTCCCACCACCTTGCTCGCCCAAGTCGACTCGGCGGTGGGGGGCAAGACCGCGATCAACCATCCGCTTGGCAAGAACATGATCGGCGCGTTCTATCAGCCGCTGGCCGTCATTTCCGACACCGATACGCTCGCCACGCTGCCCGACCGCGAACTTGCGGCGGGCCTCGCCGAGGTCATCAAGTACGGACTGATTCGTGATGCGAAGTTCTTCGACTGGCTGGAGAAGAACATGAACAGACTGGTGGCGCGGGAGCCCGAAGCGCTCGCTTATGCTATCGAGCGCTCATGCAGCAACAAGGCTGATATCGTCGCCGCCGACGAACGCGAAACAGGGATCCGCGCTTTGCTCAACTATGGGCACACCTTTGGCCACGCGATCGAGGCCGGGCTGGGCTTTGGCAACTGGTTGCACGGTGAAGCGGTCTCCGCCGGCATGGTGCTTGCGGCCAAGCTGTCGCAGCGCATGGGGCTGCTGGCACGTCATGACGTCACGCGTGTCATTGACACTCTCTCGCGCGCGGGGCTGCCCGTCGCCGCTCCCGAATTCGGCATTGAGCGTTACCGGGCACTCATGGGCCACGACAAGAAGGTCGAAGGCGGCAGGATTCGCTTTGTGCTGCTCAAACGACTCGGCGACGCCTTTGTCGCCGACAACGTGCCGGCGGATGCGCTCAATGAAGTCCTGGGCAAGCAGTCCGCCCGTGTTTGATCGAGCACCCTGCGCCGCCGGTCCCGCCAATTCACGCGGTCGGCGTTACCGTGAGGCGCCCCCACGCGGCCGCAGCGAATTTCAGCGTGATCGTGATCGCATCATTCATTCCACCGCTTTCCGTCGGCTTGAGTACAAGACGCAAGTGTTCGTCAACCACGAAGGGGACCTTTTCCGCACGCGCCTGACCCACAGCCTTGAAGTCGCGCAAATCGGCCGCTCGGTGGCCCGTAACCTAAGACTCGACGAAGATCTCACTGAGGCGATCGCCCTCGCCCACGACCTCGGCCATACGCCATTCGGGCACACCGGGCAGGACGCGCTCAATGCCTGCATGAAACCGTTTGGCGGGTTTGAACATAATCTGCAAAGCTTGCGCGTGGTCGATGTCCTGGAGCGGCGTTACGGCGCCTTCGACGGGCTCAATCTGACCTTCGAAACGCGCGAAGGCATACTCAAGCACTGCTCGCTGAAGAACGCGCGCACGCTGGGCGAGGTCGGGGAGCGATTCATCAGGAAACAAAGGCCGTCGCTTGAGGCCCAGGTTGCCAACCTTGCCGACGAAATCGCCTATAACAATCACGACGTCGACGACGGCCTGCGCTCGGGGCTGCTCACGCTCGAAGCGCTGTCGGGGGTGACGATTTTCGCCCGCCACATGAAAGCCGCATTGCGCGAGTTTCCTGGGCTGAACGGGCGGCGCCTGGTGCATGAAACTGTGCGCCGCATGATCGACACCCTGGTGACCGATCTCACCGGGCAAAGCACCATGAACATCCGCACCCATGCGCCGGCTTCAATCGACGACGTGCGCCGGGCGCCTCCGCTGGTCGCATTCAGCGAAAAAGTCTTGCGTGAACAGCAGGATCTCAAGCAGTTCCTGCAGATCAACCTCTATCAACACTACCGCGTCGCCCGTATGAGCGCCAAAGCGCGACGCATCGTCACCGATCTTTTCCATGCCTTCCTGTCCGACCCGCGCCTGCTGCCGCCCGAATTCCAAGCGCGGGCAGCCGACGATACAGCACGCGCCATAGCCGATTATGTGGCGGGGATGACTGATCGTTATGCCTTTCTTGAACACCGCCGCCTCTTCGCCATCGAGGAAACTTGACGAAATGGACGAGAGCAAGCGCTTGCCCACATGATTTTTGTTGAAGCAAGCCCTTGAAGCCGGTAGACTTAATAGGTTTCATCGCAAATTTGATCGGCTGAGAGGCAGTCGTTGCGGCGGCGCAGCATAAATGCGCACGGGCGGCGGCTGCGATAGCTTTTTTGGCGAGGATACAGCGTGAACCCACCCGGTCTGCCAACATTGCAGGGACTATACGACCCCGCGCACGAACACGACGCGTGCGGCGTGGGTTTTGTCGCCCATATCAAGGGCAAGAAAAGCCATACCATCGTCCTGCAGGGGCTACAGATCCTCAAGAATCTCGCCCATCGCGGTGCGGTGGGTGCGGATCCCAAGGCTTCCGACGGCGCGGGCGTGCTGATCCAGATCCCGGACAGGCTGCTCCGCGAGGAGATGGCCAAACAGGCCGTGAAGCTGCCGCCCGTCGGGCAGTATGGCGTGGGGATGGTATTTCTGCCGCGCGATCCCGCCTCGCGATTTGCCTGCGAGTACGAAATCGAACGTGCGATCAAGGACGAAGGGCAGGTCCTGCTCGGCTGGCGCGACGTGCCGGTCGACAACTCCGATCTCGGAGAGTCGGTAAAGCTGGTCGAACCGATGGTTCGGCAGGTTTTCATCGGCCGCGGCGCAGGCGTGACGGTGACCGACGCGCTCGAACGCAAGCTCTACATCATTCGCAAGGCGTCCGGCCACGCCATCCAGGCGCTCAAGCTCGCCCACGGCAAGGAGTTTTACGTGCCGTCGATGTCGGCACGCACCATCGCCTACAAAGGCATGGTGCTCGCGCGCCAGGTTGGCGGATACTACAAGGACCTCCAGGACACACGGACGGCCTCCGCGCTCGCGCTGATCCACCAGCGCTTCTCGACCAACACCTTCCCGTCGTGGAGCCTTGCGCACCCGTTCCGGATGATCGCGCACAACGGCGAAATCAACACCCTCAGAGGCAACGTCAACTGGATTCGCGCCCGCCAAGGCGCCATTTCCAGCCCCGTTCTCGGCGACGACCTCGCCAAGATCTGGCCCTTGATCTACGACGGCCAATCGGATTCGGCCTCGTTCGACAATGCGCTGGAACTGCTCGTCATGGGCGGCTATTCGCTCGCCCATGCCGTGATGATGATGATCCCCGAAGCGTGGGAGGGGCATACGCTGATGGACGCCAACCGCCGCGCCTTTTACGAGTACCACGCCGCCATGATGGAGCCGTGGGATGGACCCGCCTCGATCGCCTTTACCGACGGCCGCCAGATCGGCGCCACGCTCGACCGCAACGGCCTGCGCCCGTCGCGCTACATCGTCACCGAGGACGACCTCGTGATCATGGGCTCGGAGTGCGGCTGCCTGCCGGTGCCAGAAGAAAAGATCACCAAGAAATGGCGGCTGCAGCCGGGAAAAATGTTCCTGGTCGATCTGGAAAAAGGTCGCATCATCGACGACAAGGAACTCAAGGATACGCTGGCATCCTCCAAGCCGTACAGCGAATGGATAGAACGCATCCGCATCAAGCTCGACGATGTGGAAAGCGACAAGCAGCAGCCTGAGCGTTCCGGCGTTCCGCTGCTCGACCGCCAGCAGGCCTTCGCCTACACCCAGGAGGACATCAAGTTCCTGATGACGCCGATGGCGGTGAACGGCGAAGAGCCGGTCGGTTCGATGGGCAACGATAGTCCGCTGGCGGTGCTGTCGCACAAGAACAAGACGCTTTATCACTACTTCAAGCAGCTCTTCGCGCAGGTCACCAATCCGCCCATCGATCCGATCCGCGAGGAGCTGGTGACTTCGCTGGTGTCGTTCATCGGACCCAAACCCAATCTGCTCGGCATTGACGAGATGAATCCGCCGATCCGACTCGAAGTGAGCCAGCCGGTGCTGGATTTCTACGAGATGGAGAAAATCCGTCATATCGACCGCTACACCGACGGCAAGTTCAAGTCGTTCGAACTCGACATCACCTACCCGCTGGCGTGGGGCAAGGAAGCGATCGAGGCGCGGCTGGCGAGCCTCTCCGCCCAGGCCGAGGATGCGGTGCGCGCAGGATGTTCAATCATCATCATCTCCGACCGCAAGATCGATCGCGAGCATGTTGTGATCCCGGCGCTCCTGGCGCTCTCCGCGATCCATCAGCACCTTGTCAACAAGGGACTTCGCACCAGCGCCGGCCTGGTGGTGGAAACGGGCTCGACGCGGGAAGTGCACCACTTCGCGCTGCTCGGCGGTTACGGCGCGGAAGCCGTGCACCCGTATCTCGCGCTTGAAACGCTGCTCGATGTCGCGGCGCGAGGGTTGCTCGGCGAGGGAGTGGACGGGAAAAAGGCGATCAAGAACTTCGTCAAGGCGACCGGCAAGGGCCTGAAGAAGGTGATGTCCAAGATGGGCACATCGACCTACATGTCCTACACCGGCGCGCAGATCTTCGAGGCCATCGGACTGGCGAGGTCGCTCGTAGACAAGTACTTCGCCGGCACCACTTCCTCGGTCGAGGGCATCGGCATATTCGAGGTTGCCGAAGAGGCGATTCGCATCCACCAGGGGGCTTTCGGGGACGATCCGGTGCTCGCCTCGGCGCTCGACGCCGGCGGCGAGTATGCGTGGCGGCTGCGCGGCGATGAGCACATGTGGACGCCCGACGCGATCGCGAAGCTCCAGCATTCGACGCGGAGTAATTCCTATCAAACGTACAGGGAATACGCGAGCATCATCAACGATCAGTCCCGGCGGCACATGACGTTCCGCGGCCTATTCGATTTCAAGCTTGACGGGGTGAAGCCGATTCCCATCGAGGAGGTCGAGCCCGCCACCGAGATCGTCAAACGCTTCTCCACCGGCGCAATGTCGCACGGCTCGATCTCGATCGAGGCGCACACCACGCTTGCGATTGCCATGAATCGCATCGGCGGCAAGTCGAACACCGGCGAAGGCGGCGAGGACCGCAACCGTTACGCGCCGGTGAAAGCGGGAGAGACCCTGCAATCGCGGCTGGGCAAGAACCGCGTCGAGCGCGACATCGAGTTGAAGGAAGGCGACTCGCTCAAGTCGAAGATCAAGCAGGTGGCCTCGGGCCGCTTCGGCGTCACCGCCGAGTACCTGTCGAGCGCCGAGCAGATGCAGATCAAGATCGCGCAGGGCGCCAAACCTGGCGAAGGCGGCCAGCTGCCAGGCCGCAAGGTGTCGGAGTACATCGCCGTGCTGCGCTACTCGACGCCCGGGGTGGAACTGATCTCGCCGCCGCCGCACCACGACATCTACTCGATCGAGGACATCGCGCAGCTGATTCATGACCTCAAGAACGCGAATCCGACGGCTTCGGTTTCGGTGAAGCTCGTTTCCGAAGTCGGCGTCGGTACGGTTGCCGCGGGCGTGGCGAAGGCAAAGTCCGACCACGTCACCATCTCGGGGCACGACGGCGGCACCGGCGCTTCGCCTTGGTCCTCCATCAAGCACGCCGGCACGCCCTGGGAGCTCGGACTCGCCGAGACGCAGCAAACGTTGGTGCTCAACCGTCTGCGCGGCAGGATCGCAGTGCAGGTCGACGGCCAGATCAAGACCGGGCGCGACGTGGTGATCGGCGCCATGCTCGGCGCCGATGAGTTCGGCTTCGCGTCCGCCCCGCTGGTCGTCAACGGCTGCATCATGATGCGCAAGTGCCACCTGAATACTTGCCCTGTCGGGGTGGCGACCCAAGACCCGGTGCTGAGGAAGAAGTTTTCAGGCAAGCCGGAGTACGTGATTAATTATTTCTTTTTCGTCGCAGAAGAAGTGCGCGAGCTGATGGCGAGCCTCGGCATCCGCAGCTTCAACGACCTGATCGGTCGTACCGACCTGCTCGGCATGAAGAAGGGGATCGCGCACTGGAAGGCGGAGGGCCTGGATTTCTCCAGGATCTTCTACATGCCGCAGATGCCGGTCGAGGTGGCACGCTACCACTGCGAGACGCAGGACCACGGCCTGGAAAAGGCGCTCGATAACCGGCTGATCGAGCTCGCCAGACCCGCCCTTAATTACGGTGAAAGGGTGGCCATCGACATGCCGATCCGCAATATCAACCGCACGGTCGGGACGATGCTATCCGGCGAGATCGCGAGGCGCTATGGTCACGACGGGCTGCCCGAGGAAACCATTCACATCCGCTTTGCCGGCTCGGCGGGCCAGAGCTTCGGCGCCTTCCTCGCCAAAGGGGTCACGCTCGACCTCATCGGCGACACCAACGACTATTGCGGCAAAGGGCTTTCCGGCGGGCGCATCTGCGTGCAGCCCTCGCCCAAGTTCCGCGGCGAGCCCACTGAAAACATCATCACCGGTAACGTCGTGCTCTACGGCGCGATCTGCGGCGAAGCGTATTTCCGTGGCGTTGCCGGTGAGCGCTTCGCCGTGCGTAACTCGGGTGCACACGCCGTGGTGGAGGGGGTGGGCGACCACGGCTGCGAGTACATGACCGGCGGCACGGTGGTGATACTGGGGGGCACCGGGCGGAATTTTGCCGCGGGTATGTCGGGCGGCATCGCCTACGTGCTGGACGAGGACGGCGCGTTCGAGAAACACTGCAATCTCTCGATGGTGAAGATCGAGTCCGTGCTCACCGAAGCCGAGCAGGAGGCCAAGGTCGCACGCGACCTCTGGCACCAAGGCCGTGCTGACGAGGTAATCCTTAAGAGCCTCGTTGAGAAGCACGCGCGTTATACCGGCAGCGCGCAGGCACGGCGCATACTCGATAAATGGGCGCAATACCGGGCGAAGTTCATCAAGGTCTTCCCCAACGAATACCGCCGGGCACTGGGCGAACTCGCAGCGAAGAGCAAGAAAATCGCCGCGTAGCGCCATTTGCCACCCAGATTACAGGGGGTCCGATTAGCCCCGGATTCTCTCCGTGTTCTCCGTGATCTGTGTGGCCGATTTGTTTTGGGGTTGAATTGAGATGGGAAAAATCACCGGATTCATGGAGCTCGAGCGCCTGCAGGAAGCGGCCGAGGACAAGCGCGCGCGCGTCAGGCACTATCGCGAGTTCGTGCACCACCTTACCGACGAACAGGCCGGCATTCAGGGCGCGCGCTGTATGGACTGCGGCACGCCGTTTTGCATGAGCGGCTGCCCGATCAACAACATCATTCCGGACTGGAACGACCTCGTCTACAAACAGGATTGGAAGCAGGCGCTCGACACCCTGCACTCGACCAACAACTTCCCGGAGTTCACCGGTCGCGTCTGCCCCGCGCCGTGCGAGGCAGCGTGCACGCTCAACATCAACAACGACCCGGTCGGCATCAAGTCGATCGAGCATGCGATCATCGACAAGGGTTGGGAAATGGGCTGGGTCACGCCGCAGCCGCCACAGCGCAAGACCGGCAGGCGGGTGGCAGTGATCGGCTCCGGCCCGGCGGGGCTCGCCTGCGCGCAACAACTGGCGCGGGTCGGCCACGACATCGTGGTGTTCGAGAAAAGCGACCGCATCGGCGGGCTCCTGCGCTACGGTATCCCTGATTTCAAGATGGAAAAACAGCTGATAGACCGCCGCATGGAGCAGATGCGCGCCGAGGGGGTCGAATTCCGCGTCAGCCAGCATGTCGGTGTTGATGTGGCGGCAAAGAAACTGGTCGCGGAGTTCGACGCGGTAGTGATCTGCGGCGGTGCCGAACTGCCGCGCGACCTGGCGGTCCCGGGTCGCGACCTCGATGGGGTCCACTTCGCGATGGACTTCCTGCCGCAGCAGAACAGGGTCGTCGCCGGTGACAAGGTTCCTGGCCAGATTCTCGCCACCGGTAAACACGTGGTCATTATCGGCGGCGGCGACACCGGTTCCGACTGCGTCGGCACCTCGAATCGGCACGGCGCAAAATCGATTACCCAGTTCGAACTCCTGCCGCAGCCGCCCGAAGATGAGAACAAGCCCCTCGTCTGGCCCTACTGGCCGGTGAAGCTGCGCATCTCCTCCTCGCAGGAGGAAGGCTGCCGGCGCGATTGGGCGGTGGCCACCAAGCGCTTCGAGGGCCGCAACGGCAAGGTGGAAAAATTGATCGCCGCGCGCGTTGAGTGGAAGGACGGGGGGGTGCGGGAGATTGCCGGTTCGGAATTCGAAATGAGCGCCGATCTCGTGCTGTTGGCGATGGGCTTCCTGGGACCGATCCAATCGGGGCTGCTCGAAGAGCTCGGCGTCGCGAGAGACACCCGCAGCAACGTCAAGGCTGATACCGACCGCTACCAGACCTCGGCTTCCAAGGTGTTCGCGGCCGGAGACATGCGGCGCGGCCAGTCGTTGGTGGTGTGGGCGATACGCGAGGGTCGGCAATGCGCACGGGCTGTGGATGAGTTCCTGATGGGCGCGTCCAGGCTGCCACGCTGAATGAAACAGGATTGAGTTATCAAGGATTGAGGATCGAGCGAGCTTGTTGTTCGAGCTTTACCTTCAGTCCTCGGTCCTCAATCCTCGATCCTGATGTCGAAGCTCAAAAACGACACGCTGATCCGCGCCCTCAAGCGCGAGCCCACGCCGTACACGCCGGTGTGGATCATGCGCCAAGCGGGGCGCTACCTTCCCGAGTACAACCAGACCCGCGCGCGCGCCGGCAGTTTTCTTGCGCTGTGCAAGAATCCGGATTTTGCCACCGAGGTAACACTGCAGCCGCTGGCGCGTTTCGCGCTGGATGCGGCGATCGTGTTTTCCGACATCCTGACGATTCCCGACGCCATGGGACTCGGTCTTTATTTTTCCGAGGGCGAAGGCCCGCAATTTGAGCGTCCTCTGCGCGACGAGTGGGAAATCCGCAATCTGTTTGTGCCCGACCCCGGCGAACACCTGCGCTACGTGCTCGACGCGGTGGCGCAAATCCGCCGTGCGCTTGCCAATGAAGTACCGTTGATCGGTTTTTCGGGCAGCCCGTTCACGCTCGCATGCTATATGGTGGAAGGCGGAGCAAGTGCTGACTTCCGCATGACCAAGTCCATGCTTTACAACCGGCCCCAGGTGTTGCATCACATCCTCGACATCAACACCCGTGCCGTCACCGCCTACCTTAACGCCCAAATCGAGGCTGGCGCGCAGGCGGTGATGCTATTCGATACCTGGGGTGGTGTGCTCAGCGGCACAGCGTACCGCGAGTTTTCGCTCCCTTACCTGCAACGCATCGTCGCCGGGCTCAAACGCGAACACGGTGGAGAGGCTGTCCCCAACATCGTGTTCACGAAAGGCGGCGGGCAATGGCTGGAAGATATCGCCGCCATCGGCTGCGACGCGGTCGGACTCGACTGGAACACGGATATCGGCGAGGCGCGCAGGCGCATCGGCAACCGCGTGGCGCTCCAAGGCAATCTCGATCCGGCGGTGCTGTTCTCCAGTCCGGAGATCATCAAGCGGCAGACGCACCAGGTCTTGGCGGCTTTCGGCCACGGCAACGGACATGTTTTCAATTTAGGTCACGGGGTTTCCCAATTCACGTCGCCCGAAAATGTCGCCGCATTGGTCAACGCGGTACACGAACTGAGCCCGCATTACCACTAGGAAACCGGCCGCCAAGCTGCGCCAGAGTTCGTTATGGCCGGGGACGGTGCCTAAAAACTTATGCACAGCAAGGCGTTACACGCGGCAGGGTTTTGCCGTGCTCCGGCGTTCAATCCAAATTATGATCGTAACATGCTGTTTATTTGTGTTTTTATTATTCCAAATTCCATTTGCCCAACTGCCATCCAGAGTCTCCGGCATGATAACCGCATTTGGACCACGGTGTTCATCAACAAAGTTATCCACAACATGATGTGAACAAAGAGAAATTATTGTGGCATATAAGTCCCTTGCCGCGGATTCACAGAATCGGCGTGAGCAGTACGCTCTAACTATCTTCGCTTTCTCTCTGTCGGCCCGATGAAAATCATTCGCGTGGGACTCGATGTCCCGGTAGCCACGCTGTTCGACTATCGCGCCGATGACGTCGGTGCTGACGACGTCGGCCGTCGCGTGCTGGTGCCGTTTGGCAAGAGGACCGCAGTGGGGATCATCGTCGAGATCGCGGCGACTTCGGAAGTGCCGGTTCATCGCCTCAAGTCGGCGCTGCGTGTGCTGCGCGATACACCCGCGCTCTTCACGGACGATCTGCGGCTGCTCAGGTTTGCAAGCGACTATTATCATCACGCGCTGGGGCCGGTGCTGATGAACGCGCTGCCCGCACGCCTGCGCCGAGTCCACGCGTTGCAACGCCCGGTTGAGGCTTGCTTCGTGCTGACGACTTCCGGGGAGGCCGCCGATTTCGCTCAGCTGCCGGCACGCGCCGTGGTCAAGCGCCGCCTGCTCGACCTCTTAAAACAGCAGCGGGCCCTGGACGCCGCGGCCGTCAAGACGGTCGCGCCGACTGCGCGTGCGGCGCTCAAGCAGCTGATTGCCTCCGGCTGGGTGGAGCGCCAGAACGTCGCACCACGCACGCCGGCGCCGGGACCGCACAGCGCGGCGGCAGGCCCTGCGCTTACGCCGGAACAGGCGGAAGCCGTGCGTGCAGTTTGCGCCCGCCGTGACGCCTTTCAGCCGTTCTTGCTGCTCGGCGTCACGGGCAGCGGCAAGACCGAGATTTATCTGCGCGCGGTCGACGCGGTACTCCGCGCCGGCCGCCAGGCGTTGTTGCTGGTGCCCGAGATCGCGCTGACGCCACAATTGGAGGCCATGATACGAGAACGCTTTCCCGCCACAACTCTCGTGAGCCTACACAGCGCGCTCAACGAAACCGAGCGCCTTCAGCACTGGCTCGCGGCTCAGGCAGGCCGCGCTCGCATTGTGCTCGGCACGCGCCTGGCGGTGTTTGCGCCGCTGCCAGAGCTCGGCATCATCATCGTCGACGAGGAGCAAGATGCCTCTTTCAAGCAGATGGAGGGCCTGCGCTATTCGGCCCGGGATCTCGCCGTCGTGCGCGCGCAGCAGCGCAGCGTTCCAGTCGTGCTGGGCTCGGCGACCCCGGCACTCGAAACCTACTACAACGCCGCAAACGGCCGCTATCAGCTGTTGACCCTCGCGCAGCGCATCAACGCCGCGCCGCCACGGATCGCGTGCATCAGCACGCGCGGCGAGAAGCTGGAGGACGGGTTGTCACAACCGCTGCTGGCGGCGATCGCGGCGCGCCTTGCGCGCAAAGAGCAAAGCCTGGTATTCATAAACCGCCGCGGTTACGCGCCGGTGCTGATGTGCCACGCATGCGGGTGGCTGTCGGGCTGTCACCGCTGTTCCGCGCAGCTGGTGCTCCACCTGCGCGACCGGCGGCTCCATTGCCACCATTGCGGCTACCAGGCGCCCGTGCCTGTGACATGCCCCGAGTGCGGAAACCAGGAACTTGCGCCGCTCGGGCAGGGCACGCAGCGCGTGGAGGCGGCGTTGGCGCAGCATTTCCCGCGGGCACGCATCTTGCGGATCGACCGCGACAGCACGCGGCGGAAGCTTTCCTGGCACGCAATGCGCCGCCAGATCCATGCGCGCGAAATCGATATCCTGGTCGGCACCCAGATCCTTGCCAAGGGCCACGATTTCCCGCATCTCAACCTGGTCGGCGTGGTGAACGCCGACAGCCTGCTTTACAGCACCGATTTTCGCGCACCCGAGCGCCTGTTCGCCCTGCTCACGCAGGTGGCGGGCCGCGCCGGGCGTGGCGACATGCAGGGCGAAGTGCTGATCCAGACCGAATTTCCGCAGCATCCGCTCTACGCCGCGCTGCAGCGCCAGGATTACGCTGCGTTCGCCCGCGATCTGCTCGCCGAGCGACGGCAGGCGGGATTTCCGCCGTTTGTCTGCCAGGCATTGCTGCGCGCCGAAGCGCCCAGGCTGGAAACGGCGCTTGCCTATCTCGCCCGCGCGGCGCGCATTGCCAAGACGCTGGCACAGGGCGTCACGATCTACGACCCGGTTCCCGCCGGCATGGTCCGGCTCGCCGGGCGCGAGCGCGCGCAACTGCTGGTGCAGGCGGAGTCGCGCGTCCGGTTGCAGAGCTTCCTTGCCGCGTGGCATGCCAGGCTCGCGGCGGAGCCTTCGACCCGGGCGCGCTGGTCGCTTGACGTCGACCCGCTCGAGTTCTGAGGCCGGGTCTCGCCCCCGCGTCGGCTATAATATCGCGCCCTTTTCAGTCCCTAGGAGTTTGTCGGACTTGGCCCCGACAAATTCCTAATGCAAAACCGGCGCCAGGAAAATTGCAAGAGAACATGATAGATATGCGAATTCACCCTCAGTTTTCTTCACGTTCGACCCGTTCGGCGGGTTTTTTTCGGAATTGTCAGCCGGTTTTGCTTTTAGCAGCCTGTTCGGGCTGTTAAGTCCGACAGGCTGCTAGCGAATGACGACTTCAACTACGCCGGATTTGCGCGCGCATTTTTCCATGCTGTTTGCGACAGCGCTGCACGAGGTCGCACCGCAGTTGGCGGACACCAATATCGTGCTGGAAAAACCCAGGCAGGCGCAGCACGGCGATTACGCGTGCAACCTCGCGCTACAGCTCGCTAAACAGCTCCGCGCCAAGCCGCGCGACATCGCCCTCAAGCTGGTCGCCGCGCTGCCGGATTCGCCGTATCTCGAGAAAGCGGAGGTTGCCGGCGCCGGATTCATCAACCTTTTTCTCAAACGCTCATACAAGCAGCAGGTCATCAATCACATCCTGCAGGCCGGCGACGGATACGGCACCAGCGGATTGGGGCAGAAAAAGAAGGTGCAGATCGAGTTCGTGTCCGCGAACCCCACCGGTCCGCTGCACGTCGGGCACGGCCGCGGTGCGGCATTTGGAGCGAGCCTCGCCAACGTGCTCTCGGTGGCCGGTTTCGACGTCTCGCGCGAATACTACGTCAACGATGCCGGCCGGCAGATGGACATTCTGGCGCTGTCGACTTGGCTGCGCTATCTGGAGCTGTCCGGCGTGGCCGTGCCGTTCCCGCCAAACGCTTACCAGGGCGGTTACGTACGCGATATGGCGCGACAGGTTCTCGCGGCGCACGGCAAGCGCTACGTGCGCGACGCTGCAGAAATCGTCGCTGGAGCGCCCGATGTCGCTACCGACCCCGAAGCCCACCTCGACGCCCTGATCGCGAAGGCCAAGACGCTTCTCGGCGCCGACTACGGCTATGTTCATGGTTTCGCCCTGAACGAACAGCTCGCTGATTGCCGCGCCGATCTCACCGAATTCGGCGTCACCTTCGATGGCTGGTTCTCGGAACACTCACTTTATGATTCGGGCATGGTCGAGCGCGCGGTGAGGAGGCTCGCGCAGCGTGGCCATCTCTACGTTCAGGACGGGGCGAAATGGTTCCGCTCATCGCGGTTCGGTGACGAAAAGGACCGGGTCGTCCAGCGCGAGAACGGCCAATACACCTATTTCGCCTCGGACATCGCTTATCATCTCAACAAGTTTGAACGCGGCTTCGATCTGGTGATCGACGTCTGGGGCGCCGATCATCACGGCTATATCGCGCGTGTGAAAGGCGCCCTCGAGGCACTGGGCCTCAATTCGACCCAATTGACCGTCGCGCTGGTGCAGTTCGCGGTGCTCTACCGCAACGGCCAGAAGGTCCCGATGTCGACGCGCGCCGGCGAGTTCGTGACACTGCGCGAGTTACGTCAGGAGGCCGGCAACGACGCGGCGCGCTTTTTCTACGTGCTGCGCAAGAGCGACCAGCACCTCGACTTCGATCTCGATCTCGCGAAATCGCGGAGCAACGAAAACCCGGTGTATTACATCCAGTACGCGCACGCCCGTGTGTGCAGCGTGCATGAACAGTGGGGCGGAGACCCCGCCAGCCTGTGGGATGTTGACCCGGCGCTGCTCGCGTCCGAACACGAACTCGCGCTGCTCGCGCGGCTGATGGAATACCCGGACGTGGTGGAAGACGCGGCGCGTGAGCTGGCACCGCACCTGGTCGCGTTCTACCTCAGGGAGCTCGCCGCCGAATTTCACGGCTACTACAATGCGACGCGCATTCTGGTCGACGAGGAACCGGTCAAACTGGCGCGGATCGCGCTCATCACCGCCGCGCGTCAAGTGCTGCACAACGGGCTTGCTCTGCTGGGTGTTTCCGCTCCCGAAAGAATGTAAGATATTGCGATGACCAAGGACTACAAAGGCAGCGAGCGAAAAAGCGGTGGTCGTAAGGGCGGCAGCTCGCTGCTGGTCGGCATCCTGATCGGCCTCATTCTCGGTCTCGGCATCGCACTCGGCGTAGCGTGGTACATCAACAAGGTGCCGAGCCCGTTTCTCAGTCGCCCCGCGCCGCCGGTCAGGAGCGAGGCGCCTAAAGCCCCGCCGGACATCGCAAGGAGCGACGAAAAAACGGTCAAAGCACCGGAGTCCAAGCCGCGCTTCGATTTTTACAAGATCCTGCCCGGAACCGAAGAACCGGCAACCGACCAGCAACTGAAGGACGCCCAAAAGGGGTCAACCGCGTCGGCCAGGGAGGCGTTTTTTCTGCAGGCGGGCGCGTTTCAGAGCGCACCCGACGCGGATAATCTCAAGGCAAGGCTCGCGCTGCTCGGCATCGAGGCCACGATCCAAACCACCCCGTTGCCGGACAAAGGGGTCTGGCACCGCGTGCGGATCGGGCCGTACACCAGCGTCGAGGAACTCAACCGCGCGCGCGATACTCTGAAGCAGAACGGCGTCGAGACCACGCTGATCAAGGTGCGCGAGGCCGCCAACCGGTGAACTGCGCCGATATTGACACGGAGACATGATGCAACTTTTCAAGCGTTTCCTCCCGCTCGCTGCCGCGCTCGCGTTGTTTTTTTCGGCCGGCACGGCGGCGGCGCAGGCCGTCGCCGGTAAGGACTACCGCCTGCTCAACCCGCAGCAGCCCACCGACAGCGGCAAGAAAGTCGAAGTGCTCGAGTTCTTCTGGTACGGCTGCCCTCACTGCAGCAGTCTGCAGCCTTCGCTCAGGGCGTGGCTGAAGCGCAAGCCCGCCGACGTCGAGTTCAAGCGCGTGCCGGCGGTGTTCCAGGATTCGTGGGTGCCGCTGACCAAGGCTTACTACACGATCGAGGCGATGGGGCTGGTCGACAAGCTGCATCATGACGTATTCAGCGCGATTCACGAGCAGAAGATCCGGCTGCAGGACACCACGGTGCTGTTTGACTGGGCGGCAAAGCGGGGCGTCGATCGGCAAAAGTTCATCGACACCTACAACTCGTTTGCGGTTCAGTCCCGCGCCCAGCGCTCGGTGGACATGACGCGCAACTACGACATTTCCGGCACGCCGGCACTGGTCGTCGACGGCAGGTACCTGACCGCGCCATCGATGACGCTCAACCCCGATAACAGCATCAACTACGAACGTTTCTTCCGGGTCGTCGACGAACTGGTCGCGCTGGCGCGCAAGAACCGCGGCGGCAAATAACCCGTGGTTCCATTGTCGATAGCTCGCGTCTCAAGAATTATCGCTTGTTGTCTCGGAATTTTGGGGCTGGCAACGCTCGCGCACGCGCAGGAAGTGCGAGGCGCGCGACCCAATATCGAGTACCGCCTGATCGAGCAGCAGCCGGTCGCGACCGGAGACAAGATCGAAGTCATCGATTTCTTTTGGTACGGCTGTCCATACTGCTACGAGCTGCAGCCGGCGCTTGAGGACTGGATCAGCCGCAAGCCGGCGGATGTGGCGCTGCGCCGCATTCCCGCGATACTCAGAGACGGTTGGGCGCCGCATGTGCGGGTTTACTACACGCTCGAGGCGCTGGGAGAAATCGAACGGCTCCACCAGCGGGCTTATCACAGCTATCACGTCGAAGAGCTGCACATGAGCAAGCCCGATGTCATGGCGCAGTGGGCGGTGCGCCACGGCATCGACCGCCAAAAGTGGCTGGATGCTTACAGTTCGAGCGAGGTCGCGCAGAAGGTGCAGCAGGCGAAGGAACTCACACAGGCTTACAACGTTCAGGGCACGCCCTCACTGGTGGTCGACGGGCGCTATCTCACCTCGAGCAGCATGGCCGGTTCCGTGCGCGGCGTGATCCCGATACTCGACGACCTCGTCACTATCGCCCGGCAGCAGCGCGCCAGGAAATAATCGCCCATCGCGCCTTGGAGGCGGCCTAGAGCACATGGCGCGGGCAACTTCACTGCGTGTCATCATCACCGGCGCCTCCGGCGGTCTCGGCCAAGCGCTGGCCGAGCGCTACGCGGCGCAGGGCGCGACGCTTGGCCTGATCGCAAGGCGCGAAGCCGAGCTCAAGCAGCTCGCGGCACGGCTCAATTCTCCTTCCCGTATCTATCCGCTCGACGTGCGCGACGCCGTAGGGCTCGCTGCCGCCGCCAGCGATTTCATGTCTCACCACGGCTGCCCAGACGTCGTGATCGCCAACGCCGGCGTCAGCTTCGGCACACTGACCGAATATGCCGA
The DNA here is from genome assembly GCA_001772005.1 of Betaproteobacteria bacterium RIFCSPLOWO2_12_FULL_62_58. Classification (GTDB taxonomy): domain Bacteria; phylum Pseudomonadota; class Gammaproteobacteria; order Burkholderiales; family SG8-41; genus DSOT01. The sequence continues at coordinate 96,085 of MERI01000027.1, read as the reverse complement.
AGACGTGCAGGCCTTTCAGGACGTGCTCGACATTAACGTCATGGGCATGGTGAAAACCTTCCAGCCCTTTGTCGCAAAGATGCGGGACAAAGGGCAGGGAACGCTCGTCGGCATTGCCAGCGTCGCCGGCTACCGCGGACTGCCCGGCGCCGGAGCTTATTCGGCGTCAAAAGCGGCGGCGATCTCCTATCTCGAAAGCCTGCGCGTGGAGTTGACGCGGTGTGGAGTAACAGTCATCACCATCTGCCCCGGCTTTATCGCCACGCCGATGACGGCCCCAAACCCTTATCCCATGCCGTTCCTGATGAGCGCCGACACTGCGGCGCGCAAGATCATTTCCATCATCGAAAGTGGGAAGACCTTCGCCGTGGTTCCGTGGCAAATGGCGCTCGTCGCGCGCGCGCTGCGCGTGCTGCCGAACTGGCTCTACGACCTGCTGTTTGCCGGCGCAACACGCAAGCTGCGACGATTGTAAGAAACCGCGGGCGGCTCGCCCTTATTCGACCGTGACGGACTTGGCGAGGTTTCGGGGCTTGTCCACATCCGTGCCGCGCCGCAGTGCGGCGTGGTAGGCGAGAAGTTGCAGCGGTATGGTGTGCAGGATCGGCGAAAGCACGCCGGCGTGATCGGTCAGCCGGATCACGTGCAGGCCGTCGGCCGCGTCGATGCGCGAACCCTGGTCGGCGAGCACGTAAAGTTCGCCGCCGCGCACGCGCACTTCCTGCAGGTTGGATTTGAGCTTTTCCAGCAGCGCGTCCTGCGGCGCGATCGCCACCACCGGCATATTCCGATCAACCAGCGCGAGCGGCCCGTGCTTGAGCTCGCCCGCGGGGTAGGCCTCGGCGTGGATGTACGAAATCTCCTTCAGTTTGAGCGCGCCTTCCATCGCGATCGGATAATGGATGCCGCGCCCGAGAAACAGCGCGTGCTGGCGCTCGGCGAATTTGACTGCCCAGACCTTGATCGCGTCCTCAATCTGCAGCACGTGCGAGAGCGCTGACGGCAAGTGGCGCAGCGCCCCGATCAGTTCGCGTTCGCGCTCCGCCGAAAGCCGGCCGCGCAGCCGCGCCAGCACCATGGCGAGCAGCACCAGCGCCGCAAGCTGCGTGGTGAACGCCTTGGTCGAGGCGACCCCGATCTCCGGTCCGGCGCGTGTCAGGAAACGCAGTTCGGAAGCGCGCACCAGCGCGGATTCCGGCGCATTACAGATCGTGAGGCAGAATTTGTGGCCAAGCGACTTGGCGTGATTGAGCGCCGCGATGGTGTCCGCGGTTTCCCCTGACTGGGAGACGGTGATGACCAGTGCGTTGGGGTTCGGCACCGACTCGCGGTAGCGGTATTCGCTCGCGATCTCCACCGTGCACGGGATCCCCGCCATGGCCTCGATCCAGTAGCGTGCCACCATGCCGGCGTGATAGCTGGTACCGCAGGCGAGAATCAGGACTCCGTCGATTTGCGCGAAGATTTTATCGGCCTCAACGCCAAAGAGCCGGGGTGACAGCGCATGCGCGTTGGTCACCATTTCGAGCGTCGCGGCGACCGCGCCCGGCTGCTCGAAGATTTCCTTCTGCATGAAGTGGCGATAAGGGCCCAGCTCTACCGCCTCCGAGGTGAGCTGGCTCACGTGCACCGGGCGCTCGACGGCGTTCCCCTTGGCGTCGAGGACGCGCACGCCCGAGAGGCTCAGCTCCGCGCAATCGCCTTCCTCGAGATAAATCACGCGCTGCGTCACCTGCACCAGCGCGGAGGCGTCGGAGGCGGCGAAATTCTCACCTGCGCCCAGCCCCAGCAGCAGTGGTGCGCCCATGCGGGCAACCACCAGGCAGCTCGCGTCCGTTTCGGTGACGACGGCAATGGCATAGGCGCCGACCAGTTCGGCAACGCTGCGGCGAACGGCTCCAAACAGGGTGCCGCCTGCGGCAAGGTGTGAGTGTACGAGGTGGGCGATGACCTCCGTGTCCGTGTCGGAAGCGAACTCATAGCCTTTCGCTTGCAGCTTGCGGCGCATCTCGTCGTGATTCTCGATGATGCCGTTATGCACCACCGATACGCCGCCCGAGACGTGCGGATGCGCGTTGCGCTCGGAAGGTGCGCCGTGGGTCGCCCAGCGTGTGTGCGCGATGCCGAGCGTGCCGGAAAGGCCTTGCTGGTCGGCCAGCTTGGCCAGCTCGGCGACGCGGCCGGTGCTGCGCAGCCGCCGGAGCACTCCACACGACGCGGCACCGTGCGTGCCGTTGAGCACGGCGATGCCCGCCGAATCGTAGCCGCGGTACTCGAGCCGTCTCAGGCCTTCGAGCAGAACGGGAACGACGTTACGCTGCGCGACGGCGCCGACTATGCCGCACATCGCCGAACTCCGAGAGGAGACAGGAGAGAGGAGCGAGGCGTAAAATTCGCAGTTACGCCGTTGCCGCTTTTCAACTCCTTTCCTCTCACTCCTCTAACCTCTCCTGCTTCTTGGGCCGTTTCCAGCCCGGTTTGGTGACCTGTTCTTTCTTGGTGAAAGTCAGCTCTCCCGGCGGCGCGTCTTTGGTAATAGTTGCACCGGCCCCTATGGTGGCCCCTTTGCCGACGGTCACCGGTGCGACGAGCTGCACATCGGAACCGATGTGCACGTCATCTTCGATCACGGTGCGGTGCTTGCGGGCGCCGTCGTAATTGCAGGTGATGGTACCGGCGCCAATGTTCACGTTGCGTCCCACCGTCGAGTCGCCGACGTAGGCCAGGTGGTTGGCCTTGGAATGCGCCGCGATCTGGCTCGCCTTGACCTCGACGAAGTTGCCAATATGCACGTCTTCGGCCAGCCGGGTCCCGGGCCGAATGCGCGCATAGGGGCCGATGCGGCAGTTGGCGCCGATGCTGGCGTCGTCGATGAACGTAAACGGCTCCACGCGCGTACCCGGGCCGATCGCGACATTCCTCAGAACACAGTGGGCGCCGATTTCGACCTGGTCGCCGAGCTTCACCGCGCCCTCGAACACGCAGTTGACGTCGATCACCACGTCGGCGCCGCACTTGAGGCTGCCGCGCACGTCCAGTCGCATCGGATCAATCAGGGTCACGCCCTCATCGAGCAGGCGGGCTGCATATTGCCGCTGGTAAATGCGCTCAAGCTGCGCGAGCTGGGCCTTGCTGTTGACACCGAGCGCCTCCCACGCGTCGCGCGCCTTGACGGCATTCACTGCAATGCCGTCCGCGAGCGCGAGCGGCACGACATCGGGCAGGTAGTACTCGCGCTGCACGTTGCGGTTTTCGAGCCGCGATAGCCACGCCGCAAGCCGCGCCGTCGGCAGCGCCATGATGCCCGTGTTCACCTCTCGGATCTTGCGCTGAACGGCGCTGGCGTCTTTTTCTTCCACGATACCGGTAATGTTCCCATCCTTGTCGCGCACGATGCGGCCGTAGCCGGTCGGATCTTCGAGTTCGGCCGTGAGAATGCTTACCCGATTCGCGCCCGCAGTGACGAGTGCGCGCAGCGTCTCGACGCGAATCAGCGGCACGTCGCCATACAGCACGAGCGTCACGCCCGATTTCCCCAGATGCGGCAGCGCCTGCTGCAGCGCGTGGCCCGTGCCGAGCTGAGGTTCTTGCCTGACGAAACTGATGCCGGCAGTCCGGATCGCCTGCGGCACCTGCTCGCCGCCATGCCCGTAGACCACGCAGATTTTCGTCGGCCTTAGAGCACGCGCGGTGTCGATCACAGGTGCAATCAGCGATCGCCCCGCGAGCAGGTGCAGTACCTTCGGCAGGCGCGAACGCATGCGCTTTCCCTTGCCGGCGGCGAGGATCGCGATATTAAGCGGCAGCTTCATGCAAGAAATTATCGCACACGGTCACCGGGCGCGCTGTGCCACGTAGCGTGCCACCGCCTGCTGCTCGGACGGCGTAAGATGCAGGCCCGCCTTGGTGCGCCGCCACAGCACATCCTCTGCCGTGCGTGCCCACTCGCGCTCGATCAGGTAATCGACTTCGCGCGCGTAGAGGTCGGCGCCGAAAGGCTCGCCCAGGTCGGCCAAGGACATGGCGTTGCCCAAAACCTTGTACGCGTCCGCACCGTGACGCCGCGCAAGCGCCCCACGCAGCGGCTCCGGCAACCACGGAAAGTCGCGCTGGAAATGAACGCTCGCAAACTGATTGAAGCTCACTCCCGCGAGATCACCGCCGGGCAGCGGCGTGCCGGCGGTCCATGCGTTCTTCATCTGCGAAAACCACGGCGCGAGCTGTGCCAGCGCATGCTCGGCAAGTTTGCGATAAGTGGTGATCTTGCCACCGAACACCGACAGCACCGGCGCTGTGGTCGTATCCCCGTCGACGCGCAGCACGTAGTCACGCGTTATCGCTGACGGATTGGCTGAACCGTCGTCGAAGAGCGGCCGGATGCCGCAGAAACTCCATACCACATCGCTTTCTTTGACCTGGCGTGCGAAATAGCGGTTCGCCGCGCGGCAAAGATAGTTCACTTCTTCGGGACTTGCCGCGCACGGACCCGGGGCTCCGGTCACTTCAATGTCGGTGGTGCCGATCAGCGTGTAGTGCTGCTCGTAGGAATAGGCGAACACCACGCGCCGGTCATCGTTCTGAAGAATGAAGGCATGATCGCCCTCGTAAAGCCGCGGCACGACGATATGGCTGCCTTTCACGAGTTTCAGGTTGAACGTGGTCAGTTGCCGCAAGGTCGCGGCGAGGAGCTGTTTTACCCACGGTCCGGCGGCATTGGCCAACGCTTCCGCGACGATTTCGGTCTGCGTGCCGTCATCCGCGCGTAACGTGACGCGCCAGCGGCCGCCGCTACGGCGCGCGCTGATGCAAGCTGTGCGCGTGACGATGGTCGCGCCGAGGTCGGCCGCGGCGCGCGCGTTGGCGACCACCAGGCGCGCGTCGTCGACCCAGCAATCGGAATACACAAATCCCTTGCTGAGTCCCGGTTTCAAGCCCGCGCCATACTGGCTGCGCGTGAGGCGCACACCGTGCGAGCCAGGCAGGGTTTGCCGCCGGGCAAGGTAATCGTAGAGAACGAGCCCGACCCGGATCATCCAGGCCGGACGCAGTTCGGGCACGTGCGGCATTACGAAGCGCATCGGGTGTACGATGTGCGGCGCACTTTTCAGCAGCACTTCGCGTTCGGCGAGCGCTTCGGCGACCAGCCGGAACTCATACTGCTCGAGATAGCGCAGTCCGCCGTGAATGAGCTTGCTGCTGGCGGAGCTGGTCGCAGCGCCGAGATCGTCCTTTTCGCACAGCAGCACTTTGAGTCCGCGGCCGGCGGCGTCGCGCGCAATGCCGACGCCGTTGATGCCCCCGCCGACAATCAGCAAGTCCACGTTGTGGGGAATGTTCGGAGGCCGCTCCATGATCGTGCCGCGAGTTAAACGGCGTCCCTGCGCCGGGTCCAATCCATGGACTCAACCGGCGCCGCCGCGCGTCCGGCTTTATCGCTTCTTGCGCAGCTTCTGGATCGCCGCGAGCTGCGCGACAGCCTGTGCCAGCTCGGCCTGGGCTTTGGCGATCTCAAGCTTGGAAGTCTGGTTCTGCATCGCCTCCTCGGCGCGCTTCTTCGCTTCCGCCGCCTTGGCTTCGTCAAGATCATGTCCGCGGATCGCCGTATCGGCAAGCACGGTCACCAGCCCCGGCTGCACCTCGAGGACGCCGCCCGCGACGAAGATCAGCTCCTCGGCGGCCCCTCCCGGCAGCTTGATGCGTACCTCGCCCGGTTTGATGCGGGTGATGAGCGGCGTGTGGCGCGGATAAATGCCGAGCTCGCCGGCTTCGCCGGGAAGCACGACGAACTCTGCCTCGCCCGAGAAGATCGATTCTTCCGCGCTGACGACGTTGATGTGTATGGTGTTGGCCATCTCAGTCCCTAGTGATGAGTGATGAGTAGTTTACTCATTACCCATTGCCCATCACCCATTACTGAAGTGTCTTCGCTTTTTCGAATGCCTCTTCGATCGGGCCCACCATGTAGAAGGCCTGCTCGGGAAGGTTGTCGCATTCGCCGCTCACGATCATCTTGAAGCCCTTGATCGTTTCCTTGAGCGGCACGTACTTGCCCTCCTGGCCGGTGAAGTTCTTGGCAACGTCAAAAGGCTGCGACAGGAAGCGCTGGATCTTGCGCGCCCGTGCCACCGCCAGCTTGTCCTCGGGCGAGAGCTCGTCCATGCCGAGAATGGCGATGATGTCTCTGAGTTCCTTGTAGCGCTGAAGCGTCGCCTGCACTGTGCGTGTCGTGTTGTAGTGCTCCTCGCCGATCACGTGCGGGTCCACCTGGCGCGAAGTCGAGTCGAGCGGATCGACCGCCGGGTAAATCCCGAGCGATGCGATGTCGCGCGACAGCACCACCGTCGCGTCAAGGTGGCCGAAAGTCGTGGCGGGCGACGGGTCGGTCAGGTCGTCGGCCGGCACATACACCGCCTGGATCGAGGTGATCGAGCCGGTCTTGGTCGAGGTAATGCGCTCCTGCAGCCGGCCCATCTCTTCCGCGAGCGTCGGCTGATAGCCCACCGCGGAAGGCATGCGGCCCAAGAGCGCAGAGACTTCGGTGCCGGCCAGGGTGAAGCGGTAGATGTTGTCGATGAACAGCAGCACGTCGCGGCCTTCGTCGCGGAAATACTCGGCCATCGTCAGGCCGGTCAGCCCCACGCGCAGGCGGTTGCCGGGCGGCTCGTTCATCTGGCCGTAGACCAGCGCCACTTTGTCGAGAACGCCGCCATCTTTCATCTCATGGTAGAAGTCGTTGCCTTCGCGCGTACGCTCGCCCACGCCGGCGAACACCGACAGACCGCTGTGTTTCTTGGCGATATTGTTGATCAGTTCCATCATGTTCACGGTCTTGCCGACGCCGGCGCCGCCGAAGAGACCCACTTTTCCGCCCTTGGCGAACGGGCAGACGAGGTCGATCACCTTGATGCCGGTCTCGAGCAACTCCTGCGATGGCGCAAGCTCCTCGAAACTGGGTGCCGCGCGGTGGATCGACATGCTCTTTTCCGCGCCCACCGGACCTTGCTCGTCGATCGGCCGACCGAGCACGTCCATGATGCGGCCGAGCGTCTTGGGACCTACCGGCACCGTGATCGGCGCGCCGGTGTTGACCACCGTCATACCGCGGCGCAGCCCGTCGGAAGAGCCGAGCGCGATCGTGCGCACCACGCCGTCGCCAAGCTGCTGCTGCACTTCGAGCGTCAGCCCGATGTCATCCATTTTGAGGGCGTCGTAGATATGCGGCATCTGGTCGCGCGGGAATTCGACGTCGATCACCGCGCCGATGCACTGAACAATGGTTCCTTGGCTCATCGTCGTTTCCTAACTGTTCAAATCAATTTCATACCGCCGCCGCGCCTGGGCGATCTGGTCTCCTCATCACATGCATTGAACGCATATGAGTGTCGCCCGATCGTCCCATGGCGTCGCGTCATACCGCCGCCGCGCCGCCCACGATCTCCGACAGCTCCTTGGTAATCGAGGCCTGGCGCGACTTGTTATAGACCAGCGTCAGCTCGTCGATCACGTTGCCGGCATTGTCGGAGGCCGATTTCATCGCCACCATGCGCGCCGACTGCTCCGAGGCCATGTTCTCGGCCACCGCCTGGTAGATGAGCGCCTCGATATAGCGGGTCATCACCTGGTCGAGCACCGCCTTGGCATCGGGCTCGTAGATGTAGTCCCAGGAGCCCCCTGGCACGCCGAGCGCATCGCCCGTGAGCGGCAGCAGTTGCTCCATCACCGGCTCCTGCTTCATGGTGTTGATGAACCTGGTGTAAAAAATCATCAGCCGGTCGAAGCGGTCCTCGGTGTAGCCGTCGAGCATCACCTTTACGGCGCCGATCAGCTTTTCCATGTGCGGCCGGTCGCCGAGGCCCGTGACGTGCGATACCACTTTGGCGCCGAGGCGCTGCATAAAACCCAAGCCCTTGCTGCCGATCGCACACACTTCGAGCTCTTCGCCCTGCGCTTCCCATTCCTTGATCCGGTTCAGCGCAAGCCGCAGCACGTTGGTGTTGAGCCCGCCGCACAGCCCCTTGTCGGCGGTCACCACGATCATGCCCACTCGCTTCACCGTATCGCGCGCGACCACGAACGGGTGACGGTACTCCGGGTTGGCGTGGCTGATGTTCGCTGCGACGTTGCGAATCTTCTCGCCATACGGTCGCGCCGTACGCATGCGCTCCTGCGCGCGTCTCATCTTGGAGGCCGCGACCATCTCCATCGCCTTGGTGATCTTGCGCGTGTTCTGCACGCTCTTGATCTTGGTGCGGATCTCTTTCGATCCCGGCATTGCGGTCTATCCCTGCTAACGTGGTCGGATGTTCGTCTTAGAACGTGCTGTTGCTCTTCCAGTCTTTCATCGCCAGGTGCAGCCGCTCTTCGTCCTGCTTGCCCAGGTCTTTCGTATCCTCGATGCGCTTGACGAGATCGCCATACCCGCCCTTGACATGGTCCCGCATCGAGCGCTCGGCGGAGAGCGCTTTCTTCACGTCGACGTCGTCGAAATAACCATTGTTCACGGCAAACAGCGTCAACGCCATTTCCCAGACCTGCAGCGGCTCGTACTGCGGCTGCTTCATGAGCTCGGTCACCATGCGGCCGCGCTCGAGCTGCTTGCGGGTAGCCTCATCCAGGTCGGACGCAAACTGTGCGAACGCGGCGAGCTCGCGATACTGCGCGAGCGCAAGCCGCACGCCGCCGCCCAGCTTCTTGATGACTTTGGTCTGCGCGGCGCCACCCACCCGCGACACCGAGATACCGGCGTTAATGGCGGGGCGAATGCCGGCATTGAACAGATCGGTTTCGAGGAAGATCTGGCCGTCGGTAATCGAGATCACGTTGGTCGGCACGAACGCGGTCACGTCGCCAGCCTGGGTCTCGATCACCGGCAAGGCCGTGAGCGACCCCGTCTTGCCCTTGACCGCCCCTTTGGTGAAGCGCTCGACGTATTCCTCGTTGACGCGCGCGGCGCGTTCCAGCAACCGCGAGTGGAGGTAGAACACGTCGCCCGGGTACGCCTCGCGGCCCGGCGGACGGCGCAGCAGCAGCGAAATCTGGCGGTAGGCCCACGCCTGCTTGGTCAGGTCGTCGTAAATGATGAGCGCGTCCTGGCCACGGTCGCGGAAGTACTCGCCCATGGTGCACCCCGAATAGGGCGCGATGTACTGCATCGCCGCCGACTCGGAGGCTGAAGCGGCGATCACGATCGTATACTCCATCGCGCCGTGCTCTTCGAGCTTGCGCAGCACGTTCTTGATCGTCGAGGCCTTCTGGCCAATCGCGACATACACGCAAATGAGATCCTTGCCCTTCTGGTTAATGATGGTGTCGACGGCAACCGCGGTCTTGCCGGTCTGGCGGTCGCCGATGATGAGTTCGCGCTGCCCGCGTCCGATCGGCACCATGGAGTCGATCGCCTTGAGCCCCGTCTGCACCGGCTGCGAGACCGATTTCCTCCAGATCACCCCGGGGGCCACCTTCTCGATAACATCCGTCATTTTCGCCGCAATCGGCCCCTTGCCGTCGATCGGCTGGCCGAGCGCATTCACCACGCGGCCGATCAACTCCTTTCCGACCGGCACTTCCAGAATCCGGCCGGTCGTCTTCACGGTGTCGCCCTCGGAGATATGCTCGTACGCGCCGAGCACCACTGAGCCGACCGAGTCGCGCTCGAGGTTTAGCGCCAGACCGAAGGTATTCTTCGGGAATTCCAGCATTTCGCCCTGCATCACGTCAGCCAGGCCGTGAACCCGGCAGATGCCGTCGGTGACCGAAATGACCGTGCCCTGGGTGCGAGCTTCGACCGTGCTCGCCAGGTTCTGGATCCTGCCTTTTATGAGTTCGCTGATCTCGGAAGGGTTGAGTTGCATGAATGACTCCTAATGGGTGAGCGCGGCGGCCATCGCTTCGAGCCTGCCGCGCACCGTCGCATCGATCACTTTGTCGCCGATCGCGATCTTCACGCCGCCGATCAGTTGCGGGTCGATCTCGACCTGGGCGCTGATCTTGCGCTGATGCCTGGCCTCGAGTCGCGCAATGAGTTCTTTGAGTTGGTTATCGGCGATCGGCAGCGCGGAAACAATTATCGCTTCAAGTATGCCCTCATGCTCGCGCCGGAGATCTTCATACAGCGAGCGGATCTGCGGCACGATCGCCAGCCGCCTGTTCCGGATCAGCACCTGGAGGAGATTGCGGCCAAGCCCGTCGAGCTTATCGCCGATCACGCCCAAGATCAGGCCTTCGAGCTCCTGCGCGCTCAGGTTCGGATCGCCGACGCACGCCCGCACCCGGATGTCGCGCACCACGGCGTCGAGCAATGCCAGCATGCCGGACCAGCCGTCGAGATTCGATTTCTCGCGTGCGAGCTCGAATGCGGCTTCGGCGTAGGGTCGCGCGATCGTGGCGAGTTCGGCCATTTCTTCGCTTACAGCTGGCGTTGCACGCTGGCGAGAATATCGGCGTGCGTCTTGGCGTCAACCTCGCGCTTGAGTATCTGCTCGGCCCCTGCCACGGCGAGCGCGGCAACCTGCGTGCGCAGCATTTCCTTGGCTCGCGAGACTTCCTGTTCTATCTCGGCCTTGGCGCCGGCGACCAGACGCCCGCCCTCGGCCTTCGCCGTGGTCTTGGCTTCTTCCATGATCTGGGTCGCGCGCCGGTCGGCCTGAACCAGGATGTCCTGTGCCTGTTGCTTGGCCTCGCGCAGCAGGTCCGCAGTCCGCCTGGACGCGTGCTCGAGGTCCTGCTTGCCGCGCTCGCCCGCCGCCAGCCCGTCGGCGATCTGCTTCTGGCGCGTTTCGATCGCCCGCATCAGGAACGGCCACACGAATTTCGCCGTAAACCAGATAAAAATCGCGAACGTCGCGGCCTGCGCGAGCAGGGTCAAATTGATGTTCATAATATCCCCCTAACGGGACCCGGCCACGTTAGATCGGTTTAGCCCTGAATGACGGCAAGCAACGGATTGCCGAAAGCAAACAACATCGCCAGACCGACGCCGATAATGAACGACGCGTCAATCAGGCCGAGCAACAGGAACACCTTGACCTGCAGCTGCGGCATGAGTTCGGGCTGGCGCGCCGCGCCTTCGAGAAAACGGCTGCACATGATGCCCACGCCGATGCACGCGCCCGCGGCGCCTAGACCGATCATCAAGCCGATGCCGATACCGGTATACGCCTGAATCATCGCCAACAGTTGCAACTTGTCCATTTTGATTTCCTTTCTCGAGCAGGGATTGGAAGTTGATCGAACGAATCAGTGGCTCTCGTGGGCCATCGAGAGATAGACGATGGTCAGCATCATGAAGATGAACGCCTGCAGCACCACGATGAGGATGTGGAAAATCGCCCAGCCGGCGCCGAGTATTGCGCCAAAGAACGTGCCCGCAAGGCCGGTCGCGGCCCACAGGCCGAGCAGCATGAAAATGATCTCGCCCGCATACATGTTGCCGTAGAGCCGCAAGGAGTGTGACAGCGGCTTGGACACATATTCAACGAGGTTGAACAAGAGATTGAACGCGAGCAGCAACGGCGCGAGCCAGAGCGGTTTTACGCCGAAGGGGGTGCAAAACAGCTCGTGCAGCCAACCGCCCACACCCTTGACTTTGACGCTGTAAAAAACCATGAGACCCCACACTGACAGCGCCAGCGCAAACGTGGTGTTGACGTCGGCAGTCGGCACGCCTTTCCAGTTGTGCTGCCGAAACAGGTTCTCATAGACCCAGGCCATAATGTCGATGGGCAGGAAGTCCATCGCGTTCATGAGCAGCACCCACACGAACACGGTGAGCGCGAGCGGGGTGATGAAGTTACGGCTGCCATGGAAGATGCCCTTGACCTGATCGTCGACGAATTCGACCAGGAGTTCCACGAAAGCCTGGCGCTTATTGGGCACACCGGGGGTAGCCCCGCGCACCACCCACCACAGGAATCCGAATGCCACGATGCCAAGCAGGACCGACGTTACAAGCGTATCCAGGTGCAAGGTCCAGAACGGGCCGTCACCGAGGGAAAGCGTGCGGTTGGTGAGGTGGTGGCCGATGTAGCTGGTCGGCGTCAATTCCTGGGCGGCCATATATGTGCCTGTGGACCTATCGCTCGCGGACGAAAACCGCCATGCTGAACAAAATCACCGTCAGGATAAACGTCCCGAAGAACGCCGCCGGCACGACTTGCTTGTAACTGCTCAACACCAGCCACAGCTGGACCACGATCAGCGTGATTTTGCTGGCTTCAGCCCTGAACAGAGCCCGTAGAGTCTCCCCTGCCGTTCCGTTGCTGCTCCGCAATGCTATCCACCCGTACGCCGCTCCGGCCGTTAAGTTGATAAGGCCCCCCAGCAGCGCCGAAACAGCCCCGTGGTAGCCCTGCCAAAGACCAGCGATCAGCGCTGATACGACGGTGGCATAGACCAGCCACCGCAGGACGGTGCGGATAGGCCTGCCCCCAACCAAGAGAGCCACGCGAGTCATCCGCGGAGTAAACGATGAAATTATACGCTGGCGCGCGTAACTACGTCAAAATGGCCGCGTCAGCACGGCGCGGAATGTGCGGCGCATCAACCACCGCGCGCGAGCCTTGCCAGAAGAGTTTCGAGCTGATCCAGGCTGGCGAAGCTGATGACAAGCTTGCCGCCGCCTTTCTTCAGTCCGGCCTTGATCTGCACCGTGGTGCCGAGGCGGTTGGAGATCTCCTCTTCGAGCCGCGCGACATCGCGGTCGGCCTTGGCGCCCGGGCGTGCGGCAGGTTTCCTTACCGCGCGAGCCACGCGGCGCTCGACCTCGCGCACCGAGAGCTGTTTTTCCGCCGCTACGCGCGCGAGTTCAATTTGCCGTGCGTCGGGCAGCGCCAGCAGGGCCCTTGCATGTCCCATGTCGAGCCGGCCTCGAGCAAGCAGCTCGCGCACCGGCGGCGCAAGTTCAAACAGGCGCAGCAGATTCGTCACACCCGAACGCGAGCGACCCACCGCCTCCGCCGCCTGAACGTGCGTCATGCCGAACTCCTGGATCAGTCGCTGGATGCCGGTAGCTTGCTCGAGCGGATTGAGGTCCTCGCGCTGAATGTTCTCGATTAACGCCACCGCCAGCGCCTGTTTGTCCGCGACTTCACGCACGAGAGCCGGCACCGTGGCGAGTCCGGCGATGCGCGCCGCGCGCCAGCGTCGCTCGCCAGCGAGGATCTCGTAACGCTCGTCCCCCCGCGGCCGTACCAGAATCGGCTGCATGACCCCCTGCGCCCTGATCGAATCCGCGAGATCGGCGAGCGCTTCCTGATCCATGCGTGTGCGCGGCTGATACTTGCCGGGTTGCAGCGCGTCGATTGCGAGATTCCTGAGTTCCTCGCCCGCGACCCGCTTCTCCTCGCCGCCCAGCAGTGCGTCAAGTCCTCGTCCCAGCCCTCTCATTTTCACCATGCCGTGCGCCTTCTCACGTCGTCTGCGCGTTGCGGTTGAGCATTTCTCCGGCGAGCGCCAGATACGCTTGCGCGCCTTTCGAGTTCTTGTCGAACTTCAGCGCCGGCACCCCGAAGCTCGGCGCTTCCGCCAGCCGCACATTGCGCGGAATCACAGTGCGGTAAACCTTGTCGCCGAAATGCTCTATAAGCTGCGCCGATACTTGGAGGGCGAGGGTATTGCGCGGATCGTACATGGTGCGTAGCAGTCCTTCGATCTGCAGCTCGGGATTGAGGTGCAGACGCACTTTCTTGATCGTCGCGACCAGGTCGCTCAAGCCTTCGAGCGCGTAATACTCGCACTGCATCGGAATCATGACCGCATGCGCGGCAGTCAGGCCGTTGACGGTTAGCAGGTTCAGCGCCGGCGGACAATCGATGAGAATAAAGTCGTAATCGCGCTCGACTTGTGCGAGCGCCTCGCGAAGTCTTGTTTCGCGCCGCTCGATGTCGACCATTTCGACTTCCGCCCCGGCGAGATCGCGATTGGCCGGAATCAGATCGTATTCCCCGTTCGCCGACCGCTTGCGGACCTCGGTGATACCCCGCACGCCGAGCAGCACATGATAGACGGTGGCAGCGAGCCCGCGCTTATCGATCCCGCTGCCCATCGTCGCGTTAGCCTGCGGATCAAGATCGACAAGCAAGACGCGCTGCTGGGCCGCTGCCAGGCTGGCAGCGAGATTGACGCCGGTCGTCGTCTTGCCGACCCCGCCCTTCTGATTGGTGATTGCCAATATCCTCGCCACGGGTTCAACTCATGCCGGCTGAATCAGCACCAAGTGGCGCTCGGCGCGTAAGCCGGGGATTTTCAGCGGTACCACGCGCTGCAATTTGAATTCGCGCGGTAACTGCTCGAGCTCCTCGTAAGGATAAACGCCCTTCATCGCCGCAATCACGCCGTCTTTCGTGCATAGCCGGCCCGCAGCCGCGAGGTACTCCGCCAAGTCGGAAAACGCGCGCGATATCACCAGCTCGAATTGCCGCCGTGGCCGCCAGGCCTCGACACGCTGGCAGGTTACCGTGGCGTTGTGTAGGTGAAGCTCGATCACCGCCTGATTGAGAAAGGCGGCCTTCTTGTGACTGCTGTCCAGCAGCGTGATCTGCGTTTGCGGCAACGCCAGCGCGAGCGGGATGCCGGGCAGCCCTGCGCCGCTGCCGACATCGAGGATCGTGCGCGCCGCGACGTGCGGCAGCACGGCGAGGCAATCGAGCAGGTGGTGGCTTACCATCTTCGGCAACTCGCGCACCGCGGTGAGGTTGTAGACCTTGTTCCACTTTTGAAGCAGCACCAGATAGTCGAGCAGCCGTCCCCGTGTTTCCGCGGCGAGATCCACTCCGAGCGCAGCAATGCCTTGCGCGAGCTCCTCGGCAAGGCTCATGCGCTCTTCTTGTGTTCGGCAAATCCGCGTTTGGCGTGGACCAGCAGCACCGAGATCGCCGCCGGCGTCACGCCGGAAATGCGCGCCGCCTGGCCGATGGTTTCAGGGCGAAGCTTGTTCAGCGTCTGCTGCACCTCGACCGACAGCCCGTTCACCCTGGCGTAATCGACATCTTGCGGCAGCGGTGTATTTTCATGCTGTTCGTTGCGCGCGATTTCTTCCTGCTGGCGCTGGATATAGCCCTGATACTTCGCCTGAATTTCGACTTGCTCGGCGACCTGTGGATCGTGCGCGGCGGGGCCCGCGCCAGGCAGCGTCATCAGCGCCGCATAGGTCACGTCCGGGCGGCGCAACAGGTCGATCAGCGCATACTCGCGCTCGATCGGCTGGCCTGGCACGCGCTCAGCTTCCGCCGGCCGCAGCAGCTTCGGGTTGATCCAGGTCGATTTGAGGCGCTCTTGTTCGCGCGCAATGGCTTCACGCTTGCGACAGAACGCCTCCCAGCGGCGGTCGTCGACTGCGCCCAGTCGGCGGCCGGTCTCGGTGAGCCGCAGATCAGCGTTGTCCTCGCGCAGGCTCAAGCGATACTCGGCGCGGCTGGTGAACATGCGATACGGCTCCGCCACGCCTCGTGTAATGAGATCATCCACCAGGACGCCGAGATACGCTTGATCGCGACGCGGGCACCATGCTTCGCGCTCCCGCACAGCGAGCGTGGCGTTGATGCCCGCGAGCAGGCCCTGCGCGGCGGCCTCCTCGTAGCCGGTGGTGCCGTTGATCTGTCCGGCAAAAAACAGCCCCGCGATCGCCTTGGTTTCAAGCGAGCTTTTCAGCCCGCGCGGATCGAAGTAATCGTACTCGATGGCGTAACCGGGACGCGTGATATCCGCGAGTTCCAGTCCCCTGATTGAGCGAACCAGCGCGTACTGCACGTCGAACGGCAGGCTCGTCGATATGCCATTGGGATAAAACTCGTTGACCGTGAGGCCTTCGGGCTCGAGGAAAATCTGGTGCGACTGCTTCGCGGCAAAGCGGTGAATCTTGTCCTCGATCGACGGACAGTAGCGCGGCCCCACGCCTTCGATC
Organism: Betaproteobacteria bacterium RIFCSPLOWO2_12_FULL_62_58; assembly: GCA_001772005.1. GTDB lineage: Bacteria > Pseudomonadota > Gammaproteobacteria > Burkholderiales > SG8-41 > DSOT01. Next base: position 80,187 of record MERI01000027.1, on the reverse strand, counting down.
ACACCGGTGAACATCGGCGAGCGGTCAAGCCCGCCCTTGATGATCTCGTGCGTGTGCGCGTTGGTGTGCGTGATCCAGCACGGCAGTTGCGGCAGGTGCTGCTCGCGCGTGCCGAGGAACGAAAATACCGGCACGGGGTCATCGCCAGGCTGCTCGGTCATTGCTGAAAAATCAATGCTGCGGCCGTCAATGCGCGGCGGCGTTCCGGTTTTCAGCCGGCCCACAGGCAACTTGAGCTCACGCAATCGTCGCGCAAGACTTACCGCCGGCGGATCGCCGGCGCGTCCCGCCTGATAGTTCTGCAACCCGACATGGACCAATCCCGAGAGGAACGTCCCCGTGGTGAGCACCACGGCGCGCGCGGTGAAGCGGATACCGACCTGCGCGATCACGCCCGTCACCCGATCGCCATCGAGCGTGAGATCGTCGACCGCTTGCTGGAACACGCGCAGATTGGGTTGATTTTCCAGTCGACCGCGGATCGCTTTCCTGTAGAGCAGGCGATCCGCCTGCGCGCGCGTTGCGCGCACTGCGGGACCTTTGCGTGAATTAAGGATGCGAAACTGGATACCCGCTTCATCGGTCGCCGCCGCCATGGCACCGCCCAGCGCGTCAATTTCCTTGACCAGATGGCCCTTGCCGATCCCGCCGATCGACGGATTGCACGACATCTGGCCCAGCGTCTCGATATTGTGGGTCAGCAGCAGCGCGCTGCAACCCATGCGTGCCGCCGCCAGCGCGGCCTCAGTGCCCGCGTGGCCGCCGCCTACCACAATAACATCAAATTTTTCAGGGTATTGCGTCATGTTTGCCGTAAGGATCGCATCATACCCGATTTTGAGTTAGAAATGAACTAATTGGAGGGCAAATCCCCGCAGTATGTTCCACGTGAAACCTTTGCCACGCATACACACGGACAAGCGCTAGGCGCTGGGCTACTTGCCGATGCAAAATCGGGAAAAGATCTCTCCCAGCAACTCGTCCGCTGTAAATTCGCCGGTGATGCTTGCCAGGGCGTCCTGCGCAAGCCGCAGTTCTTCCGCCAGCAACTCAAGCTGCGGTCCGTGGTCTGCGGCCTGCTGCAGGTGGCGCCGGGCGCGCTGGAGCGCCTCCAAGTGACGCGCCCGGGCCAGAAAGAGGCTTTCCCCGGTGCTGTGCCAGCCGATGGCCTCCAGCAGCGCTGCGCGCAGCAAATCGACCCCTTCGCCGGTCTTCGCGGATAACCAGATGGTAGTCGTCCCGGCGTGCCGTTCAACGACCGCCGCGCGCGGAACGAGGTCGATCTTGTTCATGACCCGGATACAGCGCAACGCCCTCGGCAGTCGTCCCAGTATTTCCCGGTCCGCAGCAGTTTCTCCGTGGATTGCATCAATCAACAGCAATACCAGGTCGGCTTTTTCGATCGCGCTCCAAGTGCGCGCAATGCCGATCTTCTCCACCGTGTCGCGGGACTCACGCAAACCCGCTGTATCGATGATATGCACCGGTACGCCGCCAATATCAATGCCTTGGCGGATGGCGTCGCGCGTCGTGCCGGGAATATCGGTGACAATGGCCACTTCCTCGCCCGCCATGCGATTGAGCAGGCTCGACTTGCCGACGTTGGACTGGCCCGCGAGCACGATATGTATGCCCTCGCGCAGCAGGCTGCCTTGTCGCGAAGCTTCCAGCACGGCGTCGAGCCGACGTTGCGTAGCGCGCAGCCTTTCCTCGGCATCGGATTGCTTGAGGAAATCGATTTCCTCATCGGGGAAATCTAGCGTGGCTTCGACCAGCGAGCGCAGATCGATCAAACTATCAATAAGTCCTTGTATTTTTTGTGAAAACTCGCCCTGCAGGGAGCGTATGGCGCAACGCGCCGCTTGGGCGGTTGTGGCCTCGATGAGGTCGATCACGCTTTCCGCCTGCGCGAGGTCCAGCTTGTCGTTCAGGTACGCGCGTCGAGTGAACTCACCAGGTTCCGCCACACGCGCGCCCAGATCGAGACAGCGTTCGAGCAAGAGCTGCAATACAACTGGTCCGCCATGCCCCTGCAGCTCAAGCACCTCCTCGCCGGTGTAGGAATGCGGTGCCGGAAAGTAGAGCGCGATACCTTGGTCGATCACCACGCCGTTGGCGTCACGAAACCGGGCGAGCACGGCTCGCCGCGGCGGCAACGGCTTGCCCACGATGCGCTCGACCATGGCGCCGAGCCGCGCGCCGGAAACGCGGACGATGCCGATGCCGCTGCGGCCGGGCGCGGTCGCGATCGCGGCGATGATATCGCTGGAGGCCATCGGCCGCGAGTATACCCGCCCGCGCGTGGCGCCTTAACTTCTCTTTGACGGCTTGAGGTGCGCGCGCTCGAGCAGCCGGTTGATATGCCACTGTTGAGCGATCGAGAGCACGTTGTTGACCAACCAGTAAAGCACCAGCCCCGCCGGGAAGAAGAAGAAGAACACACTGAAGGCGATCGGCATGATTTTCATCACCTTCGCCTGTACGGGATCGGGTGGCTCGGGGTTGAGCTTGGTCTGAACGATCATGGTGGCGCCCATCAGCACGGGCAGAATAAACCACGGATCCGGCGCGGCGAGATCATTGATCCACAACATGAAGGGCGCGTGGCGCAGTTCGACGCTTGCCAAGAGCACCCAGTAGAGCGCGATGAACACCGGGATCTGCACCACTATCGGGAGACACCCACCGAGCGGGTTGATCTTCTCCGTCTTATAGATCTCCATCATCGCCTGCTGCATGCGCTGGCGATCGTTGCCGTATTGATCTTTCAGCTTTTGCAGCTTGGGCGCCAGCACCCGCATTTTCGCCATCGAGCGATAGCTCGCCTCCGACAGGGGGTAAAACAAAAGCTTGATGATCACGGTCAGCACGATGATTGCAATACCCCAGTTGCCTACCCACCGGTTGAGCCAGGCCAGCACCCAGAACAGCGGGACGGCGATGACGGTGAGCCAGCCATAATCGACGGTGAGGTCGAGCCCGGGCGCGAGTTTGTCAAGCTTGGCCTGCTCCTGGGGGCCGGCATAGAGTGGCACGGTTAACGTAGCGCTTTTGTCCGGCTCTACGGCCCCCGCGGGAACGATCACTCCGGCTGCATAAAACCCGCCCTCCAGGCGCCGCGTATAAAACTCCCGCGGCGTCCCGCTCTTCGGCAACCAGGCGCTGAAAAAATAGTGCTGCAGCATCGCGATCCAGCCATCGTTGCTGTTTTTCGGCTGCAGGGGCTTTCCCTTGTCGATATCGGCGAAAGCGATTTTCTGGAATTTCTCCTTGTCGGTATACATTGCAGCGCCGGTATAGGTGGGCAACATCGCCGAGTCCCCGGCTGGGGGCTTTCCATCGCGCACGATCTGAAAATACCCAAAAGGCTGAATGGCCGTCGCGCCCTGGTTGACGATTTCATATGCCACGTCGATCACGTAGCTTGCACGATAAAAGCGATAGACCTTCGCGACCCTGATGCCGTTGGTCTCGGGCGCTTCCAGTCTGACCTCCAGTGTCGTGGCGCCGTCGGCGAGCCGATGCTCGCCAGCGCGCGCGGTATAGGCCGTGCGATGGTTCGGTAACCCGGTCCCGATGAGCCCCGATTGCGCGACATATACGTGGTCTGGTCGATTCTGGAAGAGATCGAAGTTCTTGCTCTTGTCCAGGGTGTCGCGATGACGCTTGAATTCAAGCCTCCGCAGGTCTCCTCCTGCCGTGCTGATGTCCGCTCGCAGAAAATCTGTTTCGACCGTGAGCGTTTCGCCAGGCGCGAGCGTGCTCGATCCCTCGGGCGGTTTTACCGCCTGGGTAGCCACGAGCTTGTCGCCGGGCGTAGGAAGCGCCGGTTGCTCGATTTTCTGGCCCGCCGGCGATATGGGCGGGGATGTCGGCTGCTGATCGCGCTGCCAAGCATCGAACAGCAAGAACACCGAAAATGAGAACACGAAAAACAAGATGAGCCGTTGCGAGTCCATGGATATCTGCTTGTGCTTACCGGAAAAAACTACCGCTTGCTCGCCGCTGAGCGCTTACCGCAATAGTCGCCCACGGTGGCAAAGAGATCGGCAAGCTCCTCCCGCCCCGCGGCTTGCTCCGTCCTCGCCACCGCCCTCCGGCACAACACGACAACATCGAGGGCGGCGAGCATCGGTTGCGTGGCGCGAAACACTTCCCGCACCAGGCGCTTACATCGATTTCGATCCACGGCTCTCGGGATTGCCTTGCGCGCCGCGATCATGCCAAGCCGCGCATGCATCCCGCCGTTTTCCTTGGCGCGCACCACGAAGCGGCAGCCCATTGCGGTGTTGTGGGAGGCGAGCACTGCCTCAAACTGCAGGCGTTGAGTCAAGCGCTCTGAGCGTGTTTTTTGTGCCAGGGGAAAATTGCTCGTGCTCGACGATTAGACACTGAGCCGCGCGCGCCCTTTCGCCCGGCGGGCGCGGATCACTGCCCGGCCGCCGCGCGTTTTCATGCGCACTCGAAATCCATGGGTGCGCTTGCGGCGGGTTTTCGAGGGTTGATAGGTTCGCTTCATGTTGGCCTGCCTCTGATGAGGTGAAAAAACCCGTTATTACAACCTTTCTCCTGCTCACGTGTCAAATGACCACTCCTTTTCATGACGTTTCGCACTTAGCGAAACGAAGCCGCGGATTGTTGTGGATAAGTCGGCTCGAAGCGGCTAAAATTATTGTCTATTTTCGCTCCCTCTCGCGGAGCCAAACAATAAGCCCTTATACGATTCGAAATGAACAGTTTTTGGCGGTATTGTCTCTCTCATTTTGAGAAGGAACTCCCCGCCCAGCAGTTTAGAACCTGGATCCGGCCTCTCAAGTTCCGCGCGGATGGAAATATCCTGACACTGGTCGCCCCGAACCGTTTCGTCCTCCAATGGATCCGCGATAAATTCTACTCGCGCATCCATGAACTTGCCGCGGCGCGCTTCGATCACGCTGTCGAGATCAAGCTGTTACTCGCAGAAAACGGGGACCCGATCGAGGCCGCGCCGGGCCTCGTCGTCGTAACTCCTTCATCCAAATCCAGCACCCGTGACATCTCTCGGCTTAATCCGGCTTTTTCGTTCGACACATTTGTGACTGGGAAAGCGAACGAGCTCGCCCGTGCGGCAGCGGCCCAAGTGGCCGAGCGCCCAGGCACGGCATACAACCCCCTTTTTGTGTATGGCGGCGTGGGTCTGGGGAAAACACACCTGATCCAAGCTATCGGCAACGCCCTTCACGCGCGCGCCCTGGAGAGCAAGATTCGCTATATACATGCGGAGCAGTATGTCTCGGACGTGGTGCGCGCTTACCAGCATAAAGCCTTCGATGATTTCAAGCGCTACTACCATTCGCTCGATCTCCTCCTCATCGACGACATTCAGTTTTTCAGCGGGAAGAGCCGCACGCAGGAAGAATTCTTTTATGCCTTCAACGCATTGATTGAATCGCATAAACAGGTAGTCATCACCTGCGATACTTACCCGAAAGAAATTGCCGGCATGGAGAACAGGCTGATCTCACGCTTTGGCTGGGGTCTGACAGTCGCTGTGGAGCCGCCGGAACTCGAAATGCGAGTTGCCATTCTGCTCAAGAAGGCCGAGGCGGAAACTATTGTTCTCGACGAGGCGGTCGCGTTCTTTCTCGCAAAGCATATCCAGTCTAATGTCCGCGAGCTTGAGGGCGGCCTTAAGCGAGTGCTTGCTTATGCGCGGTTCTCCGGTCTGGAACTATCTGTCGACCTCTGCCGAGACGCATTACGTGATTTGCTCGCCATCCAGAATCGCCAAGTATCAATCGAGAACATTCAGCGGACTGTCGCGGACTACTACAAGATCAAAGTCTCCGAGATGTACTCCAAGAAACGCAGCCGCAACGTCGCGCGCCCACGGCAGATCGCCATGGCGCTGGCGAAAGAACTTACGCAACTCAGCCTTCCCGATATCGGGGAAGCCTTTGGTGGACGCGACCACACGACGGTTTTACATGCATGCCGGAAGGTAGCACTACTCAAAACCCTCAACAGTGACATCACCCGCGATATCTCCTCCTTGTTAAAGGTGCTCCGCAGCTAACTCTGTGTGGATACTTTGTGCATATCATCCTCTTTTTCGCCCGCTGTGTTTTTTTCGCACAATCGCTCCACAGCAAGAAGACGTCCTTCCCACAACCCACCGCCATGCCAACAGCCTGATGCATAAAGCTTTCCTCACTTATGCACAGTCTTCTTGAACCTTTACTACTATTAACATTAAATCTTTCTTATGAAGCTTCTTCAGATACAGCGTGATGCTCTCCTGAGACCTCTGCAGGCGGTTTCAGGCGTTGTCGAAAAGCGTCACACTTTGCCTATCCTTTCAAACATCCTGATGCAGCGAAAACAGGACCAAATCTCCCTCGTTGCAACGGATCTCGAAATTCAGGTCTCTACTCACATCAGCGTGGAAGGAAAAGGCAGCGAAGAACTCAGTTTAACGGTGTCAGCGCGGAAGTTGCAGGATATTCTTCGTGCATTACCAGACGGAGTCGACGCGGTGCTCGACGCACAGAACAACCGGCTGCAGATACGGGCAGCGCGAAGCCGCTTTAATTTACAGACGTTGCCGGCCAGTGATTTTCCGACACTCGCGGATCCTGGACCGCTTCAGGCAAAAATCCAGCTAACACAAAAAGAGCTTCGCGAGTTGCTCCTCTTGGTGCAGTATGCTATGGCACAGCAGGACATTCGCTACTACCTTAACGGGCTCCTTCTGGTGCTTGAGGCGGATCAGTTGCGGGTGATTGCGACAGATGGGCACCGCCTTAGTTTTGCGGTTGGCCAGATCACGACGCAAGAGGAAAAAAGAGAGGTTATCCTCCCGCGAAAAGCAGTCCTCGAACTCGCTAAACAGCTAGAAGATAGCGACAAGGAAGTAGATATCGAAATCTATGCGGCGCAAGTTAGGTTCCGGTTTTCGACTATTGAACTGGTCACCAAGACGATCGACGGGAAGTTTCCGGACTATACCCGGGTCATACCGACGAACTACCAAAAAGAGATATCTCTTAGCCGCACCGTGCTGCTACAGTCGCTGCAACGGGTTGCCATCCTGTCGAACGAGAAATTCCGCGGTGTGAGATGGATGCTAACGACAAACAGTCTTCGGATCTCCTGTACCAACAATGAACAGGAGGAGGCGCAAGAAGAACTAGAAGTAAGCTATGCTGCGGACCCACTGGATCTGGGGTTTAACATAACATATCTTCTGGATGTATTAAATAATGTTCCGGGAGAAGAAGTAACTTGCGCTTTCGGGGATGCTAGCAGCAGCATGTTGGTGACAGTCGGAGGTAAGCCCGATTTCCGATATGTTGTAATGCCCATGCGTATCTGAGCTGCGGCAAAGGAAAAACTAACCCAAATGACGGACAAAGAACGAGAGCAGCAGAGCGCAGACGATTACGACGCCAGCAGTATCAAGGTTCTGAAAGGGCTCGATGCCGTCCGCAAGCGCCCCGGCATGTATATCGGGGACACCAGCGATGGCACAGGCCTCCACCACATGGTGTTTGAAGTCGTAGACAACGCCGTTGACGAAGCACTCGCAGGCTTTTGCAACGAAATCACGATCACGATCCACCTCGACAATTCCGTCAGTGTCGCGGATAACGGCAGGGGTATACCCACTGAGATTTTCCCTGAAGACGACGGGAAGCGTTCCACCGCTGAAGTCGTAATGACCGAGCTGCACGCCGGAGGGAAGTTCGACAACAACTCCTATAAGATCGCCGGCGGCCTACATGGGGTCGGAGTCTCGGTAGTAAACGCGCTATCGGAATGGTTGCGCCTGACGATCCGTCGCAACGGCAGGCTTCACCAAATGGAGTTCCGCATGGGCGAAGCGATCTCGCCTCTGAAGGTCATGGGCAGGACCGAGAAGCGCGGCACCGAAGTGCATTTCCTCGCAAGCAAGGAGATTTTCGGCAACATCGAATACCACTACGACATTCTCGCCAGACGCCTGCGGGAGCTGTCATTCCTCAACCATGGCGTGAAGATCATGCTGATCGATCAGCGGACCGGAAAAGAGGAAAGGTTCGCTTTCACCGGGGGAGTGAAAGGCTTCATAGAATATATGAACCGCAGCAAGAATGTGCTGCATGGGAATATTTTCTACGCCCTCGGTGAAAAAGACGGGATCACAGTCGAAGTCGCCATGCAGTGGAACGACTCCTATCAGGAATCGATGCAGTGTTTCACCAACAATATCCCGCAGCGCGATGGCGGCACCCATCTTACGGGACTGCGCGCGGCCATGACGCGCACGCTGAACCAATATATCGAAAGCAATGAGCTCGCAAAAAAGGCGAAAGTCGAGACCACCGGAGATGACATGAAGGAAGGGCTGACAGCGGTCCTGTCGGTCAAGGTGCCGGAGCCTAAATTCTCCTCGCAAACCAAAGAAAAACTGGTGTCCTCCGAAGTGCGGCCGGTGGTCGAGGAAATCGTCGGTCAGAAGCTCATGGAGTTCCTCCTGGAAAAGCCTGGTGACTCGAAGGTGGTTTGCGGGAAAATTATTGATGCCGCACGCGCCAGAGAGGCCGCGCGCAAGGCACGCGAGCTGACGCGCCGCAAGGGGGTCCTCGACTCGTTCGGATTGTCGGGCAAGCTCGCTGACTGCCAGGAGCGCGATCCGGCGCAGTGCGAGCTCTACATCGTCGAGGGCGACTCCGCGGGCGGGTCGGCCAAGCAGGGGCGCGACCGCAAGTTCCAGGCGATCCTCCCCCTGCGGGGCAAGATCCTCAACGTCGAAAAGGCGCGGTTCGACAAGCTGCTTTCGTCGCAGGAGATCACCACGTTGATCAGTGTCCTCGGCACGGGTATCGGGAAGGACGAGTATGCTCCTGAGAAGCTGCGCTACCATCGCATCATCATCATGACCGACGCGGATGTCGATGGCTCGCACATCCGGACGTTGCTGCTCACGTTCTTTTATCGCCAGATGCCGGAGTTGGTCGAGCGCGGCCACATCTATATTGCCCAGCCCCCCCTCTACAAGGTGAAGCACGGAAAAACGGAGCGCTATCTCAAGGACGAGCACGAACTCAAGCAATTCCTCCTCAAGCTCGCGCTGTCCGAGGCGGAACTCTATACCACGGCGCAGTCGCAACCGCTCAGCAAGGACGCGCTGGAGCAGGTCGCGAAGGAATACTTGCTGGCCGAAGCGGTGATTGAACGCGAGAGCAAACTCATTGACGAGGAGGTGTTGCACGCGTTGCTCAAGCAGCCGACGGCGCTCGACCTGTCGGACGAGCAGACGACGCAGAAAGGCGCCAAGGCGATTTCCGCTCTCCTCGCGGGCCAGGACATACGCGTCGAGGGCAAGTTTGACGACAAGAACGAGCGCCACGTGCTGGCGATCAGCAAGACCCAGCACGGTATCGTGCACCACAGCGCGATCGACATCGATTTCGTGCAAAGCGGAGACTACGCGCAGATCATACGCACCGCCCAAGTGCTGCAGGGATTGCTTGGAGAAGGCGCTTACATCAAGCGGGGCGAGCAGCAGCACCCCGTCAAAGAGTTCCGTGACGCGATCGACTGGGTGCTCGACGAAGTCCAGCGCGGCGTGGGTATCCAGCGCTACAAAGGCTTGGGGGAAATGAACCCCGAACAATTATGGGAAACCACCATGGATCCCAAGACCCGGCGGCTGTTGCGCACACAGATTGAGGACGCGATCAGCGCCGATGAGATCTTCACCACGCTGATGGGCGACGCGGTCGAGCCGCGCCGCAACTTCATCGAGAGCAACGCGCTCGGGGCGCGCAACCTCGATATCTAGGCAACCTTCCGGCGCGTCTTGCCCGAAGTTTTCAAGCGGCCCGCCGTGGGCCGCCGTTTCGCCGGCTTGGCCGGCGGCGCGGGTTTGGACGCTGGCCGTGCCTCTGGGCGGGGTTCGGCGGTCTTGGCCCGGGGTGCTCTGGCCTCGAATTCGAAGTCCACTTTTCCGTCCGGACGCGCGACCAGAAATGCCTTGAATTTTCTGCCGTTGCGGCGGGAGACAAAACCGGAGAGCAAGTCCGTTCGCCCGGTTGCAAGGAGTTTTTGCATCTGGGCCCGCTCGATCGGCTGCTGCAGGATAAGCTTGCCAGAGCGGAAATCGCATGTACGCTCAGCGCTGAGCGCCTTCTCGCAGACGTAAGCCGCGCCATGCTCGAAAACGCGCGCCCGGCATTTGGGGCATGCGCCGAGTGGATCCTGGGAACTGAAATCGGGCGCCTCTTCGCCATCGGCAGCGGTGGCGCCTCGCCCGAAGTCGAACTCGAGGCGGAAGTCGTTGGACAAGCGGATCCCGGCGGCGAAAGGTTTTCCGATACGACTGCGAAATCCGTTCAACGGACCGATGAAGCGCCGCGTGAAAAGTTCGCCGATCTCCTCCGGCGCCCACTCGCGGCCGGAGAGCACCTTCCAGAGGGAAAACTCGCATTTCTGGCACTGGAACTTGCGGTAATTTTCCTGGACCACGCCGCCACACTTCGGGCACGGCGCGGGAACGGTGGCGAAAGCAGTGTCGGGAATGTCGGCGTTCTTGATGCGGTCGATGAGGTCACGAGTCACCGACTCGATGTGCGCCATGAACTCCTCGCGGCTGAGCTTGCTCGCCTCCATGAGCTTGAGTTTGAATTCCCAGTCGCCGGTGAGCTCGGGCGAAGTGATCTCGGTGACGCCGAAGTGCTTGAGCGCGAAGAACAACGAGAACGCCTTGGGTGTAGGCACCAATTCCTTGCCGTTGCGGTGCACGTATTCCTCACGGATCAAGCCTTCGATGACGGCCGCGCGCGTGGCCGGGGTGCCCAGCCCCTTCGCCTCCATGGCCGCGCGCAGTTCATCGTCTTCCACGAGCTTGCCCGCGCCCTCCATCGCCGAGAGCAGCGTCGCCTCGGTATAGCGCGCAGGAGGCTTGGTCTGGTTCGCCACGGCACTGACCCCCTGCACACCGACCTTCTCGTTTGGTGCGACCGGAGGCAGGCTTTCGTTCTCGTCCTGCGCGGACTTGCCATATACCGCAAGCCAGCCGGGTTGCTGCAGCACACGACCTTCGGTCTTGAAATGGTGTTCGCCCACTTGGGTAACGCGTAGCGTCTGGAGGTATTCCGCCGCCGGGTAGAACACGGCAAGAAAGCGCCGCACCACGAGATCGTAGAGCTTGGTTTCGGCCTCGTTCAGGTGTTTGGGAGCCTGCAGCGTCGGGATGATGGCGAAGTGGTCCGATACTTTGGTGTTGTTGAAGATGCGTTTGTTGGGCTTAACCCAGCCCTTCTTCAGGATGTTCCCGGCGAAGGGCGCATAGAGCGTGCCCTGCAGCACCCCGAGTGTTTTCTTGACCGTGCCGGGATAGTCCTCGGGCAGCGCGCGCGAGTCGGTGCGCGGATAGGTGAGCACCTTATGACGCTCGTAGAGCGCTTGCGCGAGCCCGAGGGTGGTCTTCGCCGAGAATCCGAAACGGCCGTTCGCTTCGCGCTGCAGGCTGGTGAGATCGAAGAGCAGCGGGGAGAGTTGCATTGAGGGTTTGGTTTCCTCGTTCACGACGCCGGTCAATCCATGACAGGCCGCAACGATCGACTCGGCCGCAGGCGCGGCCCATAGGCGTTCCGCCTTCTTTTCCGCGTCATCGTCTTTCTTGAAGCGGGGGTCGAACCAGCGGCCGGCGTACTCCCCGGCTTTGGCGCCGAATCGCGCATGCACTTCCCAGTAATCGCGCGGCTTGAAGCTGCGGATGCGCTCCTCGCGCTCGACCAGGATGGCCAACGTCGGTGTCTGCACCCGGCCCACCGTGGTAAGATAGAAACCGCCTTCTTTTGAGTTGAACGCAGTCATCGCGCGCGTGCCGTTGATCCCGACCAGCCAGTCAGCCTCGGAGCGGCATTTGGCGGCGTCGGCGAGCGCAAGCAGTTCCTTGTCGGGCCGCAGGGCCGCAAAACCCTCGCGGATGGCCGCCGGGGTCATCGACTGCAGCCATAAGCGCTGGATCGGCTTCTTGCTGCTGGCGTGCTGAACGATGTAGCGAAAGATCAGCTCGCCTTCCCGCCCCGCGTCGCAGGCGTTGATGAGACCGCCGACGTCCTTGCGCTTGATGAGCTTGAGGAGCGTATTCAGTTGCGAGGCGCTCTTGCTGTTGATCGGGGCAAGGGCGAAATGCGGCGGAATCACGGGCAGATGGCGGAAAGTCCACCTGCCGCGCTTCGGATCGAATTCTTCCGCTACCGACAGTTCGAGGAGGTGGCCGACCGCATAGGAGAGCACGTATTGATCGCCCTCGTAGTAGTTCTGTTTGCGCGTTAAGCCGCCGAGCGCGCGCGCGATATCGCCGGCGACCGAAGGTTTTTCAGCGATGATCAGTTGTTTTCCCATCGCGCGTCTGGATACTCTCCGGAGCTGTTTGTTGAGCTTCGCGGGTTAAGCGCGAAGTAACCGAAAAAGAGCGCCAGATGATAAGAACAAAAGGTGGCGAGCGCAAGCACGGCAGCGGGAAATGAAAAAAATCATGCCGCGCTAGAGGCTTGCGCCGCTGGGTATGCCGCGCTAGAGGCTTGCGCCGCTGGGTATGCCGCGCGAAGCGACTCAGCGCACGCGCTGATACTTGCCGCCCGGCAGCGCGGCAACGCGACCATCGATCTCAAGCTGTGTCAGCAGGGAGGAAACGACGTCGCTGCTGAGTCCGCTGCGCGCCGAGAGTGTATCGATGTCGCACGGATCGAAGCCAAGAACGGCAAGAAGCGCCTGCCCGGACGCGTCGGTAACGGCCGCCGCCCCGTCCGATTCCGCTGCTGTCCCCGGCAGGCCGAGTTCCTCCACAACGTCCTGCGCGCTTTCGACGAGCTTCGCGCCCTGTTTGATGAGCAGGTGGCAGCCTCTCGATAGCGGTGAGTGAATCGAGCCCGGCACCGCGAAGACCTCCCGGCCTTGTTCATTAGCGAACCGCGCCGTGATCAGCGATCCGCTCTGCGGCGCGGCCTCGACGACCAGACAACCGCGTGCAAGCCCGCTGATCAAGCGGTTGCGCCGCGGAAAGTTGGCGCCGATCGCCGGGGTGCCGAGGGGGAACTCCGAGACCAGCGCGCCTTGGGCGGCGAGCGCGTGCGCCAAGGTGCGATTACGCGCCGGATACACGACGTCCAGACCGGTGCCGACAACAGCGACGCTGCGCGCACCACCCGCCAGGCCACCGCGGTGCGCGGCGGCATCGATGCCAAGCGCGAGCCCGCTGACGATGGTCAAACCGGAATCGCTGAGCGCCTTGGCAAAGGACTCGGCCGTCGCGACGCCCTGGGGCGTAGCGTTGCGGCTGCCGACGATGGCGAGCGCGGGACGGTCGATGAGATCGACACGGCCTTTGACATAAAGCAGCGGCGGCGGGTCCGGAATCTGCAGCAGCGCCCGGGGATAATGCGCATCGGCGAGGGTGACGATGCGGTTGGCGGGATCGTCGAGCCAGCAGGCGACGGCGTCCAGCCGTTCATGCGCGCCGCCGTCGCAGATTGCACCCGCCAAGCGTGCAGGAATGATCTTGCCCAGCGCGGCGCGGCTTGCGTTGAGTATTTGCTCGGGTGAGCCGAAGCCGAAGAGCAACTGGCGGAAGGACTTATCGCCCAGACCCGGAAGCAGGCTCAACCGCAGCCATTGCTCGAGGTCTTTGTCGAGCGCCATGTGAGGCGACGGGGAAAACCCGCCTGCTGCCGGCGCCCGCCAGCAGCAGGCGCTTAAGGATTGGTAACGACGTCGTTGAGGCTTACCTGTCGCGAAGCCTCCATCACCAGGCCATACGCGGTGCGGTCGAACGTGCGGAACACCATGATCAAACCGTAGCGTTCGTTGGGAAGCTTGGCCAGATCGTCTTCGCTAATGGGCCTCGGTTGCGGATAGAGTGCGCCATCGCGCGGCGTGAGTTCTTCGCCATAGTAAGCACGCGGACTGTCATCGCCAGCCAGACCGCTGCGGCCGTAAAGCGGCGAGGTTCGCAGTGCGTATCGGGCGGCGCGCTGGTTGCGGTAGATTGCCAGCACGTGGCCGACCTCGAGACCGTCCTTGCTGCCTTTGGATAACGCGACGATCGACATCGGCCCCGTTTCCTGCAGGCTACCGTAATTGGAAATGATGCGCCCCTTCACGCTTTTCTGTGGCGCTCGCGGGACATAGGCGAACGTGGGCAACTCCTTCGACGCGGGCAGCAGGCGATCTTCGCGGTAGATCTCCTGCGTGGAATTGACGATGTCAATCGTGCTCACTTCCCCGAACTGACGCACCCGCGCCTCGCCCAAGTAGATCGCCTCGTAGCCCAGCGTTTCGTTGGTGTCCGGGTCGATCAGGGCGTCACCGCGGCGGTAAATCTGCCAGGCGGCGCCTCTATCCTTGCTTAGTCCTTCAACATAAGCGATGTCGCCGGCACCGAGCGCGACCCGACTTTCCTGGGTGGCGACAATGCGCGGAGCGGAAGCCAGTTCGTCCTGGCCGACGACCAGCGGCTTGGACAGGAACGGCGCTATGGCGGCCGGAGAAATACTGGGAACCGCCTGGGCCGCAAGCGGCTCTACGCGGACCCGTGGCGACAGCTTCACGGTTCCCGACTGAACCAAGCGCAACCGAGCTTCCCGGGCCGAGCGGTCGAGCACGATGACATCCCCCGGGTAGATGAGATGCGGATTCCTGATCTGGTCCTGGTTCATCTTCCACAGTTCGGGCCAGCGCCACGGCTGCTTGAGAAAGCGGGCCGAGATGCCCCACAGGGTATCGCCCTTCACCACGGTATAAGTATCAGGGGCGGCGTCCTGTAAGTCCTCGCTGCTCGCGGCAAATGCCGATCCCAGCGGACCCAACAGCAGAATCAGCGATATAATTGTTTTACCCATGGAACACCCCATATTCAGGCCTTCAGCGCAACATTACGTATTGGTTTAAATTCTGCATATAGTTGATTAAATTGGCAAGCTTTTTATGGCAATCCTGCGCATCCTGCGTTATCCCGATCCACGGCTTTACAAGGTAGCAGCTAAAGTTTCCCGTGTCGATAGCGAGATTCGCAAATTAATCAAGGACATGGCACAAACTATGTACGCCGCGCCGGGAATTGGCCTCGCTGCCACACAAGCCGATGTTCACAAGCGGGTTATCGTAATCGATATTTCGGAAACGCGCGACCAGCTTCGGGTATTCGTCAATCCGGAGATCCTCGAAGCAAGCGGCGAAGCCGAGTGTGAAGAAGGCTGCTTGTCGGTGCCTGGAATCTACGAGAAAGTGCGCCGCGCTGAGCACGTCAAAGTACGGGCGCTCGATGCCGAAGGACGGCAGTACGTGTTCGAAGCAGAGGGTTTGCTCGCGGCGTGCGTTCAGCACGAGACGGACCATCTCGAGGGCAAGGTGTTTGTCGACTATCTGTCGCGGCTCAAGCGGCAGCGCATCATCGCCAAATTGAACAAGCAGTTGCGCCAGGCGATGTAGGGCGCAGACGCGCGCCCCCGCCGCGCGGTGCGCGCGGCGCCCAAGCGGCCGATGAACTTGACGCGAAATCCTTGACGAGACCATGGCAGGACCGCGGAATAAGGCGCACTTTGTGCGAGGCAATTGCCGTGGCGCGCGCGGTTCGTAATCAACCGACGATAAAGCGCCGATGAAAATCGTGTTCGCGGGCACCCCCGAATTCGCTGCGGTCGCGCTCGACGCCTTGATCCGCGCCGGACACGAAATCGCGTTGGTGCTGACCCAGCCCGACCGGCCGGCCGGCCGCGGGCGCAGGATCCAGCCGTCCGCAGTCAAGCGTCTGGCGCAAAGACACGGGCTGCCGGTGCTGCAACCGTCGTCGTTGAAGGACGGTGGCGTTGTCGCGGCGGTCGCAGCGCACGCGCCGGAGGCCATAGTCGTGGCCGCCTACGGCTTGATCGTGCCCAAATCGATGCTCGCCCTGCCGCGTCTGGGCTGCATCAACATCCACGCCTCGCTCCTGCCGCGCTGGAGGGGCGCGGCGCCGATCCAGCGCGCGCTGCTCGCCGGAGACACCGCGACCGGAATCACGATCATGCAGATGGACGAAGGGCTCGATACCGGAGCGATCCTGCTGCAGGAGGCGCTACCGATCGGGCCTGACGATACCGCGCAGACGCTGCACGACCGGCTGGCCGCTCTCGGCGGGCGGCTGATTGTCCAGGCGCTTGCCGCGCCGTTCACCTCTCGGCCGCAGGAGGCCGCCCGGGCAACCTACGCCGAGAAAATCGACAAGCGCGAGGCGCGCATCGAGTGGGCCGAAAGCGCGGAGGCGATCGAACGGAAGGTGCGTGCCTTGAGTCCGGCACCCGGTGCGCAAACTTCGCTTGAGGGTGCGGTGCTGAAAATTTGGCGTGCCCGGGTGGAGCGCGGCGTCAGCGCGCCGCCGGGCGAAGTGTGCGAAAGCGGCGCGACGGGCATAGTGGTCGCCTGCGGCGCGGACGGGCTGCGACTCATGGAACTGCAACGCGCGGGCGGCAAGCGGCTTCCCGCGCGAGCGTTTCTCGCTGGATTCGACGTCGCGCGCGGTGCGCGCATGGGCTAGATCTTTTATGCAGGAAGTCCAGCGCCTCGCCAGCGCGGTCATCGGTCAGGTGTTGGGCGGGCGCAGCCTTGATTCGGAGCTCGCGATGTTGTGGCGAGGCCATCCTGGCCTGTCCGCGCAGCAGCGTGCGACGACGCAGGACCTCTGCTTCGGCACGCTGCGTTTTCTCGGCCGGCTCGACGCCCTGCTCGATGCTCTGGTCGACAAGCCGTTGCGCGACGACAAGCTGCGCGGGCTGCTGCGGGTCGCGCTCTACCAGCTCGAATACACGAAGGCGGCACCACATGCCATCGTCGACCACGCGGTGCGCGCCTGTGAACGGCTCGGCCTCGGTGCGGCCAAAGGCCTCGCCAACGCGGTGTTGCGCGCTTTCCTGCGTCGGCGCGCGGCGCTCGTGGCCCAGGCGCGGCATTCGGATGTCGGGCGCTTCTCGTATCCGCAGTGGTGGATCGACAAGCTGCGCATCGAATATCCGGCCGATCACGCCGCAATTCTTGATGCCGGCAACCGGCATCCGCCGCTGACACTGCGCGTCAATCGCCGACGCACGACGATGGAGGCCTATCTCGCGCAGCTTGCGGCAAACGGCACCGTAGCCCGCGCCATCGGGGAAGCTGCAGTATTGCTCGAGCGGCCCCGGCCGGTCGCCGGCATTTCCGGCTTTGCCGACGGGCTGGTCTCGGTGCAGGACGCCGCGGCGCAGCGCGCAGCGCCCTTGCTGGATCTCGGCCCGGGTTTGCGCGTGCTCGATGCGTGCGCGGCGCCCGGGGGGAAAGCGGCGCACATGCTGGAGCTTGCCGATGTCGATCTTACTGCGCTCGACAGCGACGCAGCGCGTCTCGAGCGCGTACGCGCCAATTTCGCGCGCCTCGGGCTCGCGGCGCGCGTAGTGTGCGGTGACGCCTGCGACCCAGGCAACTGGTGGGACGGAAGACCGTTCGACCGCATCCTCGCCGACGTGCCGTGTTCCGCCTCCGGCGTGGTGCGGCGTCACCCCGATATCAAATGGCTGCGGCGCCCTGCGGACATCGCGCAATTCGCGTTGGTGCAGCGGCGCATGCTCGACGCGCTGTGGCAGTTACTGGCCAGTGGTGGTAAATTGCTGTACGCCACGTGTTCGGTGTTTCACGAGGAAAATCATTTGCAGGTTGCAGAGTTTCTGAAGCGCCAGCGCGACGCGCAACGCCTGACTCTTCCCGGGGCCGACACCAACCAACAACAGCCCATGGGCCAAATGCTTCCGGACGAACGGCATGACGGTTTCTTCTACGCGCTGCTGCAGAAGAATTAGCTTCCTCGCTGCGCTGCTCGCGCTGTGGCTCGCGATCGGGTCGCCGCTCTGCGCGCGCGCCGACGGGATCGAAGTCAGGAGGGCTTCACTGTCCGTCGGCGAGGACAGCTACGTGCTTGAGGCCAACTTCGAGATCGCGCTCACTCCCACGCTCGAGGACGTGCTCAACAAGGGCGTATCGCTGTATTTCCTGCTCGAATTCGAGCTGCTCCGCCCGCGTTGGTACTGGTTCAGCGACAAGATCGTCACCACCCAGCAGCAGTACCGCCTGTCGTATCACGCGCTCACCCGCCAGTATCGCATCGGTGTCGGCAATCTCTACCAGAACTTCGGGGCGCTCGCCGACGCGCTCGAAGTGATGAGCCGCCTGCGCCGGCGTGAAGAAATCGAGCCCGGCACGCTGAGGAAAGACACCACCTATACCGCCGCGCTGCGGCTGCGGCTCGACACGTCGCAGTTGCCGAAACCGTTCCAGTTGAGCACCCTCGGCTCGCGCGAATGGAACGTCGGCTCCGACTGGTACCGCTGGACGGTGACGCCATGATGCCGCACGCGCAAAAGCCGCTACCGGGGCGCGCAAACAACCGCATCAGGTATTTGTTGATCCTGAGCGTAAGCCTGGGCGCGGTGGGTCTGTTTCTGCTTGCCACGGCGAGCGCCAACACCACGTTGTTTGCCGAGCACTATCCGCTGCTGCTGCTGCTCAACGGTGGTGTGGCCGTGATCCTGGCGACGCTCGTGGTCTACCAGCTCGTCACGCTGCGGCGCAAGCTCAAGTCCGGCGTGTTTGGATCGAAGCTTACCTTGCGGCTCGTGCTGCTGTTCGCGCTGATGGCGCTGCTGCCCGGCGCGCTGATCTACGGTGTCTCGGTGCAGTTTCTTGCCAAGAGCATCGAATCGTGGTTCGAAGTGCGCTTCGACCGCGCCCTCGAAGGCGGACTCAATCTCGGGCGCAGCGCGCTCGACAACATGCTGCGCGACCTGGTCGTCAAAGCCGACACCATGGCGCAGACGCTATCGGTGCGGCCACCCGCGGAGCACCTCGCCGCGCTCAACGCCCTGCGCGAGCAGGGGGGCGTCCAGGAGGCCACGCTCTTCAGCCAGCGCGGCAGGGTGATCGCGTTTTCCAGCAACGAGCGCGCGGGACTCTTGCCCGACCCGCCCGGGGCCGTCGCGCTGCGCAGGATCCGGCTGCAGCAAACCTATAGCGCGATCGAATCGATCCCCGATCGCGGGCTCTATCTGCGCGTGCTGGCACCGGTTAACGTGCTGTCGCTCGCTGAAGAAACACGCGTGCTGCAGCTCATGCAGCCGGTGCCGAAGCAGCTGGCGCAGGATGCGGAAACGGTGCAGACCGGCTATCGCGAATACCAGGAACTCACTCTTGCGCGGCGGGGCCTGAAGCGGCTTTACGGCATCACGCTCACGTTGACGCTCCTGCTCGCGCTGCTCTCGGCGCTCGCGCTCGCGTTCCTGCTTTCCGACCGGCTGTCCGCCCCGCTCAACGTGCTGGCCGAGGGAACGCGCGCGGTGGCGCAAGGGGATTTCAGCCAGCGCGCCGCGGTCGCGAGCGCCGACGAGCTCGGCATGCTCACGCAATCGTTCAACAGCATGACGCTCCAGCTCGCGGAAGCGCGTGCGCAGGCGGAACGCAACCAGGCGCAGCTCGCGCACGCGAAAGGCTATCTCGAGAGCATACTCGCCAACCTGTCGGCGGGAGTGCTCGCGTTTGACGACCGCCTGCGGCTGCGCTCCGCCAACCCCAGCGCGGCGCACATCCTGGGCGTGGATTGCGGGCCGCTCCTCGGCCGCAAGCTGCAGCAGTGGGGCGAGCACGACGCCTCGCTTGCAGCACTCGCACGGGGGATCGGCGCCGCCTTCGAGCGCGCCGGCGCCGGCGAGTGGGAGCAGCAGGCCGAACGTGGGGTGAAGGGCGGAATGCAGGTGCTGTTGCTGCGCGGCACGCGTCTGCCGCAGAGCGCGGAAACCGGGTCGGTCGTGGTGTTCGACGACATTACGCGCTTGCTGCAGGCGCAGCGTGATGCGGCCTGGGCGGAAGTCGCGCGGCGGCTGGCGCACGAAATCAAGAACCCGCTCACGCCCATCCAGCTTTCGGCCGAGCGCCTGCAGGTGAAGCTCGAACCCAAGCTCGCGGCGAATGATGCCGAGATCCTCGCGCGCTCGACCCAGACCATCATCAATCAGGTGTCGGCGTTGAAGCGCATGGTCGACGCCTTCAGCCAGTATGCGCGTACGCCCGAGCCGTCGATGCGGGAGCTTGACCTCAACGCGTTGGTGCGCGACGTGTTGACGCTCTATGAGTCGCTGGGCTCAAGCATCCGCTTCGAACTCGCGCCCGACTTGCCGCCGGTGATCGGCGATGCGGCGCAACTGAGGCAGGTGATCCACAATCTGCTGCAGAACGCCCAGGACGCGCTCGTGGACACCGCCACCCCGAACATCGTGATCGCGAGCGAAGCGGCCGGTGGCGCGGTGCGCCTGTCCGTCACCGACAACGGCAGCGGTTTTCCGGAACATCTGATGAAGCGGGTGTTCGAGCCGTACGTGACGACCAAGCCCAAGGGCACCGGCCTGGGTCTTGTGATCGTCAAGAAAATCCTCGAAGAACACGGCGGCCAGGTCGCCATAATGAATATCCCGCCGCACGGCGCGCGCGTGACGGTTTCCCTGCCGTCGGCGGCGGCGCGCAGCGCCGGGCAAAAATCCGCCGCTTAGCGCAGGATGTAGAATAGACGGAACCTATGCAACAGATCCTCGTTGTCGACGACGAAATCGGCATCCGCGAGTTGTTGTCGGAAATCCTTTCCGACGAAGGGTATCAGGTGCGGTTGGCGGAGAACGCGGGCGAAGCGCGCGCTTTCCGCAGTCGCACGCGCCCCGACCTGGTGCTGCTCGACATCTGGATGCCGGATACCGACGGGATTACCCTGCTCAAGGAATGGGCGAGCGCCGGTTTGCTCACCATGCCGGTCGTGATGATGTCCGGCCACGGCACCATCGACACCGCGGTGGAGGCCACCCGCATCGGCGCCTACGACTTTCTGGAAAAACCGATCGCGCTGCAGAAGCTGCTCGCAACCGTGGGGCGCGCGTTGCGCCACAGCGCTGACCAGCCGCAGCCGGCGCTGTCACTGGCCAGCCTCGGCCGCGGTCCGCTCATCGTGGATCTCAAGCAGCGCCTCGAACGCATCGCCAACCTGCGGACCCCCGTGCTGCTGACCGGCGAGCCGGGCAGCGGTATCGAGCTTGCTGCGCGCTTCCTGCACCCACGCAACACGCCATGGCTGGTGCCGGACACCACCGCGGGGCTCGCTGACGCGCCGCTCGAGCTGCTCAACCAGGCGCGCGAGGGCACGCTGTTCCTTCATGACGTGGCGGACCTCAACAAGGTGGAGCAGAAGGGCTTGCTGCTGCTCATCGGCAAAGTCGAACGCTACAACGCGCGGGTGATCTGCGGCGCGACGCGCGCGCTGCCCGAGCTGGTGGCGCAGGGGGCGTTCGACGCCCGGCTCTACGCGGCGCTCGCCGCCGCCACCATCCGGGTGCCGAGCCTGCGCGAGCACCGCGAGGACGTGCCGGATCTCGCCAACCTGATGCTGTCGCGCATGGTCGAAGCCAAGGAGGCCCCGCAGCGCCAGTTTTCGACCGCGGCGCTCAACGCGCTCAGAAATTACGACTGGCCGGGCAATCTCGCGCAGTTGCAGAGCGCGGTGCAGACGCTGGCGCTCACCGCGCTCGCCGAGCACATCGCGGTCGAGGAAGTCAACCGCGTGCTGCCGCAACCGGCGCTGACGCCGCTCGCGGCGGCCTACGATCTGCCGTTCGATGTGCCGCTACGCGATGCGCGTGATGCCTTCGAGCGCGTCTATTTCGAGCACCATATCGCCAAGGAAGGCGGCAACATCAGCCGCGTCGCGGAGACGGTCGGACTGGAGCGGACCCATCTCTACCGCAAGCTCAAGCAGCTGGGGATCAAGCTCACCCGCAAGCCCGACGAGTAATCTGCGCGCAGCACTGCGCGACAGGCCCGCTGCCCGAGCCTCAGGAAGCACGCGGCGCGTGCTTGCCCGCCGCCGGTCCGGTGCGTTTCGCAGAGGCCGGATCCTGAAGCGCTGAATCGACGCCGCGCCGCGCGGGGCTGTGCCGCGGCCCTTCCCCGCTCTCCTGCGGCAAACCGGCCGCCTCCCCCAGCAGGAATTCCTTGAACGCGCGCGCCACCGGCGAGAGTCGCTTATTCGCGCGATGGACGACGTACCAGTTGCGGATAATGGGGAAGCCGACGACATCGAGCATGACCAGCCGCTTGGCGTGCAGCTCGAGCTGCATGGTGTGCGACGACAGAAAGCCGATACCCATGCCGGCCATCACCGCCTGCTTGATCGTTTCATCGCTGCCGATTTCCATGCTGGCGTTGATGCTCAGGCCGTGCTCCGCGAACACGCGCTGCATCAGCCGCCGCGTGCCCGAGCCTGGCTCGCGCACCAGGAACGTTTCGGCGGCTACGCGCTTCAACGGGACGCGGCGCGCCTTGGCCAGCGGGTGATCGGGGGCGGCGACGATGACGTGCGGATTGGGCGCAAACGGGGATGTCACGATATCCATGTCTTGCGGCGGATGCCCCATGATCGCGAGCTCGGTTGCGTTCTGCGCCAGGCGCGCGAGCAGCGCCTCGCGGTTGCACACCGAGAGTTTCAGCGTCAATCCGGAGTGCATGCGGCAGAACCTGGCGATGAATTTCGGTGCGAAATACATGGCGGTGCTGATCAGGGTGATGTCCAGCTTGCCGTGGCGTATGCCCTTCATGGCGGCGAGCGTCTGCGCCGCCTCCTCGAGCTGGTGCTGCACCGTCTGGGTGTAGTGGTAGAGCTCGCGCCCGGCCTCGGTGAGGTGGATTTTCTTGCCGATCTGCTCGAACAGCGGCAGGCCGCTTACCGCCTCGAGCTGTTTCATCTGCATTGACACCGCGGGTTGGGTCAGATGCAACTCCTGCGCCGCGCGCGAGAAGCTCAAATGACGTCCCACGGCCTCGAACGCGCGCAGTTGGCGCAGCGTGACGTTCTTCATCGACTCTTCTGAAACATAAAATTGTCTTATATTGATACCAAGAAATTCTTAATTGTCATTATACTAAGACTAAGACATGCTTATGCTGGATGTTGCCAGTGATTTTTGAAAGGAAGCGCGCCATGGCGGGCAAGGGACAGACGACGGACACGATCGGCGAACGCGCCCCACGTTATCAGGCGGGCGTCAAGCAATACCGCGACGCGTATTGGGAGCCGAACTACCGGGTGAAAGACACCGATCTTCTCGCCTGTTTCAAGATCATCCCGCAGGCGGGCGTGGATCGCGAGGAGGCCGCGGCCGCGGTGGCCGCCGAGTCCTCTACCGGGACCTGGACCACGGTGTGGACCGACCTGCTCACCGATCTCGAGCACTACAAGGGCCGTGCCTACCGCATCGAGGACGTGCCCGGCGATCCGGGCAGCTTCTATGCGTTCATCGCCTACCCGATCGACCTGTTCGAGGAGGGCTCGGTGGTGAACGTCTTCACTTCGCTGGTCGGCAACGTGTTCGGCTTCAAGGCGGTGCGCGCCCTCAGGCTCGAAGACGTGCGTTTTCCGATCGCCTACGTGATGACCTGTGGCGGCCCGCCGCACGGCATCCAGGTCGAGCGCGACAAGCTGAACAAGTACGGCCGGCCGCTGCTGGGCTGCACCATCAAGCCCAAGCTGGGGCTCTCCGCCAAGAACTATGGTCGCGCCGTGTATGAATGCCTGCGGGGGGGGCTGGATTTCACCAAGGACGACGAGAACGTCAACTCGCAGCCCTTTATGCGCTG
Organism: Betaproteobacteria bacterium RIFCSPLOWO2_12_FULL_62_58; assembly: GCA_001772005.1. Taxonomy (GTDB): domain Bacteria; phylum Pseudomonadota; class Gammaproteobacteria; order Burkholderiales; family SG8-41; genus DSOT01. Next base: position 56,490 of record MERI01000027.1, on the reverse strand, counting down.
GCGGGACCGGTTCCTGTTCGTCGCCGAGGCCATCAGGAAGGCCGAGGCCGAGACCGGCGAGCGGAAGGGGCACTACCTCAACGTCACCGCGCCGACGCCCGAGGAGATGTACAAGCGTGCCGAGTACGCCAAGGAGCTCGGCATGCCGATCGTCATGCACGACTACCTGACGGGCGGATTCTGCGCCAACACGGGTCTCGCCAACTGGTGCCGCAACAACGGCGTGCTGCTGCACATCCACCGCGCGATGCACGCGGTGCTCGACCGCAACCCGCATCACGGCATCCACTTCCGCGTGCTGCTCAAGGCGCTGCGGCTCTCGGGCGGCGATCACCTGCACACCGGCACGGTAGTGGGTAAACTGGAAGGCGACCGCGCCTCGACCTTGGGCTGGATCGACCTGCTGCGCGAGAAGCGTGTCAAGGAGGACCGCTCGCGCGGCATCTTTTTCGACCAGGACTGGGGCGCGATGCCGGGCGCGTTCGCCGTGGCTTCGGGCGGCATTCATGTCTGGCACATGCCGGCGCTGCTCGCGATCTTCGGCGACGACGCGGTGTTCCAGTTCGGCGGCGGCACGCTGGGCCACCCGTGGGGCAACGCCGCGGGCGCCTGTGCCAACCGCGTCGCCCTGGAAGCCTGCGTGGAGGCGCGCAACCAGGGCCGCCAAGTCGAGAAGCAGGGCAAGGACATCCTCATCGCGGCTGCGAGAACGAGCCCGGAGCTCAAGGCGGCGATGGCGACCTGGAAGGAGGTCAAGTTCGAATTCGACACGGTCGACAAGCTTGACGTCGCCAACGTCTAGCCGACAAGGAGCAAACCGATGAGCGCTGAAACACCCGCAATACAGGACTACCGGTCACGGCTCTCCGATCCGGCGAGCCGCAGGCTGGGCACTTTCTCCTATTTGCCGGCCATGACGCCGGAGCGCATCCGGCGGCAGGTGGAATACCTTCTCGCGCAAGGCTGGTCGCCGGCCGTCGAGCACACCGAACCGGAGCGTGCGACAGACCATTACTGGTACATGTGGAAGCTGCCGCTGTTCGGCGAGACCAGCGTGGACAGCGTGCTTGCCGAGGTGGAGGCCTGTCGCGAGGCCAACCCGAACCACCACGTGCGGCTGGTCGGCTACGACAAGCTGAGGCAGACCCAAGGCACGGCCATGCTGGTGCACCGCAGCGCAGCGGGCAACGCGGCGCGCTGACGCCATGAGCCTCAAAGCGCTCATCCTTGGTCTCGCCCAACTCGAGGCGCTGCACGCCGCGCGTGTGTGGCGCCTCGCGCCGGCCTAGGCGCAGCGCTTCGCGCAAGGCAAACCATATGCCCTTCCAGCGCAAGACTCTGACCGAATTCATCATCGCCGAGCAGCGCTCGTACAGCCACGCGACCGGGGGCTTCACGGCCCTGCTTAACGACATCCGCCTCGCCTGCAAGCGCATCGCCTACCTGGTCGGCAAGGGCGCGCTTGCCGACGCGCTCGGCGCCGCCGGCTCGCGCAACGTGCAAGGCGAAGCGCAGATGAAGCTCGACGTGCTCGCGAACGAGATTTTCGTGCGCACCAACGAATGGGGCGGGCACCTCGCCGGCATGGTGTCCGAGGAGATGGAGGCGCCGCATCAGATCCCGTCCGACTACCCCCGCGGCCGCTACCTGCTGGCGTTCGATCCGCTCGACGGCTCGAGCAATATCGATATCAACGCGCCTGTGGGCAGCATCTTTTCGGTGTTGCGCTGCCCGGAAGGGGTGAACGAGCCGGCGCCGCAGGACTTTCTGCAACCCGGCACGCAGCAGGTGTGCGCCGGCTACGCGATCTACGGCGCGGCCACCATGCTGGTGCTTGCCACCGCGCGCGGGGTGAACGGCTTTACGCTGGACCGCGAGATCGGCGAGTTCGTACTGACGCACGAAGACCTCAAGGTGCCTCCGGAGACGAGCGAATTCGCCATCAATGCGTCCAACGCGCGCTTTTGGGAGCCCGCGGTCAAGCGCTATGTCGACGAATGCCTTGCCGGGCACCCGGGACCGCGCGGCAAGAACTTCAACATGCGCTGGATCGCCGCGCTGGTCGCCGAGGCGCACAGGATCCTGATGCGCGGCGGCGTGTTCCTGTATCCGCGAGACAGCCGCGACCCGGCGACGCCGGGACGGCTGCGCCTGCTTTACGAGGCAAACCCGATCGGTTTCGTCATCGAGAAAGCGGGCGGGCGCGCGAGCACCGGAGTGGAGCCGGTGCTCGCGGTGCAGCCGCAGAACCTGCACCAGCGCATCGGCTTCGTGTTCGGCTCGAAGGACGAAGTCGAGCGCATCGAGCGCTATCACCGCGATCACAATGAGCGCGAATACGACGCGCCGCTGTTTAGTTCGCGCGGACTGTTCCGCGCGCCGGTCTGAGGGAAGGGGACAGGCCATGTCCGCAAAGTATCCGATCATCTCGATCACCGGCTCCTCGGGCGCCGGGACCACGTCGGTGTCGCGGACGTTCGAGCAGATTTTCAGGCGCGAGGGCGTGAAGGCGGCCTTCGTCGAGGGCGACGCGTTCCATCGCTACGACCGCGGGGAGATGCGGCGCAAGATGGCCGAGGAAACCGCCCGCGGCAACCAGCACTTCAGCCATTTCGGTCCCGAGGCCAACCTGTTCGAGGAGCTGGAGAACCTGTTCCGCTCGTACGCTGAGACCGGGCTCGGCCGCATCCGGAAATACCTGCACAACGAAGAGGAGGCGGCGCCGCACCGGCAGCCGCCGGGAACATTCACGCCGTGGGAGGACCTGCCCGGGGACACGGACGTGCTGTTCTACGAGGGCCTGCACGGCGCGGCGGTGGCGGACCAAGTGGATGTGGGCAAGCATGTGGACCTGCTGATCGGCGTGGTGCCGGTCATCAACCTGGAATGGATCCAGAAAATCCATCGCGACCGCGCCGCGCGCGGCTACACGACCGAGGCGGTCACCGGCACGATCCTGCGGCGCATGCACGATTACGTGAACTACATCTGCCCGCAGTTCGCACGCACGCACATCAATTTCCAGCGCGTGCCGATCGTGGACACCTCCAACCCGTTCATCGCGCGCCACATCCCGTCGCCGGACGAGAGTTTCCTCGTGATCCGCTTCGCCAACCCGCGCGGCATCGATTTCCCGTACCTGCTCACCATGCTGCACGACTCGTTCATGTCGCGCCCCAATACGATCGTCGCGCCGGGGGGCAAGATGGACCTCGCGATGCAGCTTATCTTCACGCCGATGATCTGGCGCCTGATGGACCGCAGGAAGCAGGCGCTTGGGCGCTGAGGGGCCCGGAACCGAACACGAATACCGGCATCCGCCTGGCAATGACCGGCGCGCTGCGCCGCCGCCATGTGACAGCGTACCCGTGCCGCGCGGCAGGCGAATAGGCAAGCGCGCCGCTTTCGACGATAATTAGCGCTTTTCCGCGCCACCCTCCCGCTGCAAGGAACGTAGATGAGTTCTCGTGCCGAATTGACGAACGCGATCCGCGCGCTGGCGATGGACGCCGTACAAAAGGCCAACTCCGGCCATCCCGGCATGCCGATGGGCATGGCAGAAATCGCCGAAGTGCTGTGGAACCACCATCTGCGACACAATCCGGCCCACCCGGCTTGGGCGGATCGCGACCGCTTCGTGCTGTCCAACGGCCACGGTTCGATGCTGCTCTACGCCCTGCTGCATCTCACCGGCTATGACCTGCCGATGGACGAGCTCAGACGCTTTCGCCAGCTGCACTCGAAGACACCGGGGCACCCGGAGTACGGCTGCGCGCCGGGCGTGGAGACCACCACCGGCCCCCTCGGCCAGGGTTTCGCCAACGCGGTCGGCATGGCGCTCGCCGAGAAGCTGCTTGCCTCCGAATTCAATCGCGATGGTTTCGACATCGTCAACCATTACACCTATGTCTTCGTCGGCGACGGCTGTCTGATGGAGGGCGTCTCGCACGAGGCGTGCTCGCTCGCCGGCACGCTGGGGCTGAGCAAACTTGTCGCGTTCTATGACGACAACGGGATCTCGATCGATGGCCGTGTCGCGGGCTGGTTCACCGACGACACGCCGATGCGCTTCCGCGCCTACGGCTGGCACGTAATTTCCGATGTCGACGGCCATGACTTCCACGCGGTGGAACGCGCGCTTAATGAAGCCAGGGCGCAGAGCCAGCGGCCGACGCTGATCTGTTGCAAGACCGTGATCGGCAAGGGCGCGCCCAACAAGCAGGGCGGCCACGACTGTCATGGCGCGGCGCTGGGAGAGAAGGAAGTCGCGGCCACGCGCGAGAACATCGGTTGGAAACATGCGCCGTTCGAAGTGCCGGAGCACGTTTATGCCGGCTGGGACGCGCGGCGGCGTGGCGCGCAGTTGGAAGGGGAGTGGAACAAGAAACTCGCAGCCTACGCAAAAGCGCACCCGGAACTTGCGGCCGAGTTCAGGCGCCGCATGGCAGGCGAACTGCCGGCGCTCTGGCGCGCGCACTGTGAAGCGTTTATCGCCAAGGTGCGCGAGAAAGCGGAAACCGTCGCGACGCGCAAAGCCTCGCAGAATGCGCTCGAGGGCCTGGGGTCGGTGTTGCCGGAGCTGTTCGGGGGCTCGGCCGATCTCACCTGGTCCAATCTCACCATGTGGTCCGGCTCGAAGCCGGTGACCCGGGCGAATGGCGGCAATTATCTCTCGTTCGGCGTGCGCGAATTCGGCATGGCCGCCGTGGCGAGCGGCATGAGTCTGCACGGCGGCCTGATCCCGTATGCGGGGACGTTCCTCGTGTTTTCCGATTATTGCCGCAACGCGTTGAGGGTCGCGGCGCTGATGAAAATTCGGGCGATTTTTGTGTTCACTCACGATTCGATCGGGCTGGGCGAGGACGGGCCGACGCACCAGCCGGTCGAGCACGCCGCGAGCTTGCGCCTGATGCCGAACATGGAGGTGTGGCGGCCGTGCGACGCGCTCGAGACGGCCATCGCATGGATTGCCGCGATCGAGCGCCGCGCCGGGCCGACCAGCCTGCTGCTGTCGCGCCAGAACCTGCCGTTCCAGAAGCGCAGCGCGGAGACCGTCGCGGCGATCGGGCGCGGCGGCTATGTTTTGTCGGAAGCGGCAAACGGGGTGCCGCGCTGCGTCATTATCGCGACGGGCTCGGAAGTGCAACTCGCGCTCGACGCGCAACAGGTGCTTGCCGCGGAGGGCGTGGCGGTACGGGTGGCATCGATGCCCTCGACCTCTGTGTTCGACCGCCAGGACGCGGCTTACCGCGAAAGCGTGCTGCCGCGCGGCGTGGCGCGCGTCGCCGTTGAGGCCGGCGTCACTGATTATTGGCGCAAATATGTGGGACTCGACGGCGCGGTGGTCGGGATCGACCGCTTTGGGGAGTCCGCGCCGGCGGGCGAGCTGTTCAAGTTTTTCGGCTTTACGGCGGAGCACGTCGCTGTTGCGGTGAAAGGCGTTTTGTAACCGGCCGCCAAGCCTGTCCTGAACCTGTCGAGGGGGCTGGCAGCCCGTCGGACTTAACCGTCCGTACAGGCTGCTAGAAGCGCCGAGTTTGTCATAAATCAATGAATTTTGGCGCCCTGACTGTAGAATTTTGCTTGTTTCCGTATCGGGAGAAATTCGATGAGCATCAAAGTCGCCATTAACGGCTATGGCCGCATCGGCCGCAACATCCTGCGCGCTCACTACGAGGGCGGCAAGAAGCACGACATCGAGATCGTCGCGATCAACGATCTGGGCAACGCCGAGACCAACGCGCATTTGACGCGCTACGACACCGCGCACGGCAAATTTCCCGGCAAAGTGGAGGTCGACGGTGAGTCCATGGTGGTCAACGGCGATCGCATCAAGGTGCTGGCGATGAGAAATCCCGCCGAGCTGCCGTGGGGAACGTTGGGCGTGGACGTTGTGCTCGAGTGCACCGGTCTTTTCAACAGCAGGGACAAGGCCGGCGCGCATCTCAAGGCCGGCGCCAAGAAAGTAATCCTCTCGGCCCCTGGCGGTAAGGACGTCGATGCGACCATCGTCTACGGTGTCAACCACAAAACGCTGAAGCCCGGCCACACGGTGATTTCCAACGCCTCTTGCACCACCAACTGCCTGGCGCCGATGGTGAAGGCGCTGCACGACAAAATCGGCGTCGTGCAGGGGCTGATGACCACGGTGCACGCGTACACCAATGACCAGGTGCTGACCGACGTCTACCACGAAGACCTGCGCCGCGCGCGCGCGGCGACGATGTCGATGATCCCGACCAAGACCGGCGCCGCTGCCGCAGTCGGCCTGGTGCTGCCGGAACTCAGCGGCAAGCTCGACGGATTCGCGATCCGCGTGCCGACCATCAACGTCTCGGTTGTGGATCTCACCTTCACGGCGGCGCGGCCGACCACGGTCGACGAAGTCAACGCGGTGATGAAGGCGGCTGCCGAAGGCGAGCTGAAGGGCGTGCTCGAGTACAACAAGGCACCCCTGGTGTCGGTGGACTTCAATCACAACCCCGCTTCGAGTATCTTTGACGCCACGCTCACCAAAGTCACCGGGGGAACGCTGGTGAAAGCGCTCGCCTGGTATGACAACGAGTGGGGTTTCAGCAACCGGATGCTGGACGCAACGGTCGCGCTGATGAGCGCCAAGTAAAACCGTGAAACGTGAAAAGTGAATAGTGAAACGTAAAACCACTTGCGGAGCTTGTTTCACTTTTCACTGCGAATGAAATGAGCATCCTCAAGATGACCGATCTCGACCTGCGCGAGAAGCGGGTCCTGATCCGCGAAGACCTCAATGTTCCGCTCAAAGACGGCGGGATTACGGACGACACGCGCATCCGGGCGGCCCTGCCCGGCATCAGGCACGCGCTGGCGCAGCGCGCGCGGCTGATGCTGGTTTCGCACCTCGGCCGACCCAAGGAAGGCAAGTTCAGCGCGGTCGATTCGCTCGCGCCCGTGGCCAAACATCTTTCAACGCTTCTTGGCACGCCAGTTCCGCTTATGCGCGACTGGCTGGGCGGTGTGACGGTCGAGCCAGGCCGCGTGGTACTGCTTGAGAACTGCCGGTTCAACAAGGGCGAGAAAAAGAACGACGATGCGCTGGCACGGAAGATGGCTGCGCTGTGCGATGTTTATGTCAACGATGCCTTTGGCACCGCACACCGGGCCGAAGCGACCACGCACGGCATCGCCAAGTACGCGAAGACGGCGTGCGCAGGGCCGCTGATGGCCGCCGAAATGGAGGCGCTCGCACGGGCGCTGGAAAGACCGGCGAGGCCGCTGGTCGCGATCGTCGGCGGCTCCAAGGTGTCGACCAAGCTTACCATTCTCGCCGCGCTCGCCGAGAAAGTAGACCAGCTGATCGTCGGCGGAGGTATCGCCAACACGTTCCTGCTTGCGGTCGGCGGCAGAATCGGCAAGTCGCTCGCCGAACCGGAGCTGGTCGACGAAGCGCGCAAGATCATCGATATCATGAAGGCCAAGGGCGGAACGGTGCCGGTGCCGATCGATGTCGTGTGCGCCAAAGAACTATCAGCCCAGGCGCGTGCCGAAACCAAAGCGGCCGAGAACGTAGCGGACGACGATCTGATCCTCGACCTCGGCCCCCGGACGGCGCGTGCGCTGGCGAGCGTGCTCGGCAAAGCCGGCACCATCGTCTGGAACGGGCCGGTCGGAGTGTTCGAATTCGACCAGTTTGGCGAGGGCACGAGAACTATTGCTCGCGCGATTGCTGATTCCACGGCGTTTTCGATCGCGGGCGGAGGCGACACGCTCGCAGCAGTCGCGAAATACGGAATCGCCGACCGGATTTCCTATATCTCGACGGGTGGCGGCGCGTTCCTCGAGTTCCTGGAAGGCAAGAAGCTGCCGGCGATTGAAATCCTGGAGCAGCGCGCGAAGCAGGATCAAGGATCAAGGATTGAGGATTGAGGATTGGGGATTGAGGATCGAGAAGCGAGGAATGAGGAGCGAGGATCGAGGAGTGAGGATCGAGAAAACGCGTTGAAATCATTGTATTTGCACTTTACACTTTCCCTGAATCCTCAATCCTAATAGCTCAATCCTGCATTCTCATGCTCCGCCGCACCAAGATCGTCGCAACGCTCGGCCCGGCATCGAGCGATCCGAAGACGTTGGCGCGCATGATCGAGGCGGGGCTGGACGTGGTGCGCATGAATTTCTCGCATGGCACCGCAGCCGAGCACCGCAAGCGCGTCGAACTCGTGCGCGCGCTCGCGCGGAAGGCCGGTCAAGCGATCGGCGTGCTGGTCGATCTGCAGGGACCCAAGATCCGCATCGGCAAGTTCAAGGATGGCAGGGTCACGCTCGCTGCCGGCGGCAGGTTCGTGCTCGACGCCGAGTGCGAAGTGGGCGATGAGCACCGCGTGGGTCTTGACTACAAGAGACTGCCCGACGACGTGCGCCCAGGGGACACCCTGCTCCTCGACGACGGTCGTATCGTGTTCGGCGTATCCTCGGTAAAGGGGCCGCGCATCGCCTGCGTGGTCGAGCAGGGCGGCGTGCTGTCCAATAACAAGGGCATCAACCGCAAGGGCGGCGGGCTTACCGCGCCGGCTTTGACCGAGAAGGACGTGCGCGACATCCAGGTCGCCGCGGAGATCAAGGCCGATTTTCTCGGCGTGTCGTTCCCGCGCTCGGGTGCCGACATTAGATGGGCGCGTGACCTCATGCAGAAGGCGGGCGGCAGGAGCCTGATCGTCGCCAAGATCGAGCGCGCGGAAGCGATTTCCGCGCTCGAGGAGATTCTCGAGGCTTCCGACGCGATCATGGTGGCGCGCGGCGACCTCGCGGTGGAGGTGGGCGACGCCGTTGTGCCCGCGCTCCAGAAGCGCATGATCCGTATGGCGCGCGAGAAGAACAAGCTCACCATCACCGCAACCCAGATGATGGAGTCGATGATCAACAGCCCGATCCCGACGCGCGCCGAGGTGTCGGACGTGGCCAATGCAGTGCTGGATGGAACCGACGCGGTGATGCTCTCGGCGGAAACCGCGTCGGGTCACTACCCGGCGGAGACGGTCGCGGCCATGGCACGCGTGTGCGTCGAGGCGGAGAAGGAGGACACGCTCAGCACCGAGCGCCGGCACGCCAACCTTCCCGGGAACGTCGAGGGGGCGATCGCCCGCGCCACGGTGTTCACCGCCAACAACCTTGACATCAAGGCGGTCGCGGCGATGACGCAGAGCGGGAAAACCCCGCTGTTGATGTCGCGCATGGCGACGACAGTGCCGATCTACGCCATGAGTTCCGTAATCGAGACGCGGCGCCGGGTGACGCTGTTTCGCGGGGTGTATCCCGTCAAGTTCAAGGGCGCGCGCAATCCCGAGAGAGCGCTGCACCTGGCCGAGGACGAGTTGCTGAAACGCGGCGCGGTGCGAAACGGCGATTACATCGTGCTCACGATCGGCGAGCCGTTCGGCAAGGCCGGCGGTACCAATACGCTCAAGGTGGTCAAGGTCGGCGAGCATAGGCATGCGTGAGCAAGCAGTAAGCGGTAAGCAGCAAGCGGCAAACCGGGCGCGCCAATCGTAGTAAAATAGCCGCTCACCGCTCACCGTCTACCGTTTACCCCACAACAAGCAGGAGGCCCCATGTCAGGACACGATCTAGCCGCCACCGCCCAGGCGATCGTTGCGCCCGGGAAAGGCATACTCGCCGCCGATGAGAGCACCGGCACCATCGAAAAGCGCTTCGCCGGCATCAAGGTCGGGAACACCGAGGAAAATCGCCGCGCTTACCGCGATCTGCTGTTCGGCGCCAAGGGTCTGGCGCAGCACATCAGCGGCGTGATCCTCTACGACGAGACGATCCGCCAGAAGTCGGCGAACGGCACCCCCTTCGTCGAACTGCTCGCCAGGAACGGCATCCTGCCGGGCATCAAGGTCGACACCGGTGCCAAGGACCTCGCGCTGTGCCCTGATGAGAAAGTGACGGAAGGACTCGATAACCTCGGCAAGCGCTGTGCCGAGTACGTGAAGATGGGCGCGAAGTTCGCCAAGTGGCGCGCGGTAATCACGATCGGCGCGGAGATGCCGAGCTCGACCTGCATCGCCGCCAACGCGCACGCGCTCGGACGTTACGCCGCGATCTGCCAGGCAGCGGGACTGGTGCCGATCGTCGAACCCGAGGTGCTGATGGACGGCGAGCACACCGTCGAGCGCTGCGAGGAAGTCACCGAATGGACGCTCAATGCGGTTTACGAGGCGCTTTATCTCAACCGCGTGACGCTCGAGCGCTCGGTGTTGAAACCGAGCATGGTGATCGCCGGCAAGAACTGTGCGCGGCAAGCGGGCGTCGAGGAAGTCGCCGAGCGCACCGTGCGCATCCTCAAGCGCACCGTGCCTGCGGCAGTTGCCGGCATCGTGTTCCTGTCCGGCGGTCAGAGCGACGAGGTCGCGACCGCGCACCTCAACGCCATGAATCAAATGTTCAAGGATCGTTTGCCGTGGCCGCTCTCGTTTTCCTACGGCCGCGCCCTGCAGCAGCCGGCGCTCAAGGCATGGAAAGGCGCGGCGGCAAACGTGGCGGCGGCGCAGGCCGCGCTGCTGCACCGCGCTCGTATGAACGGTCTGGCGTGTCTCGGCCGCTACTCGGTTGACCAGGAAAAGCAGGCGCTCGCGGCATGAAGCGCTGACCGCCAAGGCCGTCGAGCGCTTTGGATCGAGAGGCGACAGGCGACAGGCGGGATGCGAAGGGCTTTCCAGCTATCACCTCTCTCCTTTCGCCTATCCCGTGTCCAGTTCTTTGCGCGTTTGCGGCTTTACGTCGGATGAAGCTCGACCGTGAGCGCGCCTGACCGCACGCCGGTTTCGATTATCACGGGCTTTCTGGGCAGCGGTAAGACCACGCTCTTGAACCGCCTGCTGCAGCATCCGGGCATGGCCAACGCGGCGGTCATCATCAACGAGTTCGGCGAGATCGGCCTCGACCATTTGCTGATTGCCACGCCCAGCGAAAATACCGTGCTGCTCTCCAACGGCTGCCTGTGCTGCACGGTCCGCGGCGATCTCGTGGACACGCTGAGCGATCTTTATCGCAAGCGCCGCGACGGCGCGATTCCCGCGTTCGACAAGGTGCTCGTCGAAACCACCGGGCTCGCCGACCCGGTGCCGATCATCCAGACGGTGGTGACCGACCCGGAACTTGCCCCCTGGTTCCGCCTCGACAGCGTGGTGACGCTGGTCGACAGCGTCAACGGCGCGCTCCAGCTCGATCAACATCCCGAGTCGGTCAAGCAGGCCGCAATCGCCGACCGCATCTTGATGACCAAGACCGACCTCACTCAGCCTGCTGCGATTGAAACGCTGCGACAGCGCATGGCGCGCATCAACCCCGGGGCGCACATATTCACGGTCGTGCGGGGTGCGATCGCGCCGCACGAACTGTTCGGTGCGGAACTCCACGACGCGCATGCCGCCGGCGAGGAGGTGACGCGCTGGCTGCGTGAAGAAGCGTTTACCCACGCCGAAAGGCGCCACGGCCACCAGCACCGCCGCCATGACCACCATGCGCCGGATGTGAACCGCCACGACGAACATATCCGCGCTTTTTGCATCTACCACGAAGAGCCGGTCAGCACGGCCGGCCTCATGATGTGGCTCGGCATGCTGGCGGCGCTGCGCGGCGCCAATCTGCTGCGCGTGAAAGGGTTGCTCAACGTCGAGGGCAGGCCGGTGGCGGTCCATGCGGTGCAAACGCTGATCCATGAACCGGTGACGCTGGAAAATTGGCCGGACGGAGACCGCCGCTCCCGTCTGGTGTTCATCACGCGCGACATGGAGCGCACCGCCGTCGAAAAGACGCTTGCCGCGTTCAGGTTGCAGGCCGATGCGCGGCAGCCGGCGCGCACCATCGACCCCGAGGCCTACGCGCAGTTTCTCGCCGCCGCGAAAAACTTTCGCTGAGACCACCCGTTGGCTTGACAAGCCAGGGGGGAGTCTTTAGCGTTCAAGTTCCATTGCGACGCTTACGGAGCGACGGCTTTGCCGCGGCGGCACACATCGCTCCCTCACGGAGGAGTCCACGCTATGCAGGGCATGAAAGCGCTTGAAGAAAAAGGCGCGCTGAAATTCATCAAGGGCGGCACGCTGATCGACGGCAAAGGCGGCAGGCCGGTCAAGGATCCCGTGGTGGTGATGCAGGGCCGCCGCATAAAGAAGGTCGGCACTCAGGACAAAATCAAGATCCCGCGCGATGCGCAAGTGATCGACGCCGCGCGCTATACCCTCATGCCGGGGATGATGGATCTGCACATCCACACCTCGATGTTCAACTGCGTGACGTTCCACAATCACCGCGTCGCGCAGTTCGAGATCATGCCGCATCTGCAGCAGATGTACGCGCTGTTCCACGCGCAATTGTGCTTCGACATGGGCTTCACCACGCTGCGCGACCTGGGGATGAACTCCAACCGCGGACTGCTCACCAACGAGTTGTGCGCGGTGCGGGATGCGATCGACGCCGGCATCATGGAAGGCCCGCGCATGCTGATCGGCGGTTTCACCACCATCACCGGCTCGCACCTCGATCTCATCCAGCCGCGCGCCATGCCGCGTCACGGCTTCAATACCGCCGACGGGCCGTGGGAACTCAGGAAACTTGCGCGCACCAACCTGCTTGCCGGCTGCGACGTGATCAAGACCTGTGCTTCAGGCGGGGGCGGCACCGACAAGGAAGAGCCCGATATTCGCAACATGACCCAGGAGGAGCTCGACGCGATCGTGGACGAAGCGCACGCCTTCCACAAGAGCGCTTCGGTGCACTGCTTTACCACGCAGGCGCAGCGCATGGCGCTCAAGGCCGGTGCCGACACCATCGAACACATGGTGTTTCACGACGACGAAACGATCGACCTCATCGCGGAGGCCGGCATCCCGGTGACGCCCACGCTTTCGCATCGCACCGATCATGCGATCCAGCTGCGGCGCGAGCACGGAACTGCGGAATTCGTGCTGCGCAAGATGAAGTACCTGCAGCCGTTCTGTTTCGAGACTTTCCAGAAGATGTACAAGGCCGGGGTCAGGATCGCGATGGGCACCGACATGGGCTTCGAGCCCGACATGGGAAGCAACGCGGGGGAGCTCGAAATCTACGTCAAGCTCGGCATGAAGCCGATGGACGCGATCCTGACCGCAACCGGGAACGCCGCCCGGGCGATTAAACTCGGCGGCGATCTCGGCACGATCGAAGGCGGCAAGCTCGCCGACATCATCGCAGTCGACGGCGATCCGCTGAAGGACATCGCCTGCCTGCAGAAGAAGCAGAACATCAAGCTGGTGATGAAAGAAGGCAGGATCTACGCCGACCGCCGGCCGGGCCGCAACAAGAACGTGGTCAACGCCACATCCGGCGACTGGAAAATCATTGATTATCTGTAATTCGCTGATCTGGAATTCGCCGCGCGAATTCCAGATTAATGAAGGAAGACGACGATGTTCAAATTTAACGGGACAAGGTGATCAATATGGCATTGCGCAGGACTGCGGCACGAAATTCTCCTTCATCCGCCGCACGCGCGCGTGCGGCTAATCCGTCTTCGTCGCGCCGTAAGACGAAGACGGATGGGGCGATCCGAGCCGGGAATGGCAAATACCAGTTCCGCTTGGCCAGCCTGAAGAAGGTGCCGGCGGGAACCGGCTATTCGACTTCCCACGGCGGGGTCGTCGAGGGTAATCGCATGCTCGTGGGGTACATCCACAAGCCGCGCGGCACCGGCTCGCGCATGCACACTCACCAGAACGAGCAGTTCAACTACGTGGCGAAGGGAACACTCCGCGGGTCGGTCAACGGCAAGCGCGTGGTGGCGCCCGCGGGCACGCTAATTTACATCCCGGCCAACGCCCCGCATACCCTGGTGGCCACGCCGGACGAAGACGTGATCTTCATCGCGATCAAGGACCTGTCGCAAGGCATCATCGGTGAAGCGGTCGACGGCACCATGAGCGGGCCGCTCTACCAGAAGGGTTTTGCGCCGAAGGCGCGGTGAGGCGGCGGCAGCCAAGCGACAGCCGAATCCGCGATGTCGTGCGTGTGGACACCCGCAGCAGGACGGTGAGCGTGGTTAAGAAAAGCGTGAGGCGTGAGGTGAGAGGTGAGAGGCGAGAGGCGAGAGGCGAGAGGCGAGAGGAGGAAAGGCCGTGGGAAGCTTTGTGAGATTGACGGCAGCGATTTGCGGCAGTTGTATGCTTGCCAGCACTTGCGTCCAGGCGCAGACGCCTTCGGCCAGCTCAGGACAGGCCCTTTCGACAGGCTCAGGACAGGCTTATCCGGTGAAGCCGATCCGGTTCATAGTCGGATTTCCGCCTGGCGGCACCAACGACATCGTGGCGCGCGTGCTGGCGCCCAAGCTCTCGGAAAGCCTGGGCCAGTCGGTGTTGGTCGATAACCGGGGCGGCGCGAACACCGCGATTGCTTCCGAGATGTTCGTGCGCACGCCGCCTGACGGCCACACCATCATGCTCAATGCACCCGGCCACGCCACCAACCCGGCGCTGCTCAAGCTCAACTTCGATTCGGTCAAGGACTTCGCGTTCATCACTCTGGCGGCGGAATCCCAGAATCTGCTGGTGGTGCACCCATCCTTTCCGCCGAGGAGCGTGAAAGAGCTGGTCGCGATCTCGAAGAAAAATCCCGGCGCGATCAATTACGGTTCATCGGGGATCGGAACGACGGTCCACCTTTCGGCGGAGCTGTTTCAGTTCATGACGGGCGTCAAATGGGTTCACATCCCGTACCGGGGGGGCGGGCCGGCGGTGGTCGAGCTTCTGGCGGGACAGCACTGGATCTACTTCGGCAACGTGCCCACGGTCATCCAGCATGCGCGCGCGGGCAAGCTACGCCCGCTTGCTGTCACCGGGCCGAAGCGGACGCCGGCGGCACCCGACATCCCGACGGTGGCGGAGAGCGGGGTGCCGGGCTACGTAGTGACCACCTTCTACGGCGTGTCGGCGCCGGCGAAGACGCCGCGCGCGATCATCGACCGGCTTCACACTGAGCTCGTGCGCGCGCTGAAGTCTCCCGACGTGCGCGAGCGGCTACAGGGTCTCGGCGCGGACCCGGTAGGCAACACGCCCGAGCAGTACACCGCCTTCATGCAAAACGAGATCGCGAAGTGGGACAAAGTCATCAAGGTGGCGGGAATCAAGGGGGAGTAGCGCCATCGACAATCAATAGCATGAACTTCGACCTGCGCCACAACACGGATATTCTTGCCGGTCTGCTGTTCATCCTGATCGGCGGGTTGGCCGTGGTCATCGCCCGCGACTATCCGATGGGCGTGGCGGCGCGCATGGGCCCGGGCTATTTCCCGACGATGCTGGGCGGAATTCTTTGCCTCTTCGGTGTGTACATCGTCGCGCGCGGCATCCGCTCCGGCGAGCAGGTCAAGGGGCAATGGGCTTGGAAGCCGCTCGCCCTGATCGCGTTGTCCATCGTGCTGTTCGGCTTCCTCATGGACCGGTTTGGCATCGTCCCGGCGCTCGTCGCGGTGTTTTTTGTGAGCGCGCTCGCCGGCCATGAGTTTCGTTTCAAGGAGACGCTGTTCCTCACCTTGGTGATGGGGGCGTTCGCCGTCGGCGTGTTCTTCTACGGCCTGAAGCTGCCCTATCCTTTGTTCGGCTGGTAGCGATGGACCTACTGGACAACCTGGTCTTCGGCTTCACGGTGGCGTTCTCGCTGCAGAATCTGGCGTACTGCTTTGTCGGCGTGCTGTTGGGCACGCTGGTGGGCGTGCTGCCGGGCATCGGCCCGCTGGTCGCGATCGCGATGCTGTTTCCGCTCACGTTCAGTCTCCCCGCGGTGCCGGCGCTCATCATGCTCGCGGGGATCTACTACGGTGCGCAGTACGGGGGCTCGACCACGTCGATCCTCGTCAACCTGCCGGGCGAGACGGCTTCGGCGGTGACCTGCCTCGACGGCTACCAGATGGCGCGCCAGGGGCGCGCCGGGCCGGCGCTGGCGATCGCGGCGATCGCCTCGTTCTTTGCCGGCTGCGTCGGCACCCTGCTGATCGCGCTGGTGGGTCCTGCGCTCGGGGAATGGGCGCTGCTCTTCGGCGCGGCCGAGTACACCGCGTTGATGCTCATGGCCTTGGTGGCCTCTGCCGTGATGAGTCAGGGCGACGCGGTCAAGGGACTCGCCATGGTGGTGCTGGGGTTGTTGATCGGCGTCGTCGGCACCGACGTCAATTCCGGCATGGCGCGCTACGCGTTCGGCGTTCCTGCGTTGAGCGACGGCGTCGGCTTCACGGTGATGGCGGTGGGGCTGTTCGCGGTGGCGGAGATCGTGGTCAACCTGGAGCAGCGCGAAAGCCGCGAGGTGTATACCAGCAGGATCACCGGGTTGATGCCGACCGCAAAGGACCTCAAGGACTCGTCCTGGCCGATGGTGCGCGGGACGGCGGTCGGCGCTTTCTTCGGCGTGCTGCCCGGCACCGGCCCGGCGCTCTCTTCATTTGCGACCTACATGCTGGAGAAAAAGCTGGCGCGGGACCCGTCGCGCTTCGGCAGGGGCGCGATCGAGGGTGTGGCGGCGCCGGAGGCTGCCAACAACGCTGCGGCCCAGACTGCATTCATTCCGATGCTCACGCTGGGCGTCCCCGCCACCGCGACGATGGCGCTGATGCTGGGCGCGATGACCATGCAGGGGATCGAACCCGGCCCGCACGTGATGCTCGCGAAGCCGGAATTGTTCTGGGGCATCATCGCCAGCATGTGGATCGGGAATCTCATGCTGGTCATTCTCAACCTGCCGCTGGTCGGGGTCTGGATCCGGCTGCTGAGGGTGCCGTACCGGTGGCTCTTTCCCTCGATCATCATGTTCTGCTGCATCGGCAACTACAGCGTGAACAACAATGAGTTTGACGTGTACCTGTGCGCCCTCGTGGGCGTGCTCGGCTACGTCCTGCTCAAGCTTGAATGCGAGCCCGCGCCGCTCATACTGGGCTACGTGCTGGGACCGCTGCTGGAGGAATATCTGAGGCGCGCGCTGCTGATCTCGCGCGGGGATCCGACCGTGTTCTTCACGCGGCCGATCAGCCTCGCATTCATGATCGCGACCGTGTTCATACTGGCCATCATGGTCGCGCCCGCGGTGCGCCGGAAGCGCGAAGAGGCCTGATAATGGGCCAAGGTGATCAAGGCCGCCGGCATTGAAGGCGAGCGAGGCGAGAGACGTGAGGCGAGAAAAGCAAATGAGACATTTCTGGATCGTAATGGTAAGTGGATGTGCTTGCCTGTTCGCGCCGGGCGCGCCGGTTCAAGCGCAAAGGTATCCGGACAAGCCGATCCGCGTCATCGTGCCCTACACGCCGGCGGGGACTACCGACATCCTGGCGCGGCTCATCGGGCAGAAGATGAATGAAAGTTGGGGCCAGCCGGTGATAGTGGACAACCGGCCGGGCGCAAACGGCAACATCGGCACCGAGATCGCCGCACGCGCCACGCCCGACGGTTACACCATCATCATGGGCGCGGCGGCCACGCACAGCATCAACAACACGCTCTATCCGAAGTTGAGCTGGGATGCGGTGAGGGACTTTGCGCCGATCAGTCTCGTGGCGGTAGTGCCGAACATCCTGGTCGTCGGTAACTCGCTGCCGGTGAAGAGCGTGAAGGAACTGATCGCCTACGCCAAGGCCAATCCGGGCAAGCTCAATTACGGCTCACCCGGCACAGGCAGCACAGCCCACCTGTCGATGGAACTCTTCAAGAGCATGACCGGCGTGAACCTCAACCACATCCCTTATAAGGGCAGTGCCGGCGTGCTGGCCGACGTCATGGCTGGCCAGATCTCGCTCACTATGGACAACATTCCCGTGTATCTCCCGCAGGTGCAAGCGGGCAGGATCCGCGCGCTGGGAGTGAGTTCCGCCAGGCGCACGCCCGCTGCGCCCGAGATTCCGACGGTGTCCGAGGCCGGCGTGCCGGGGCTGGAAGCCGTTACTTGGTTCGGTCTGCTCGCCCCGGCCGCTACGCCGAAGCCGATCGTCGAAATGCTTTCCGTCGAGACTGCGCGCATCCTCAAGCTTGCTGATGTCCACAAACGGATTTCCGAACTCGGAGCCGAGCCCGTGGGCAGCACGCCGCAGCAGTACGCGGCGTTCATCCGGTCCGAGATCGTGAAGTGGCGCAAGGTGATCCAGGACGCCGGCGTCCGGCTGGAGTGAGAGTCGAAGGATGAAGGATGAAGGATGAGGGATGAAGGATGAGGGAGGTAGGATGAATCACACTAGTCACCAGTCAGCAGTCACCAGTCACGCGTTTGCGGCAGCGTGTCAGGCCGCGCTCGTGATCTTGCTCGCAGCCGGCACCTGTGCCGCGCAGAGCTATCCAGCGAAGCCGATCCGCTGGATCGTGGCGTTTGCGCCGGGAGGCACGGGGGAGTTTCTCTCGCGCACCGTCGCGCCCCAGCTCGGCGAGCAGCTGAAACAGCAGCTAGTCGTTGACTTTCGTCCCGGCGCCGGCACGACCCTCGGCGCAACCCTCACGGCGCAGTCCCCGCCCGATGGCTACACGGTGTTTCTCAACTCCGTGAGCACGATGGCGATCAATCACTCGCTCTACCGCAAGCTCCAGTACGACGTCCGCCGCGATTTCGCGCCGGTCACGCTGTTCGCGGTGATACCGAGCGTGCTCGCGGCGCATCCGTCGTTTCCGGCGCGCACGGTGAAAGAACTGGTCGCGCTTGCCAGGGCCAACCCGGGCAAGCTCGACTTCGCGAGCCCCGGAATCGGCACGGCGTCCCATTTCGCGGTCGAACTCTTCAAGCTGATGGCGCAGGTGGATCTCAACCACATTCCGTACAAGGGAGCGGGTCCCGCGATCATCGATACCATCGCGGGTTTCGTGCCGATGGTGTCCGACAACGTCTCGTCGCTGAAGGCGCACATCGATGGCGGCAAGCTGCGGGCGATCGCGGTCGGCAGCGACCGGCGCACCGATGCGCTGCCCGGCGTGCCGTCGTTTGCCGAATCCGGATATCCCGGCTTCGAGGCAAGCTCGTGGTGGGGCGTGCTTGCGCCCGCCCGCACGCCGACGGCGGTGATCGAACGCCTGAACGCCGAGATCGCGCGCGCGCTCGCGAGCCCCGCCGTGCGCGAGCGCATGCTCACCCACGGCGCGACACCGATCCCGGGCACGCCGCAGCAGGCGGCCGCGAAGATCGCGAGCGAGATCGAAAAATGGGCGAAGGTGGTGCAGGCCACCGGCGTCAAGGTCGACTGAACCAGGAGTTTGTCGGACTTAGGTCGGACAAACTCCTAACACGTGAAATCCTGTACGTAACGTGCGCTTCGATCGGCCAGGAGACGAAAAGTTGATGAGGTTTTTGCCGTGGCATTTGAGAAACTGATCGAGGAGTTGCAGCAGAAGACGGCCGAGGCGCTGGCGATGGGCGGGCCGGAAAAGCTGGCCCAACGCAAGGCGGAAGGTCATCTCAATGCGCGCGAGCGTATTGATTATCTGATCGACCCCGGCACCTTCATCGAATCCGGCCGCTTCGCACGCGCAATCCGTCCGGAGGTCAAGCACAAGACCCCGGCCGACGGCAAGGTAGCGGGTTTCGCGCGCATTGCCGGGCGCGAGATCGCGCTCGTGTCCAACGATTTCACCGTGCTCGGCGCCTCTTCTTCCGTGGTCAACATGAAGAAGATCAAGCATGTGAAGCTCGCCGCGTGCAAGCGGGGGCTCCCGCTGGTTCTCCTCGGCGAATCGAGCGGCGCGCGCATGCCGGACCGCATGGGCGCCGCCGGCCGCGCGATCATCGCACAGGACCCGACCGAGTATCAGCGGCTGCGCGAAAGCCCGTGGGCATCCGCCTTGCTCGGCGCCTGTTACGGCTCTTCGACGTGGTATTCGGCGATGTCGGATTTCGTGGTCATGCGCAAAGGCGCGATCATGGCGATCGCGAGCCCCAGCGTGACCTCGATCGCGATCAACAAGCCGATCGAGCCGGAGGAACTCGGCGGCTGGAAGTTGCTGACCGGGATCTCGGGCCTCGCCGACCTTGCGGTCGACACCGACCAGCAGGCGCTCGACGCGATCAAGAAGTTCCTCTCGTATCTGCCGAGCCACAACATGGAGCCGCCGCCTGAATATCCGGTGGCGCCGGGCTCCGATGAGGCGTGCCGCGGGATCTTCGACATCTTGCCCGAATCGCGCAACAAAGTTTACGACGTGCGCAAGATCGTTGCGGCGATCGCGGACAAGGATTCCTGCTTCGAGCTGAAGGAGCGATTCGGCAAGTCGATCGCCACCGTGCTTGGCAGGCTCGACGGCAAGAGCGTGGGTTTCATCGCCAGCAACCCGCTGTTCAAGGGCGGCGCGCTCGACGCCGACGCCTGCCAGAAAGTCACCAGCTTCATGGTGCTGTGCGACTCGTTCAACGTGCCGATCGTGTTTCTGGTGGACGTCCCCGGGTTCCTGATCGGAGTCGAAGGCGAAATGCGCGGCATGCCGGGCAAGGTCATCAACTGGATGAATGCGCTCTCGCTGGTCACGGTGCCCAAGATCACCGTCATCATGCGCAAGAACTACGGCCAGGCCTTCATCAACATGGGCGGCGGCAAGAACGCCGACGAGGTGGCGTGCTGGCCCATGGCCGACCTGGGGTTCATGGATCCGGCGGTGTCGGTGAACGTGCTCTACGGCGTCAAGCACGAGGACGATCCGGAACGTTTCAAAGAGCTCAAGGCCGAAGTCGAGCGCGACACTTCGGCGTGGGGCCTCGCGGAGTTGTACGAGGCACAGAACGTGATCGACCCGCGCGATACGCGCGATTACCTCGTCCGCACGCTGCAGGTGCACCGTGTGCGGATAAAAAAAGGGGTGGGCGAGCACTTGCTGCGTAACTGGCCGACAAGCTACTGAGAACGTGAGGGCGGGAGAGCGTGAGGCGCGGAACCGCTGGGCAGCCCGCGGGAGGTGTTCGCTCCCTACATCAGGGCCGAGAACGCAAAGTGGGCGGAAGTGATTGGCTTTTTTATTGCGGCGGCACCGCGCCCAAACGAAGTGTGGTTCTTCGATTTACGAAGTTGTTTTCCGTGCATCGACCGTGGTTTCCCCGGGCGCCCCTGCTGAAGCGGCACATGCTTCCTTGATCAGATCAGCCATGGCTCGCGCTGCCGCAGTCCGGTAGCCGCCCCGCCGCCAGAACAATGCAACGGTACGCGTGATGGTCGGCACCAACTCGACGCAATGGAGTCCCGGGACGGTCTTCGCCATCCTCTTGGTAAGGATCGTCGCGAGTTTGGTGGAACTCACGGTGGCGAGGGTTGGGTGAATGGAATTGATCTCGAGCACGATGCGGGGCTTTGCGCCAACCGACGAAAAGTGACTTTCCAGCAGGCGGCGTGACGGAAACTCAGCAGTAAGCAGCATTAATGGCTCGCCGTCGAGCGCGGCCATGTGGATTTTTCTCTTGTGCGCCAGCGGGTGTTTCGTACCCACGACCAACGCCAGCGGCTCGTCGAACAGCTTCTCCGCCACGATTTTGTCGGTAGCGGGCGGTGAGTAAGCGATGCCGAGGTTTAGATTGCCTTTATCCAGATGCTCTTCCAATTGACCGGTCGGCAATTGGCGCACAGTAACGTGAACTCCGGGATACAGGTCGGAAAATTTAGCGAGCAGCGGCGGCAGTAGCGAGGTACTAAAAGATTCGAAGACCCCAACCGTGAGCGTCCCATGCATCAAGCCCTCTAGTTCCGAGATTGCAGCGGTGGCGGAGTTGATTTCTTTTAGTGCCTTTTGGGCGTATTCGCGGAAAATTTCGCCGGACGGGGTGAGATACACTCTCCGCCCGACACGATCGAACAGCACGCTCCCGATTTCTTTTTCTAAGTCCTTGATTTGATGCGAAAGCGTCGGCTGGGTTACATGCAACTGATCTGCAGCGCGGGTAAAGCTCAGACGGTCCGCGACGGCCAAAAAATAACGAAGATGACGCAGTTCCATGCCCCATCCAGAAGTATGCACGAAAGCTATCGAAATAATAAGAATATACCATTTGTCCTATCGTTTTTTGACGCGTAGCCTGCAATCGCATAGTGAAAGCTAACCCGCAATGGATAGGAAGCGTGATCTTGGCGCGGCTTTCGGAACTATCGTCGAAACGCGGAAGGAGCGACATGATCAGAGGCATCTTAATTGCTGTTGCTCTTGTCATTTGCCCCGTAGGCAACGGTTTGGGGCAGAGCTTTCCAACCAAACCCATACGGATCATTGTTCCATTTCCCGCGGGGGGCGGCGCCGACTTGTGGGCCCGTCTCATTGGCCAGAAGCTCACGGAGGCGTGGGCACAAAATGTCATTGTCGACAACCGCGCAGGCGCTTCAGGCATTATCGGCACGGAATTCGCAAGCAAGGCTGCCCCGGATGGATACACGTTGCTGTTGGGCACCACGGGGACGCACGCCACCAATCCGGTGGTGTTCAGTAAGCTTCCCTACGATCCTCTCAAAGACTTTGCTCGGATTTCAAACTTTATTGATACACCATTCATGCTGGTCGTGCATCCCTCCGTTCCGGTCAAATCGTTAAGGGACCTGATCGGCTTCGCGAAGGCGCGCCGGGGGCAGCTTAACTACGCATCTTTCGGAAACGGAAGCTCCGCACATCTTGCAGGCGAGCTCTTCAAATCCATGACGAAGCTCGACATTTTGCATGTTCCATACAGGGGTGGCCCCCCCGCGATGATCGATCTGCTTGGCGGACAGGTGTCAATGATGTTCAACAGCCTGCCTGCGGTGATCCCTCACGTTAAGTCGGGCCGATTGCGCGGGATTGCCGTGGCATCCGCCGCACGCGCGAAAGGGATACCGGACATTCCAACGTTTGCCGAGGCGGGGCTGCCCCGTTTTGAAGCGGGGTCGTGGTATGGGGTATTTGCGCCGGCGGGGACTCCCGGCGCGGTGATCGTCAAGCTTCATTCCGAAATTGTTAACATGCTGAAATACCCCGACGTTCAGCAGCGCTTGGTCCTGGAGGGCGCTGATCCGATCGGCAACTCTCCCGCGGAATTCGCGGCACAAGTAAGAGGTGACCTCGCCAAATGGGGCAAAGTCGCACGAGAGTCGGGCATCCGTGCGGAATAGAGCGCGAGCCGCGGAAGACGACCGTCACGAGCAATGGCACATGCCCGTTTAACCCAACCACTCAGGGAAAAGGAGACTTAGAGATATGGATACGGTACAGACGACGCCCAAGGTGATACCGATGACGCCCAAGTTGTCTTTTGGTACTACAGTCCGCGACTGGCAAGAGGGCATAAATGTCGCCCGATTGCGTGAGGAGCGAGCGGCACGAGCCCGCAGAATCATGCGCAAGCACGGCGTTGCGGCTCTCGTAGCCAGCGAGCCCCCGAGTGTCCGCTACCTGACGGGACTGCGCGTAGCTCCCCTGCACCAAACGACCTATGTGCTTTTCTTCGCCGACGACCGCGACCCGGTGGTGTTTGCCCATGCCGGCTGGTATCAGCAGATGCCGGAGGACGCGCCGTGGATCAAGAATTGGCGTGTGGCCCGGGCCTGGTTTGCAGGCATCGCGGGACCGGGCGCGACGAACGATGAGACCACGAAGTTCGCCACCGAGATCCACCAGGAACTCGCCGAAAGAGGACTGGCGAAGGAAAAGATCGCCACCATCGCCATCGACGGTTTAGGCCAAGAGGCCTTGAGGAAAGAAGGTATTACGGTCGTCGAGGGCTGGCCGATGATGATGGAGATGCGTACGATCAAGACCCAGGACGAGATTACATGTTTCAGAATGGTGGCCTCAATGTGCGGCGCGGCGTATCAGCGGCTTCACGAGGGGCTGCGTCCCGGAATCACCGACATCGACGCCAACCGCATCGCGATCAACTCACTCTATGATCTCGGCGCGGATGCGATCTGGGTCGCTACTCGCAGCGGCCCCATGTCGTTCGAGCGCGCGTTCTATTCGACCGGCCGGATCATCGAGCATGGCGAGCTGCTCTACGTCAACATGTGCAGGACCCAGTTCCTGGGCTACTCCGCGTGTATTTACCGGACTTTCGTTGTGGGCCGACAGCCAAGTGGTAAAGAGGTGGGGATGTACAATCGCCTGCGCGACCGCCTCGACAGCGTCATGGATGCGATCCGCCCCGGCAACACTACCGCTCATGCCGCCAAGCATTTCCCGCCGGCGAAGACCTGGGGATACAAAGACGAGGCCGAAGTCTTTACCGTGGAGTTTGCGCACGGCATCGGTCTGCATGAGCTCTACGACCCGCCCATCGTCAGTCGCCACTGCTCGTTCGACCACCCGCAGGTGTTCGAGCCGGGGATGGTTATCGCCGTAGAGAGCATGGACGGGGAGCACCGGGTCGGAGGCGTGCGGCTGGAAAATATGGTGGTAGTAACCGAAAAAGGGATCGAGATGCTCGACTCATTCCCGAGGGATAAGATCCTGGTGGCGGGCACCTGCTGAAGCTCACCGCAGTTGTCGGGGGAGCGGTTCGTTGGCGTAGGCGAATGGGAACGTCGACTGATGATTTCCGGGAGCATTTATCACCGTCGAGGCCTGGTATAGGAATGAATATCGTGTGACCGCGATCTCGCGTTCCAAGGAGGAGTGCCATGAGAATAGAAGCGACCGCGTTGATGCGCTTCGTATTGTGCATGACGGTTCTGTGGATATCTTGGACGCCGATGCTCTTTGCGCAGTCCACGTATCCCGTTCGGCCGATTCGCTTGCTTGTCCCCTTTCCGGCCGGCGGCGCGGCCGACCTGGCAGCGCGCACGATCGGGGAGCAATTCACCACGCAGATGGGCCAGCCGGTGGTGATCGACAATCGGCCCGGCGCCGGCGGCCGTCTTGCAGCCGAAATGCTGGCGCGGGCCGAACCGGACGGCTATACGCTGTTCGTCGGGGTGTCGGGCGCCATCACGATCAGTCCCTCCTTGTATCAGAAACTGCCGTACGATGTGGCACGCGACCTGCTCCCGCTCAGCCGCCTGGCGGATATCATTAACGTCATGGTGGTGAATCCTTCCAGCGGCGCGAAGAACCCCCCGGAGTTCATCGCTTGGGCCAAGAAACGGGGCAAGGAGGTGCGGTTCGGCAGTTCCGGCGTCGGCCAGCCGGATCATTTGTCAGGAGAGCTGTTCCAGCGGCTGACGCGTCTGCCCATGACGCACGTGCCGTACAAGGGGGGCGGGCCCGCGCTCGTGGACCTCATCTCGGGCGACCTCCAGGTGATGTTCGCAACCTACATCGTGGCGCTGCCGCACCAGAAATCGGGCAGGCTGCGAATTCTCGCGGTGACCACGCCGCAGCGCCAGCCACTGCTGCCCGATCTGCCGACCGTCGGTGAAAGCGTGCCGGGATTCAGCGTCAGCAACTGGACTGGGCTCTTCGCGCCGGCGAAAACGCCACGCAGGGTCGTGAATAAGCTTCTGGCGGAGCTCAACAGAGGGCTCAAGAACCCCGACGTGATCAAACGCATGCATGGCGGCGGCCTTGAGCCAGGGGCCAGCGCGTCGACCGAGGAGTTCGCAAAGTTCATCCACGACGAGACCGTGCGCTGGGCCAAGGTCATAAAGGACGCCAACATCAAGGTGGAGTAGAAGCGGCTTGGTCTCAAAAACCCATATACAGCCGCCGATGGACGCCGATGAACGCCGACTTCTCGTAACCCGACAGACTTGTTAGCAGGGGATTTCAACTACGTCTATCGGCGTTTATCTGCAGCTAATGCTTGATCTTGATTTTTGAGACGGGTTCTAGAATGACGGAAGAATCCAGGCTGACCAGCTTGTGGTTGAAGCGAAACTTGCGCGGCACCCGCACCCAATCCTCTTTTTCTTATTAGTGGGGACGTTAGATGTCACAGGAGCAAACGGATCAAGGCAACGCCAATCTCGCGGACGAGATCGCGCGGCGGCGGGGAAGACGCTATCCGGCACACGAGTTCATCGCCAGGACTTTCCCCGATTACATGGAGCTTCTGATAAAGCTTGACGAGGTGATCCGCGCCAAGCCGCGCATCTACGACGAGAAAATGCACGAGCTCTTTCACATTATCGCGCTCGCGGTCGAGATGTCGAATCCCCCAAATCAGCCGCACCTCAGGCAGCACCTGAAAAAAGGCTTGAAGTTGGGACTGAAGCCCGAGGAGATTGCAGAGGCCCTCATGGTGTGCGTCAACCCGTGCGGAATGAAAGTGCTGACGTACGGCGTAACATGCATGCTCGAGGCGTTAGAGGAATTGAAATCAGAAGGATGGACGCCTGTTGCATAAAACGCTGTAAGGCCCCGACGGAAGCGCTGTCAAAGTTCACCGAGCTTGTCGCAGCCGCCGAGAGGCTGGGCGCGTAGGTCACCGACGAAACCATAACTGACGAGGGGATTTCCATGCATTGCGCTATCACAATACGCCGGTTCAGCGTGGCGCTTGTTTCTACCTTGGCCGTGCTGCTCGGTATGTCTTTCACGGCGGCACAGAGCTATCCCGCCAAGCCGGTACGCGTGGTGTTGCCGTTCTCACCCGGGGGCGCGACCGATATCCTGGCGCGCATCGTGAGGCAGGTGCTCTCCGAGGCCTGGGGCCAGCCCGTGATCGTCGACAATCGGCCCGGCGCCGGCGGCGCCATCGCCGGCAGTCTGGTGGCCAGGGCCAATCCCGACGGCTATACGCTATATATGCCCTCGGGCACCATCATCACAGCCAATCCGCACATCTATCCGAAGCTCCCGTACAACCCCGAGAAGGACTTGGTGCCGATCACCAACTTGGCGAGCAGCCCCCAGGTAATCGTGGTTCAACCGGGCGTTGCCGCCAGGACGGTGAAGGACCTGATCGCGATGGCCAAGGCGAGGCCGAAGACCATCACCTTCAGCTCTGCGGGAGTGGGCTCGCAGACGCATCTCGCGAGCGAAAGCTTCGCTTTTGCCGCCGGCATTGATGTCATGCACGTCCCCTACAAGAGCGGCGGTCTTGCCGCCACCGCGGTGCTCTCGGGTGAGGTGAACTTCACCACTGCCAACGTCCCGGTGGCCGTCGGCCACATCAACCAGGGCAGGATGCGCGCGCTTGCGGTGACCAGCCGGAAGCGCATCAGCCAGTTGCCGGACGTGCCCACGGTGGATGACACCATCCCGGGCTTCGAAAATCTGGGCTGGTGGGCACTGATGGCCCCTACCGGCACGCCGAAGGCGGTAACTGAGAAGATCCAGCGCGACGTGGTCAAGATGCTGCAGTCCCCGGAGGTGCGTGCCCATCTTGATCAGCTGGGCATGGACCCAATCGGCAACAGTCCGGCCGATTTCGCCAAGCAGCTCAGGCAGGAATCGGGGCAATGGGCGAAAATCGTCCGCGAGCGTGGGCTGCAGGTGAATTGAGCCGGATTTCCAGACTTTTACCGTCGCGAGTACGATCGCGTTCCTTTCGATGCTGGCACCCGAAGTCATGAAACGCCAGAACGCCGTCGGTATCGTGCCCGGGGGCAGCGCCTCGCGCGCGGAGTTCGAGAAATTCATCCGCGAAGACACAGCGCGCTGGGCAAAGATCATCAAGGACGCCAATATCAAGATGGAGTGATACCTGATCATGCGAAAGCAATTATTGGCTTGAGAGAAACAGCTCGTGCCAGACCTAGAGCTCCGCGGGAAAGTCGCAATTGTTACGGGCGCAACGCGCAAGCGCGGGCTGGGCCGGGCGATTGCGCTGTGCCTCGCGCAAGGGGGTGCTGACGTCGTCGTTACGGGGAGCGGCCTTAAACCGGGGTATGAAATCCCGAGCGACGAGCGCGACAGCGGCTGGCGCGGTGCGGACGATGTGGCGGAGGAAGTGAAGGCGTTCGGAGTGCGTGGGCTGGCGATGGCGGTGGATGTGACATCGTCGGCCGCAGTACAGCGGCTGGTCGACGAAACCGCGGCAAAGCTGGGGCGTATCGACATTTTGGTGAATAACGCAACGTTCGCGCGCGGCAACGACCGCGTGCCGTTGCAGGAGCTCGATGACGACTTGTGGCGCCGAATCGTGGACGTCAATCTCACAGGCACAATGCTCTGCTGCAAGTATGTTTCCCGCCAGATGATCCGGCAGGGTACAGGTGGCAGCATTATCAGTATTTCTTCGGCTGCGGCGGTCAAGGCCCCGCCCACTGTTTCGGCGTACGCTGCATCGAAGGCGGGAATACACGCCCTCAACGCGGTGCTCGCGGCCGAGCTCGGTCCGCATGGCATCACCGCCAACGTGATTGCGCCCGGCGTACTGGATACCGCGCGTGTCGATGTGCTGCGCGAGGACGGGCGCTGGAAGCAGCGCCTCGCGGTCGTTCCCATGGGGCGCCCGGGGACGCCGGAAGAAGTGGGGGAGCTGGTTCGCTACTTGTGCGGGCCGCATGCGCGCTGGATCAGCGGCGACGTGTTTCTCATGACCGGCGGCGAAGTGCGCCGCGCGGCAGACTAGCTGCCGGGGAGTTAGCGGTGACATCTGACAAGCCGCCACCCATGCGTGAGATCCGCTTCATGGACACCACCCTCCGCGACGGCCATCAATGCCTGTGGGCTACGCGCATGACGACCGCGATGATGCTGCCGATCGCAGAAAAGCTGGACCAGGCCGGCTTCGAAATCATCGATCTCATGAGCGGGGTGCAGTTCGATGTTGCCATCCGTCACTTGAAGGAAAACCCGTGGGAACGGATCCGCCTCATGCGGGAGCGGACGGCCCGCACGCCCCTCCAGGCAAATCTGCGCAGCAAGAGCGTGCTTTCCTTTGACATACTGCCGGACGACATCAATGCGCTGTGGATCGAACGGCTGGTCGCGAACGGTATTCGCAGCGTGCGCGCATTCGATGCGCTGAACGACATGGATAACATCGTTGACAGCCTGCGCCTCGTCAAGAAACTCGGTGCACGGGCGGTCGGCGCAGTGGTGTTCAGTGAAAGCCCGGTGCATACCGATGCGCTGTACGTGGCCAAAACGAGAGAGCTGATCGAGCGCGCGGGGGTTGATGCAATCATGCTCAAAGACGCGAGCGGACTGCTCACACTGGACCGGCTGCGTACGCTGGTGCCGGCGCTCAAACAGGTTTGCGGCACGATACCGCTTGAATTCCATAGTCATGCGCTTACCGGCCTGGCGCCGCTCCTATATCTCGAAGCCGCTCGACTCGGTGCCGACCAGTTGCACACGTGTATCGCGCCGCTCGCGAACGGCGCGGCGCAGCCGGCGGTCCAGACCGTTGCCCGCAACCTGCGCGCCGAAGGCTACGAAGTGAACCTCGATGATGCGCTGATTGCCGATATCAGCACGCACTTCCACCAGGTGGCGCAGCAAGAAGGGAAGCCGCTCGGCACACCGGCCGAATATGACGCCTTTCACTACCAGCATCAGATCCCCGGCGGCATGCTTTCCAATATGCGCGCACAGCTCGAGCAGGCGGGGCTGGGTCATAAACTGCAGGACGTTCTGACCGAATGCGTGCGGGTGCGAGCAGAGCTCGGCTGGCCGGTGATGGTGACGCCTTTCTCACAATTGGTAGGTGCGCAGGCAGTACTCAACATTGTGCAAGGCGAGCGCTATCGCACCATTCCTGACGAAGTGAAAAAATACGCGCTAGGCTATTATGGAAAGCTTCTCGCATCAGTCGAACCGGATGTGCTCGATCGCATTGTCAGTGGCGGATCGCGCAAGATCGCTCTTACGCCGGCACCGCCTGAGGCGGGTGTTCCCCTGCTGCGGCGCAGATATCCGCGTGCAAGTGACGAGGAACGTCTGCTGCGCTACATGTATGCGGGCTCACAAGTGGACGACATGCTCGCGGCGGGGCCGACACGCACCGCCTATACATTCGAAAAGCCCCTGGTGCGCCTGGTACGCGAGCTGACGCGGCGGCGTAAGTACCGCCATATCTACATCGAGCGGCGCGATATACGGATCGACATCAACCCGAACGGTTGAGCGAGCAGAACGTGAGCGCACAGTCGACGGCAAGAGGCATATGAGCTTAACCCACGAAGATGTTCAAAAGATATTAGCGATCCTGGACGAGGCTGAATGCGAGGAGGTGCGTCTCGAGTTTGGCGATTTGAAGCTTCATTTGCGCAGACACGGGAGCTCGTTGCATCTCCAGCATGAGCAGCGCCCTGGAGACAAAGACGAGGGCCAAACCCGTAGGACGGCCAATGAAGAGGCTGCGTCGGCTTCGCCCGCCCCGCAACAACCACGCCATGAAGAAGCAATACCCGAAGGTGTCATGGCGGTCACTGCGCCGATGCTCGGTACGTTTTATCGGATGCCATCTCCAGGTGAAAAACCGTTTGTCGAGCAAGGCGACAAGGTTTCGCCCGATGATACGGTGTGCCTGGTGGAGGTGATGAAACTATTCAACTCAGTGAAAGCGGGAATGGCCGGAACGGTGGAACAAATCCTTGTCGAGAACGGAACGTTGGTGGAGTACGGCCAGCCCTTGATTTTGATCCGAAAGGAAACCTCCTGACAGCCAAGGCCGCGGGTAAAAAATGAAGCATCCCATTACGCGGCTGTTCATCGCGAACCGAGGTGAGATAGCGGTTCGCATCGTTGCAGCATGCCGGAAACTCGGTATCGAGGCAGTCGTGGGGGTATCTGAAGCCGATCGCCATACGCTGGCCGCCCAACTGGCCGACCGCGCGATTTGCATAGGACCCGCGCCGGCTGCCAGGAGCTACCTGAAATTGGATGCGATTGTCACGGCCGCGAAGGGGACCGGCTGTCAAGCTGTTCATCCCGGTTACGGTTTTCTTGCGGAGAACGCGAATTTCGAGGCACTTTGCGTGGAGCACGGATTGCTATTTGTCGGGCCCCCCGCGAGCGCAATGTCCGCGATGGGCGACAAATTAAGGGCGCGACAGACCGCGAAGACGCTGAAGGTGCCAGTCGTGCCGGGAACCGACCACGTCGATAGTCCCGACACGGTGCGCCGGTTCGCAGGAGAAATACGTTACCCATTCCTGCTGAAGGCGAGCGCCGGAGGCGGGGGTCGCGGCATGCGGATCGTCCGGTCAGCAAATGAGATCGACGGCGCCTTTACCAGCGCGAGTGCGGAAGCTCGATCGGCATTCCATGACCCGACGCTCTACATGGAGCACTATATCGAGCGGGCCAGGCATGTTGAAGTTCAGGTCTTAGGCGACGAGTACGGCAGCATCGTTCATCTCGGTGAAAGAGACTGTTCGGTACAACGGCGGCACCAGAAGCTCATCGAGGAGTCGCCTTCCCCGGTCGTCGATCCCGTGCTTCGCGCACGAATGGCCGACGCAGCCCTGCGCCTGGCGAGGCATGTGCGCTATGTAAACGCCGGAACAGTGGAGTTCATACTCGATCTGGATTCGATGGCGTTTTATTTTCTCGAAATGAACACCCGCATCCAAGTGGAGCACCCGGTTACCGAGATGGTGACCGGCATCGACTTGGTAGCGGAGCAGATCCAAATTGCCGGTGGGGCGCCTCTTTCGATTTCCCAGGATGAAGTGCGATTCGATGGGCATGCCATCGAGTGTCGCATCAATGCCGAAATCCCTGAACGGGACTTCATGCCGTCGCCCGGGAGGATTATCGAGTGGGAGCCGCCGTCGGAAGCCGGGATGCGCGTGGACACTCATTGTTATCGCGGCTACGTCGTTCCGCCGTTTTACGACTCCATGCTCGCGAAGGTCATTGTGCACGGACGGGACCGAAGCGCGGCGATATCACGAATGGCGAAGGCGCTCGACAGCTTCAAAGCTGAAGGCGTGCAGTCAACGCTGCCTTTCCACCGTGCGGTACTCGCGCACCCGGATTTCGAGGATAGTCGCATCACCACGCAATGGATAGAGCAAGACTTTTGTCGGGAAGTCTACGGGGCGCATTCACCATGAGGGGAGGGACAACGTGCCAATTGAAGATTTGCTGAAAGAGCTCGAAGCGCGCAAGCAGAAAGTGCTTGCCATGGGGGGGCCGGAGAAGCTCGCGCAGCGCAAAGCGCAGGGCCTGCTGAACGCGCGCGAGCGCATCGAGCGGCTATTCGATCCCGGTTCGTTTATGGAGTCGGGCAGGTATGCCGTGTCCAACCGTCCCGAGGACAGGGAGAGTACGCCTGCCGACGGCAAGGTTGGGGGATTCGGCCGCGTTGCCGGGCGGGAAACAGCCGTCTTATCCAATGATTTTACGGTAAAGGGTGCATCGAGCGCGGGCATCAACATCAAGAAGCTCAAGCACATGAAGGCCGTCGCGCGAAAGCGCGGCATTCCGATGGTGTTTCTCGGGGAATCGACTGGCGCCCGCATGCCCGACGTGATGGGCGCCGCGTCGATAGGTTCCAAGGATGATCCGGTCGAGTACCAGCGCATGCGCGACTCACCGTGGGCCGCAGCGGTGCTCGGGTACTGCTTCGGCTCCTCGGCGTGGTATGCCTCGATGTCCGATTTCTGTGTCATGCGTAAAGGCGGTATCATGGCAGTCTCGAGTCCACGGCTTATTTCCATGGCGATCGGCAGGCAA
This sequence comes from Betaproteobacteria bacterium RIFCSPLOWO2_12_FULL_62_58, assembly GCA_001772005.1. Classification (GTDB taxonomy): domain Bacteria; phylum Pseudomonadota; class Gammaproteobacteria; order Burkholderiales; family SG8-41; genus DSOT01. The sequence goes on along the minus strand of MERI01000027.1, from coordinate 24,013 downwards.
GTCGATGCCGAAGAGCTGGGCGGCTGGCGCGTGCATTCCGAAGTGAGCGGGCTGGTGGATCAGGTCGTCGACACCGATGAGCAGGCGATCGACGCGATCAAGCAGTTCCTCTCGTATCTGCCGAGCCACAACATGGAGCCCCCGCCAGAGTACCCGGTAGCCGAGGGGTCGGGTGCCGACATGGGGAAGATTCTCACGCTGCTCCCCGAATCTTCGAACCAGGTCTACGATGTGAAGAAGGTGATCCGTTGCGTTTTCGATCGCGACTCGATGTTCGAGATGAAGTCGCGGTATGGGAAAGCGATCGTCACAGCCTTGGCACGTCTCGACGGCAAATCGGTCGGTGTGATCGCCAACAATCCATTGCACCGCGGTGGCGCGATCGGTGCCGACGAGTGCCAGAAAGTGCAGAGCTTTTTCGTGTTGTGCGATTCGTTCAACATTCCGATTGTGATGCTGGTCGACCAACCGGGTTTTCTGATCGGCATGGAGGGCGAACACAAAGGCGTGACCGGCAAGGCGATGAACTGGTTCAACGCCATGACGCTCGTCACGACGCCGAAGATTTCGGTGGTCATGCGCAAGAGCTACGGGCTCGCGGTGTCCAATATGGGCGGGGGAGGCAATGCGGATGAAGTCGCGTGTTGGGTGACGGCCGAGGTGAGCTTCATGAAACCCGAGTTCGGGGCGCGTGTTGTCTTCGGCGTCAGTCCCGACGAGCCTGAGAAATACCAAGAGGCCGTGGCCAAGATGAGCAAAGGCAGCACCGCTTACGATATGGCAGCGATTTACACCGCGCACGACGTGATCGATCCGCGCGATACGCGCAATTGGCTCATTCGCATGCTCGAAGTGCACCGCATGCGGCTCACCAACGGCGTCGGCGAGCACCTGATGCGCACCTGGCCAACAAGTTATTGAGGGATGAAGGCGGAGGGCCGAGAGATGAGGGTGATGTATCGTTTGGTCGTTTGCGCGCTGCTTGCGCTGCTGCCCGCAGCGGTTGCGGCGCAGGGCTATCCGGCGAAACCGATTCGCTTCATCATCCCGTTCACACCCGGCGGCAACACCGACGTATTGGGCCGGCTGATCGGGCAAAAGCTCACCGAAGCCTGGGGCCAGCAGGTGGTAATCGACAATAGGCCCGGCGCCGGCGGCACGCTCGGCGTCGAGGTCGCCACCAAGTCACCGCCCGACGGTTACACGATCGTGATGGGCACCTTTGGCGGCGTGCTGGTCGCCAACAGCCTCTACAAGAAGCTCGGTTACGATCCCCAGCGCGACCTTGCGCCCGTAACTCTCGTGTCCACGCCGCCGGGTCTGCTGGTGGTTCATCCCTCTTTGCCCGCGAAGAGCGTGAAGGAATTGATCGCGCTCGCGCGATCGAGCCGCGGCAAACTCAACTACGCCTCATCGGGCAGCGGCACCTGGAATCACCTGTTTGGTGAGTTGTTCAACACCACCGCTAAGATCGGTGTGACCCACGTGCCGTACAAAGGTGCGGCGCCGGCGGTCACCGATCTTGTCGGCGGGCATGTCGAGGTCATGTTTGCGCCATTTCCGCCCGCCATCCCGCAGGTGAAAAGCGGGAAGCTGCGCTCGCTCGCGGTCTCGGGCGCCAAACGCTCAGGCTTGTTCCCCGATTTGCCGACTGTCGCCGAATCGGGTTTGCCGGGCTACGAAGCAGAAGGTTGGTTTGCGGTGCTCGCGCCGGCCAAGACGCCGCACCCGCTGATCGTCCAGCTAAACAAGGAAATCAACCGCGTGCTGACGTTGCCCGATGTCAAGGCCAGCCTTGCCGCAGACGGTGCGGAACCTGCGGGCGGCACGCCCGAACAGCTCGCCGAATCGATCCGCGCCGGCAGCGCCAAATGGGGCAAGCTCATCCGCGAGCTCGGCATACAACTCTAGACCCGAAGGATTGAGGATTGAGGATTGCGGATCGAGGATTGACGATTGTGAACAAGCAACTGGCGGCATACGTGCGGTACCGAGATCTTGCGATCCGCAGGATCGAGGCGATCCCGGTCGCCATACCGATGCTGCGGCCGATCAAGTGGGCGCGCGGCGAGATCAGCACCATCGACAACGTGATCGTGGTGGTGACGCTGTCCGATGGCACGCAGGGCATTGCTGACGCGCCGCCGCGGCCGACGATTTACGGGGAGACGCAGAAGTCACTTATCGCCATCATCACCGACCACTTCGCGAACGCGCTGAAAGGGGTTCACGCCTTCGATCTTGCGCGCGTATGGTCGGTGTTTGACGCCATCGCGTGGAACCCGACCGCCAAGGCTGCGATTGACATGGCGCTTTACGACGCCCAAGCCAAGGCGCTGGGCGTCTCCTGCGCTCAGCTTCTGGGCGGTACGCTGAAGCCGCTGCCCGTCAACTGGCGGCTGCGCCTGGGATCGAAGAAAGAGATGCTGGCCGATGCCGAGCACATGATAAAGAACCACGGCTTTCGCGCGCTCAAGGTAAAGTGCGGCATCGACCGCGACAAGGACATCGAAATATTGCGGGCGCTGCGCAAGCACACGGGCGACGAAATCGAGATCACGATCGACTGCAACCAGGGCTACAGCGTGCAGGATTTGCTGGAAGCTGCACCATACTTCGAGGAATTGAATATCGCTCTCATCGAGGAGCCGATCCCGGCACGCGACGGCGCGGGCAAACGCTTTGCCGCCGAACGCATGCGCGTGCCGATTTCGGGCGACGACTCGTGCATGACCCCCGACGACGTGCTGCACGAACTCAAGCTCGGCGGTATCCGCGCCGTCGTAATCAAATGCGCGCGCACCGGCTATACACAGTCGCGGCAGATCCTCGCGCTCGCCAGGGCGCACTACACGCCGGTGCACAACGGCACGCAGGCGGACATGCAGATCGGCACCGCAGCGGCCGGCCATTTTGCCTGCACCTACCAGGCGGTGCACGCACATGAGATCAGCAGTTTCCTCGATGCCAAGGACCATGTCGCGGATCAGGACCTCGCGATCAAGAACGGCGATCTAATCCTGCCGGAAGGTCCCGGCATCGGTTTCAACCTCGACGCAAAGAAGCTAGCAAAGTATCGCCTGGACAAGTAAAAAAACGAAAAACTTGACCTCACGACTCTTCGGGCGTTGATGGAATCTGCGAGGAGGGTTGAAGTCGCAATGAGAATGCTGGGCTGGCTGCTCCACGGCAACGCCGAGAGCGGCGCCGTCTGGTATGGCTGGGTGCCGCATCTCGCGCGCCAGCTTCGCGTGGTGCGCCCCGACATGCGCGGATTCGGGCGTTCGACGCCTATGCCGCGGGACTACGCGTGGTCGCTCGACCGCGTCGTCGACGACTACATCGCGCTGATGGATGGGCTGGGAATCGACAGCTTTCATCTCGTCGGCGCGAAGGTGGGCGGCACGATGGCGCTGCATTTTGCTGCACGCTACCCCGCGCGCGTGACGACGTTGACCGTGCTCGGGCCCCCGATCAGGGGACAAGACTCGGCCGCACGCTATCTCTCGTGGGCGGACTACATCGAGAACAACGGGGTGGAGAGCTGGGCGCGGTCGACCATGTCAGGACGTCTCGGCCCCGAGTTTCCGACGGCAGGCGTCGAGTGGTGGATCAAGCTCATGGGGCGCACGCCGCTTTCGACGCAACTCGGCTTCATTTCCGCCGTTCCAAGCGTGGACGTGACGCCCGACTGACCCGACATCAAGTGCCCGACGCTCGTCATCACCACCGAAGACAATCCGCTCTATCCGGTCTCGACGGTGCGGGAGTGGCAGAGGAAGATTCCGCGATCCGGATATTTCGCGCTGCCCGGAAATTCCTATCATGTCGCCGCCACAGCTCCACAGCGCTGCGCGCAGGCGGCGCTCGAATTCATCCGGCGCTCAGGTGCGTAGCTACGTGAGTTCGGGAGAGCGGCAGGTCGTGAGAGGGGAACATCAGACCGCTATCTCGTTGGAACGCCATCCTGTTTTGATCGGTATAGCGCATACAGCATTTTGTCGACCCGCGTCAGGAGCCGGTCAACTTCGGACCTGCATTTCAACGTAATGAAACCACGCTGCTGTGACAAGTCCAGTTGCGTATGCGGTGAAGTGGCCCCTCTCGAGACTAACTGCTCGCCGCACCGGTCGCGCTGGTTGGGGACTTCGCTACACTGTCTCGCAGTAATACCGCGTTGCGATCTCGCGTGACATCACTTAGAGCGCGCCGGTGAGCTCGGGTACGTTAGATGCTGAGGGGATCACGCAGTGACGCGAGCATCTGAACAGACGTACCTTAGCAAGTTGCGACGGCATGCTTCGGAAACGATTCGGTATCTGAGTAACCCGCTCAAGCCCGAGCGGGAACGGGCCGTCTGCCGTGCGTTTCTCAGGAGTGTGGGCGTCCGGTTCGCGGACGATGAAATCAAGGCGCCATGTCAAGAACCAGAAGATGTTTGCTTTCGCGAAGCCCGTTTCCAAGTTCGAGACCTTATCGAGGACGGGCGCCGTCGCGGAGACCAGTGGAAGCAGAGAGACGCACGTTGGAACAAAGCTCGTTCCATTGCGGGAACAAAAGAGCGAATCGTCTACCCAAGACCAATGAAACGTTCCGAGTTAGTAGACGCCGTCACTGCCGCGCTCGACGGAAAGAGCAAGAAATACGGTCCGCGAGGCTGCTCCACGACGGACGCACTCGTCTATGCGGATCTGACCGGAACCCGTTTTCTCACGCGGAAATCTACGGCTCAGGATCTGCGTCGGCTTGACGCGCAGGGATGGCGATCAGTTGCTGTGCTGTTTCCACCATATGGCATCGTCTTGCTCGCCCGAGACACCGCACCGGAGTTCCTCCGCCGACTCGTCGGCAAAGTGCGAAAGACGTGGCGAAAGCCAGATGGTCTTTTTGACGTCTGATCGGCATCTAACCGCGCGTTCGACGGCGCGGGGCAAGAACGGCGCGCGCCGTCAACGCGAACGTTGAGGCTGTAGAAAAACCCTCACCGGGAATTCTTGGATGAATTTGACGAAATGAGACCGCTGAGAACGCGCTGTATTGAACGATCGCATGTCTCGGAGGGGTCAAGCTACCCCCTAAAACTGTATGACTTGACCCGTTGGGGACTTTTTCTACAGCCTCGTTGGGCCCCAGGACCGGCAAACGATTGGAGATGAAACGATGGCAATAGTTGGCGCTTTCTGCGTTCTGCTGCTCGTGCTCACCACGGCCATTCACTACGAAGTGCTGCGCGCGCTGACGGTAGGCCTCCCGGCCATCGGCGTTCCCGCACGGGCTAAACTTATTGTTGTCATCTTCGGGACGTTCTTAGCTTACGCTGCCGAGATCATCCTGTACGCTCTTGCGATCTACGTGCTTATCCGCTACGTGGGTTTGGGTACGCTGGGCGAGTCCAGCCGCTTCTCCCTGAGTGTTTCCCTGTACTTCTCGGCGGAGACGTATACGTCTCTCGGCTACGGGGACGTTGTTCCTGGGGGAGAGTTACGATTGCTTGCCGGCGCGGAAGCACTCAACGGCCTGCTGTTGATCGGATGGTCGGCCTCATACGCCTACATCGCGATGGAGCGCTTCTGGAGCGATGACAGCAGGCGAAATGCGGCGGCTGCGACCTCAACGAGCGGTGAAGCGGACGCGCCGCCATCGGCCGCAAGCGAGCGTCGTTGAGCGGAGGCGTTGAAAAAGAACATAGCTTCCCGCCCATGCCGATCAGCGTCGCACACATCTACCGCTACCCCGTGAAGGGGCTGAGCGCCCAGCCTTTGGAGCGGGTTACCCTCACTCCTGGCGAATGCCTGCCGCATGACCGGCGCTTTGCCATCGTGCGGGCCACAGCATCCTTTGATCCGCAGCGCCCTGAATGGCTGCCAAAAACGAATTTTTTCATGCTGATGCGCGATGAGAAGCTCGCGCAGCTTCGAACACGCTTTGACGAACAAAGCGGCCTCTTCACGGTCGAGCGCGATGGCCGGATGCTTCTTCGCGCCAGCCTCACCGATGTTGCGGGGCGCGACCAGATCAACGCGTTCTTCGCCGAGTTCCTGGCGGATTCCCCGGGCGGCCCGCCCAGAATCGTGGAGGCACCCGGCCACACGTTTTCAGATGCGAAGCAAAAACCCAATTCGACGACATACAAGTACGTGTCGCTCGTCAACTTGGCGAGCATCGGCGAACTGGAGAAGATCGCGGGGGTCCCGGTTGATCCAATCCGCTTTCGCGCGAATCTCTACCATATGGGAGCGCCCGCCTGGGCCGAGCTCGGCTGGGTCGGCTTCCGCATCACGGTGGGACATGCGCGCCTACGGGTGGTGTCGCCCATCACCCGCTGCGCTGCGACCACGGTGAATCCCGAGACAGCCGCGCGCGACCTGAACATTCCCGCCATTCTCCAGGAAGAATTCGGCCACACGTACATGGGCGTTTACGCGGAGGTTGTTGCCGGCGGGGAGATCGGAAAAGGCGATCTGCTGGTTCCGTTGTAAGAGGGCCTATCCCGGCGCCCAGAGGGAGCCTCCTGCGCCCAAAGCCCGGGGCACAAAAATGGTTCCGTTTGATATGTCCCGCTCCGTGGACTAGGATTAACAGGTGGTTGTCGATATCTACCCAGGACACCGGATGGAGGGCACACATGGCTGCCAGAAGGAAAGCGAAATCCAAGGCACAACGGAAGAAGGCGCCGGCAAGAAAACCGGCAATGCGGAAAAAAGCCGCACCGGCCAAGAAAAAGGCCACGGCGAAGAAAACGACGGCCCGGCGCGTGGCGCCGAAGAAAAAGCCGGCCGCCCGGCGCGCCGCACCGATCAAGAAACCAGCGCCCCGACCGGCGCCAGCCCAGAAGGCGCGACCGGTGAGCCCAACCCCGCGGCCGGCCGCACCGGCCGCCCCTCCTGCGGCACCGGCTCCCCTGGCAGGTGAGGAACGCGTCGGGGTTGTGACCCACTACTTCAGCCAGATTTCTGTCGCGATCGTGCGAATGGAGTCGGGCAGCCTGCGCGTGGGGGACACAATCCATATCACCGGCCACACGAGCGACTTCCGCCAGCGGGTCGAGTCCTTGCAGGTCGAGCACCAGCCCGTGCCGGAAGTCAGCGTGGGACAGGAAATCGGCCTGAAAGTGACGGAGCATGCGCGCGAGCACGATGTCGTGTACAAGGTGACCGCTCCGCAGCCATAAAACCCGACGCCGCAGAAGGACGGTCTTTTTCGTTATCCTCAGCGTCCTGTATTTTCCACGGCGTGCAAAAAAAGCCGGACGGCATACAAAGCATGCTGTCCGGCACACTGCTGCTTGCAGGCTGGCGCCCCGCGATTACTTGCCGGCCGGTTTTACGGCGGCCTCGAGTGCTTTGACTTTGTTCTGGAGGCTGCTCAGGTCCGAGTTGACCTTGGCGAAGTCGTACCACTGTTCGTCGGCCACCGGATAGCCCATGGTCGATCCATAGACCTGCCAGGAGTCGTCCCAGTTGGCCGGATCCTTGAACCCCATGAGCCGGAACTGCAAGTAGGTCATGGTCGAGCGAGTGCCAGTCTGGCAGTAGCCGATGGTGCGGATGTTCTTGTCGAGCTTACCGAAAGCCTTCTCCGCCAAGTCCGGATCGAGGTAGCCGATGTACGTCTCCTTGTCGGTCTTGGGGTCCTTGACCTTGAGCAGGGTTTCCAGGTGCGAAACGTTCAGACTGGTGTTCGGCACGTGGCCGCCGCGCAGCGCGCGGATGTCCTCGCCTTTGTGCTCCTTCCCGGTGCGGGAGTCCACGAGCTGCACGCCCTTCACCTGTCCGTTGGCAATCTTCAGGATCTCGTCGGTCGTGGCGTAGCGGCTCTTCACCACCTTCGCCGTGAACGTCGTCGGCTCCTTTATCGTCGGTTTATCACCGAGCCGGCCGCCCGCCTTGCGCCAGGCGTCCAGCCCGCCGTTCAGCAGATGCACCTTGCCGTCATGGCCTAGGTATTCCATTACCCAGAAGGCGACTGTCGCGTCTCTCAAGTCGTCGTCGTACGAGTACACGACGACATGGGTGTTATTCGCGATACCCGCCTTGCCGAACAGGCTTTCGTACTTTTTTACGTCCTTGAAGATCCGCGAGGTAGGATCTCGCAAGGCCTCGCCGCACGGCTTGCCTAGGCTGATCGCGCCCGGGATATGGCCCTTGAGATAGGTCTGGAGCCTACGGCAGTCGACGACCACCCAATCGCGTTTTTCAATGTTTTTCTGCAGTTCTTCAGCCGTAACCAGAAGTTGCGGATTCGCCCACTTCGCGGCGGCCACCGGAGCCCACACGACGAACGCCAGTGCCAGCAGCCCCGTAACGCCGCATCGATAGATCAGTTTACTGTCCATGGTTTGCTCCTCCTTGTTGACACGCTTTACTCGCCCACAACTCAACCGCGCATCGAGCAGCCCCAGGGCGTTCTCGTCGGAGCGATTCCAAGGGATAAACCTCGATACCTGTCGAAGAATTAGACACTTGGCCCACGTCCAGGAAAATGATGCATATGCATCATTTTGCTGTGGGGTGAACGCGATGAATATGTTGGTAAAGGCGGGCCGATCCTTACGACTCAATCTTGTTTATCTCGATCATCATTCCGAACCGCAACGGCGCGGCGACTATCGCCCGGTGCCTGGAGGCCGCCTTTACCTCGCGCTTCGAAAAAAGCTTCGAGGTGGTCGTGGTTGACGATGCGTCCAGCGATAACTCCGCCGAAATCATCCGCCGGTTTCCCTGCCGGCTGATCCGGCTCGCCCGCCATCACGGCGCCGCCGGAGCAAGGAATGCGGGGGCGGCGCACAGCCGCGGCGAAATGCTGTTTTTTACCGACGCCGACTGCCTGCTGCGCGAGGATACGCTGGCCCTGGCCTGGCAAGCGCTCTCGGCATACGACCCGCGGACGGTCGCGGGCGGCACCTACACCCCTCTGCCCTGCGACGACTCCTTTTTCAGCCGGTTCCAGTCGGCGTTCATCCACTACTCCGAAACCAAGCGGGCCGCCGATCCCGACTACGTCGCGACCCATGCGCTGGCGATCTACGCCGAGACTTTTCGCCGGCACGGCGGCTTTGCCGAAGGCTTCCTGCCGATTCTCGAGGATGTGGAATTCAGCCACCGCCTGCGCCGCGCCGGATGCCGGCTCGTGATGGATCCCGCCATCCAGGTGCGGCACATTTTCAACTTCACCTTGCTTCGCTCCCTGCGCAACGCCTGCGTCAAGGCGATGTACTGGGCCCTGTATTCGCTGCGCAACAGAGACCTATTCGCCGACTCCGGGACGGCCTCTCACGAGCTCAAGGCTAGCGTAGCGGCGTACTTTATCGGGACACTGTGTCTCGGCGCTTACTTCCTGACGGCTGCGCCAGCCTGGCTCGGGCTCACATTCGCTCTGGTCGCCGGCGATTTGCACGTCAACCGCGGGCTGCTGCGGGGATTTCGCGCAGCCGGAGGCCGGTTGTTCGCCGCGGCCGCGACGTTGTACTACCTTTTCGTTTATCCGCTGGCCGTGGGCACCGGCGCCATCGGCGGCGCCGCGCTCTTTCTCGCCAGGGCTTTTCGCTCGGGGAATCCCCGATGAGGTACTCGCCGTTTCGTCATCTGCCTTCGGTCATCTGGAAGCGGCGGCCGATCCAGTTCACTTTTTTCGTGACACGCCGCTGCAATGCCCGCTGTCCTTTCTGCTTTTACCTGAACGGCGCGGACCGCGCGGAGGCCAAGTCTGAGGAATTCTCACTGGAAGAGGTCCGGCGGACCGCATCATCACTGGGCCGGCTTCTGTGGCTCGCCTTCTCCGGCGGGGAGCCTTATCTGCGGAAGGACCTGGTGGAGGTGAGCCGCGCGTTCTATGCCGCGAACCGCCCTGCGATCATGCTTTACTCCACCAACGGCCTGCTCCCTGAGCTGATCGCAGAAAGAACCGAACAGATCCTGAGTCATTGCCGCAACAGTACCGTGGTCGTCAAGGTTTCGCTCGACGGCATTGGCGGCGAGCACGACCGGCTTCGCGCCACACCCGGCGGCTTTGAGAAAGCGATGCGAACCTATCGCCTGCTGTCAAAACTCCCGGAGCGCTACCCGAACTTCGAGCTCGGAATCAACACGGTCCTGTTCCGCGATAACCAGGACCAAATGGACGCGCTCGTCGGCTTCGTGCGCGGGCTGCCGAATCTACGCACGCACACCATTTCCCTCGTGCGCGGCAACCCGCCCGATCCGCGCTGCAAGGACGTCGATCCGGACAAGTACCGTCAGGCTGCCGCAAGTCTCGAAGAGGCGCTTACAGCGCGCACGGCCACGATCTATCGCTTCAATGGCGGGCGGCTCAAGGCGGCGCAGGACATCCTCCAGCGGCGCATGATTTACCGCACCCTCGTCGAACAGAGGCGCCAGACCCCCTGCTATGCCGGCCGGCTGAATTTGGTTCTGACGGAGAGTGGGGAACTCTTCGCGTGCGAGATGCTGCCGCACAGCCTGGGAAACCTGCGCGAGCACGGCCACGACGTGCGCCGGGTGCTGGGCAGCACCCGCGCGCGGCACATCCTTGATTCCATCCACCAGGGACGCTGTTATTGCACTCATGAGTGCTACTTCATCACCAACATACTCTTCAATCCGAGGCTATACCCGGCGTTGGCGCGCGAGTACCTGCGGCTTGCCCCCGCTCAGCCGGGGCGCGAGACCGCTTCCTCCTTCTTGCCGCGATAGAAAAGATTCCTGGCAGCCCACAGCCAGAACAGGCTCTTCAGGCCGCGCGCCGCAATCCGGACTTCGCGCAGGCTGCGAACTTGCAGCAGCCTGCGCAGCAGGAAGGCGGGCCGGGAATAGAAGCGCCTGAACGCGAGCTGACGCAACTGCTGGATCTCTTCGCGCGTCATGGTATAGGGCGCGAAGGCCGCGCCCTGGTAAGTGTAGTCTGCGAGCTCCGAAGACCGACGGCCGTATTTCTCGCACCGGTCGTGAAGATCGGTCCCGGGAAAAGGCGTCAGGCAATGGAAGTTCGTAAGATCGGGATCGAGTTCGATGGCGAACTCGATGGTCTTCAAGCCGTCGGCGAAAGTTTCGCCGGGAATGCCAAAGAGGAAGGGCGTGCTTACCTGCAGCCCCACCTCTTTGGCTGCGCGCACCGCCTGCCGGATCTGATCGAGGGTGCAGGCCTTGCGCAGCGTGTTGAGGTTCTTTTGCACGCCGCTCTCGGCGCCCATGAGAATTGCCCAGCAGCCGGCGTCCTTCATGGCCTGAAGCAAGGGCTTGTCTACCTGGTTGACACAGGCCGAGGCAAACCAGGTGAAATCGAGCCGTCGCGCCCGGATCGCCTGACAGATTTGCATGGCGCGGTCGTAATCGGCCGCGAAGGAATCGTCCAGGAACTTGATTTCGCGGTAGCCCTGCTTGAGGCAGGACTCGATTTCCAGCAGCACGTTCGCGACGCTGCGCAGGCGCACACCGCGGCGTCCCGCTTTGCGCTCCCGGTCGATCTGAAAGCAGAACAGGCAACGGCGGTCGCAGCCGCGCGAGGTAATCATGGTAGCCACGGGCGTGCGCCGGTAAGTGGCGGGTGGAGGCGGACAGCGCTCCGCGCCTTCCAGCAACGCGCGCGCCGGGAAGGGCAGCGCATCCAGGTCCTCGATGAGCGGCCGGGGCGGATTCTTGATGATGCGCTCTCCCTGCCGGAATGCGACGCCCAGAACGCCTTCCAATCCTCGGCGAGCCGCGAGCCTGTCCAGAATTTCGACCACGGTGTGCTCGCCTTCGCCGGTGACCACCGCGTCGAAGTGAGCAGCGCCATTTGCCAGGCAGCGCTCCTGTGCCGCGACCGGGTACGGGCCGCCAGCGCATACAAACATGCTTCGATCCATGCGCTTGAGATCGGCCGCGGTTTTCAATGCTCCGGGCCAGCCGAAGGCCGTCGCGTAAATGCCCGCCACTTCCGGTTTGAATTCGCGCGCCTGGCGCAGAATTTCTTCGTGGGTGAGAAAGGCACCGTTGAACAGCCTCACGTTATGGCCGGCCTGGAGCAGGCAGGCGGCGACATAGAGCGTCCCGAGGGGCTGCCAGTAATTGACCTGCGAGGGCGCGGTGCGGGAAGAAAAGATTTCCTCCGGCGCCCAGGCCGGAATGATAAGCGCACATCTCATGGGTTCGTCCCAGTGCGGGGAAAAGCAGCGCGCGGCGCACCGAGTCCGGCGAGCCCGCCGCCACAGATGACGACGTCGCCGTCCACCGGATTCACAGGCTGCCCGCTCATTCCGCAGCGAGGTGTCGTGGAGCGCCGCGCTAGCGCGCCAGCAACACCGGCACTTCGGCCTTGCTCACGACCGCCTTCACGATGTCGCCCATTCGGTCGTGCATCAAGGTCGGCCCACCCCCAAGCTGCTGCACGTGCAACAGGATTACCGATTCCGGCGGCGCGGCCGAGAAAATCCGGGCGCACGCCTTTACGCACGCATCCGAGCCCTTGGACGCGTCTACGGCAAGAAGAATTTTTCGCATCGGTCGATTCCTCGAAGAGGCATACCCGGCACCGGCGATCCGCGTGCGAGAGGCTGCCGGAAAGTCCGGGCCCTATTTCATGAGCCCTTCGTAATGTTTCCGAAGTTCCTCGGTCATGCCCGGCGCGGCGGTCGGCGCCACGCCGTAGCCGCCTGCCTCGGGTGCGTCGAAATAGCCCGGCTCGACACCCGTGCGCGTGGACACGCTGTAGCCCAGGACGAATCCGAACAGGGTCGCGATGAGCACGATGGCGGCCCACAAACCCGTGTTAGCCGTTTGTTCGTCCTGGCGGACCTTGGCGTGCGGGGTCATCTCACTTCTCCTTGAACAGATCCTTGTAGTACTGCTTCAGTTCCTTGGTGCTCTCGATCTTGGACGCGGGCTTTCCGCCCTTGCCGCTGAGCATGCCGGTCTCCATCATCGGAGCGGTGGCGTAGCCCATGACAAATCCCAGGAGGGCGCTCACGATGGTGATGATGATCCAGAGACTGTTGCGCATGGCGCGGCTCCTCTGTCAGGCCTTGCGAACGTGCCAGACGAACAGCCCGGCCTCTTGCTTGCGGTCCAGAACCTCATCGCCGGTGTTGTCGCACATCGTGGCGATGGACTCGCCCGAGGACGGATTGTCGAACTGCACTTCCAGCACTTCGCCCGGCTTGAGCCGTTCGAGCGCCTTCTTCGTATAGAGCTGCGGATGGGGGCAGACGTAGCCCTTCACGTCCAAAAGGTACTGGCCCTCGCCGCTTTTCTCGAATTTCATGATGCATCTCCTCCGTTATTCAGCTCAATGCAAACTCCCGTGCCATCCGGCGCTCGGTCCACCAGTTGAAAAACTTGACGCCGATATAGGCGCCGCCGACCATGCCGAGCCCGAACAGCCAGCCCGAGGGATCGCCCTGAGAGACGCGCACGAAAAAGGCGCCAACGTTGCAGCCCAAGCCCAACCGTGAGCCGATGCCCATGAGCGCGCCACCGATGACCGCCCAAGTGGCGGTCTCGAGCGTCGGCTTCTTGAACTTGAACTCGTTGTGCAGCAGCGCCATCACCGCCGCGCCGCCGAAGAGCGCGATCGACATCCAGTCGGCGGGATTGATGAGCGGATTGGGGATGCCGTTGTTGAAGCCGAAGAAGATGTTGTCCATCTGGTTCCAGCCGAGCTTGTGCATCGCCCAGCCGACCCACTGCGCCTCCTGGGTCGTCACATACCAGTAGCCAGGGTCGAACACCGTGCCGTTCACCGAAAGGCCGAAGTCGAAACCGAGGCGTTCGAGCAAGGCGCCGGCGTTGCGCACACCGTATTTCACGCGCAAGCCCTGGATCGCGTACATGTGCAACCCCGCCGCGATGCCGAGGGCGAGTCCGGCGATGGCGGTGCGCTTGGAGGCCATGATCATGGCCCAGTAACCGGCGAGCTCGTCGCGAAAACGGGGGCGCGTCTGGCCCGCCGTAAGCCGCTTCCTCATGAAAGCGCGACGCGACCAGAAGAAGTAGACAACTACCAGCAACAGCGCGCCGGGCAGCACCACGCCGACCAGGAAGTTGCCGAGAAAGGCGCCAATGACGGAATCGTCGGTCCAGCCCAGCATTTTGGCAAAGCTCAGCACCGGCTGGTCCCACACGTAACCGGCAAGATACTGGTCCACCCAGCCGTCGGTTACGGTGATCGAGGCCGGCAGCCCCTTCGCCGCCGCCGACTTCGTCCAGGATTCCGGCACGAGATTGTTCGCCCACCCTCCGATGTCCACGAAGACGGCCTGGGTGACGCTGATGGAGAGCACTACCAGCGCCGCATTCATGTTGCCCTCGCCGGTCTTGTACATGGAGCCCGAGGCGCAACCGCCCGAGAAACACATCCCCACCCCGAAGATGAACCCGGCGATCACTGCGTGCACGCTGGTGGGCGCGGAGTGGAAGGTGCTGATCCCCGTGGCGCTTACGAACGCGCCCACGAGGGCGAAGAGTGCGATCGCGATCATGATGCCGACGGCCATGCGCGGGACGCCCACGGCGAACAGATCGCGGAACGCCGAGGAGAAACAGAAGCGGCCGTATTGCAGGCACATCCCGTAGATGAAGCCGAACCACAGGTAGACCGTGAGATAAAGGTAGTACTCGTGGTAGGCGTAAGTTGCCCCTGTGATGAGCAGCAGAATCCCCACGATCGCGAACGCCCAGAACCCCCTCTTGGTCTCACTCATGGTAGATCCTCTCGAACATGCGCGCTCACGTTGGTCGATAAATGCGCACCAGGGTCTGGAAGCGGAATACCCGATCGGTCACCATAAGCTGCCGGGCCTCAGCATAACCCGCGAGGCGATTTGCCACCGCTTGCGGCACGGGCTGATCCGCCGCGCTCATCACCAGTACCACCGGCGCGTGCGGCTCTGGCGCTATCAGAAAGAAGGGCGCATCCGGGACCTCCCAGGTGAAGCGAACCGGCGAGGTCGCCTCCACGCCAGGCTGCGGCGATACCGCCGGGCTCAGGTCGCGGCGATAGGCGAGACGCTGGTGCGTGAACAGATCCAGGAGCGGAACCGCCACCGCCGGATTGACACGGGAACGCGTTGCAGGCAGCACGATGACCTCGACCGTGTCACCGCCCATTGCGGCGAGCACCTCGCCCGCCTGCTTGAGATTCATGGCGCTCGTTGTGCGCAGGAACGGCAGGTAACCGGCCACGGCCACGGCCAGCGCCGAGACCGCCGCGCACGACGCGATGAACTGGCGTGTCGGGATTTCCCGGATGGCGCGCAACCCGTAGGCGGCCATCAGGGCCAGCATCGGCATTACGATGACGAGATAGCGGATGCGCCTCACTCCGAGCATGAGCGCGAGCAGCACGATCACGCCGACCCCGGCGTAGCGCGAGTCTTTTCGGATGATCGCCAGCGCAACCGAGCCCAACGCCGCAAGTGTGATGAAGGGATGGATCTGGAAGAAGAAGGTCGAGGCGATGCCCTCCTGCCAGCGGCTCAGTGCCGGCACCTGGTAGCTCCAGAACAGCGCGAGCTGGCTCGCGACAACCCCCGCTTTCCCGAGCAGGAACGCACCGGAGAGCACGGCCGCCCCCAGCACGATTGCGCCGGCGCGGGCGAGCGCCTTGCGCCGCGCGTGACGGGCGCTGACCAGGACCAGCACCGGGAAGAAGGCGAGCGCGATCCAAGCGGAATATTTGGCGAGCATTGCCAGGGCGAGCGCTACGGCTGCCCCGAAGAGCCACGGGACACCGCCCCGGGCCACGGTCGTAATCGCGGCATAGGCCGTCAAGGTGAAAAAGAACATTGCCGGCACGTCGACCAGCATGAGGGGCACCTGGGTGTACAGGTACGGCATGCCGAGGAGAAGCACCGCGCCGCAAAGGCCCGTGGCCCGGTCCCACAGGGCCTTCCCCACCAAGTACGTCAGAACTACGGATCCCGCGAAGAGCAGCGAATTGAACGCCTGGATCGCGAGCCGCGTCTCCCCCGCCAGGCTGAACAGAAGGCCGTAGAGAAAAGGCACCAACGGCAAATCGGTCCAGGCGGGGATTTGTTGGCCCCACTGGTTCAGAAAATGGCCGACGCCGAAAAGAGAAAGGTGCTTCGCCTGCACGAAGTAGCGTGCGGCATCCACGATCACCTCCGGCTCGCCCCAGAAGGGCAGGGCCGCAAGAAAAGCGAAAACGCCCAACGCAGGCGCGGCACGGTCCGCCGGCCACGGCGCGCGCGAGAACCAGTAGGCGAGAAGCACGCCGGTTGCCGCGACGGACAGAAGCGCGGGCAGATCGGCGGGCGCGAACACCCATTGCCAGCTCACGAAGCGGTTGTCATCGAGCCCGCGGAACGCAAAGAGAAGCGTCAAGCTTGACAGTGCGACCAGGCCGACAAGAACGCGTTGCAGGATTGCCGCGTGCCGTGCGGCTTTGGTACGGGCGGGACGAAAAAAGGCCGCGGGCATCCCGTTTCTCAGGGATCCGCAATCGAGATCCCGCGTCCGAATGCCGCTCATGCTCGTCCCATGCTCTTACACGTTCCTCTGCCCGTTACTACAGTGCCGGCGATGGTGCGGCGACCCCGCCGTGGGTATCGCGCCGGATGCCCGGGCGCCGTCACCAAGAGATGACTTTGTCACTGGTGAAAATCTTGTCGACCAACTCCTCGTAGGAAACGTCCATGTTCGTGAAGTCGATCACCTCGACCTCGTGTTCCGTGGTCTGCAGCTTGAGCACGTCGCCGGACGCCGTCCCCGGCCCGTCAGTCAGTATTTGCAGAACCCGCATCTCGCTCCCTCCGCACCGGCCTACATGACGATGACGCGGTCGGCCTCGTGATTCATCATGGCGTTATTCAACTGGCTGCCGCAGACGACCGCCGCCGACAGCGCTTCGGTCGCGATTCCATGCCGCTTAGCGCTGTGTTCGCATAGGCTCAAGGTCACGCCCGGGAGGCCGGCCAAGCCGGTCAAGCCGGCGTCTTGCAGCAACCGCGTGCCCCCGTCCATGACAAAAACGATGACCTCATGACCCCGCGCCAATGCCGCCCGCGTGAGCCCCTGGATATGCGTCAGGTGCCGGTCGGTAGTTACCAGGATTCCCAGTTTTGCCACGCGCCCGCTCCCGCCTCGGTTGCTTCCGGGCAATATAGAGGGGCCGGCCGGGGATGAGAATGATGTATTTACATCATTCACGCTACGGGCGGATTGCGTTCGCAGCGTGTCGAATTTGGTTGTTCAGTACGGGAGAATGTGATCGTACTCGAGCAGCCGCTGCGCAATCTCCTCGGTGGCGCGATACTCCGCGCTCGAGTTGTCCGGGCGGTTCGAGTAGATATTCATTCCCATGTCCTTCATCAGCTCCAGGTTCATGAGATCTTCCTTTTCCTCCTCGAGCTTGCGGTCGAGCACGTAAACATCGACCAAGTCATCCACCAGCGTCAGCCCCAGCGCCATGCGCAGCGCTTCGCTCTGACGGTCACGCACCAGCACGGCGATCTTTTTTACTGTCATGCTCCCCTCCTTCCGCACAGGTCGAAATCGGCTAGACAAGTTCGTGCCGGTAAGCGTAGGCGACGGCTTCCGCCTGGCTGTGAACCGCGAGCTTCGCCTCGATATGCTGCACGTGGTTACGTACCGTGACCTCGCTGATATTCTTCAACCGGGATATGGACCGCACCGCGAGACCCTCCGCCAGCAATTTGAGAATGTCCTGTTCCTGCGCGGTCAGTCCGCAGGTGTTGACGGGGGCCGGGTGATGAACATCCTTGCGAGCGTGATTAGGCCGCGCCGGCCGCACCTCGGTCTGCAACGCCAGCGCCGAGTCTATCGCCTCCCCATGGCGCAGCAGGTGCAGGCAAAGCCGCTGGTCCTTGCGGACTGATGGCACCAGCAGCAGGCTGACGTTCAAGCGCATTTCCTGGCCGCGGGCGTTATATGCCCGAAGCGGAAAAGCAGTCGGAATGTTGGCCCCCTCGGCAAAATTCGCGATACAACACACACCGCCGCAGAATGGCTGTTGGGCGGAATTCTTGCCCCGCACTACCGAACTACAGGGCTGACCAATTGCCTGTCGGGAGGGGACGCCGAACAACAGTTCGCAGCCCGTGTTCCAGAAAACGATGCGCTGGCGCGGATCGACCGCAAAAATCCCGTCGACCGTGCGTAGAAGCAGATCGGTAAGCGAGGGCATGGGCCTCCTCCTTGGCTTTCGGCCTTCGGTGTGGACTGTTACACCCACCCGGACCGGAATTTTGGCCCCATTCTAGGCTGCTACGCTGCTGGCGCCATCGATAATTGATTTACATCAATTTTCCCTGGTTTTACTGGTCAAGAAGCGCCGCTCCGGAGGTTCGGAGAACGAAATTGCGGCCCGGCGTGCGTTTGAGGGGCCGGCATTGTCCGCAGCGACCGTGTTCTGGATCGCACGACACCCTTGCGAGGTTCAGCGGCGCCTTTTTACGGCGCAACCGGCGTCGGTATGGGCAGCGACAGGCCGCCTTGTGCCGCAACCTCGCGCAGCAGGTCGGGATAGTCGGAGATGATACCGTCGACGCCGAGTTCGATCATGCGCTGCATGTCGGTCGCGCTGTTGACGGTCCACACCACGACCTTGAGACCGAGGTCTTGCGCTTCCTTGACGTTCTCGCGCGTCGCTTCGCCGTAATAAGGTGACCACACCGCGCCGCCCGCCGCCTTGATCATGCGCGGTATCGAGCCGCCGAATTGGCTCACGTGAAAGCTCGCGGTCCAAGGCGATTCAGGCTTGTCAGCCTGGATGTTGTCCATGAAGTTCTGTCGCGCCGTGAGATAGACCGTCGGAATCTCCGGCGCCTCCCTTTGCACGATCTGCAGAGTCCGCCCGTCGAAGGACTGAATCGTTACGCGCCCCGCCATCCTTTCGGCGCGGATCGCCGCGATCAGCGCGCGCGCGAACTGTTCCGGGGAGCTCGTCTGTTCCGGCGCAAGCGGGGAAACCTTGGTTTCGATGTTGAAGCGCACGGCAGCGTTGCCGGCTTTGCGCGCAAGCGCGAACACGTCAGCAAGCCGCGGGATGCGCGTGCCGTCGACCGACTGCTGCCGCGGGAAACGCTTGCCGTAAGCCGAGCCGGGCTTGATGCGCCCGACGTCGTAACGCTTGAGCGCCCCGAAAGTGAGATGCCAAATCGGCGGGCCTTCCTGTTCCAGCCATTTGCCATCGGGGCCGCGCGTGATGTCGGGATTGAGCATCGGGTCGTGGCTTACCACCACGACGCCGTCCTTGGTGATGGCGCAGTCGAGTTCGAGGGTGTCGACACCGAGCGAAAGCGCATGCGCGAAGGCCGGCAGCGTGTTTTCGGGCAGTAACCCGCGTGCGCCGCGGTGGCCCTGCAGGTCGAGCCTGTACCTTGTGGGGGTGGTCATCGGGCTATTTTTCCAGCCCGACGACGAACGCCGTCATGCGCCAGCCGCTTTCGGTCTTCACGAAGCAGGCGCGGTGCTCGACCGGGCTGCGAATCTGTTCCTCGGGAATAAAGCCGTCGCTTCCCTTGAGCTTGATCTTCACCCACTTCTGCCTCGATTCCGGCGCTTGATCGGCCACCTCCCAGTCGGCGACCGGCACGATGTCGTACGACAGCGTGGCGAGCGTGGCGGATGCGGACGCGGGCGCGGCCTTGATCAGCGCTTCCCTTGTGACGATCGCGCCGTGGTCGAACGGGTCGATATCCTCGGGCCACTTCACCGCGACGTACGGCGCGCAAAGCTGGCGCGGCCCTTTTTCCGGTTTGAGCCACGCGCTACCCAGGAACAACGCCGCCGGCAGCTCGCGCCACGCCGCGCTGTCTTCCCCGTCGAAATCCCAGTGTTTGCGGAACGCGGCGATGCCGCGTGGGGCATCCTGGCTATTGCGAATGTTGCGGTCGAGGATGGAGAGCACGAATTTCCTGTCACGCTTCTCGATCGCGGTGAGCAACCGGTTCCTGAAGCTCACCCAGGACGGGTCCTTCGCCGCCTCGTCGATCGGCAGAAGCTGTTTTGGTTCCGACTTTTCCTGCGCGCCGACGGGCAATGCGGTCGCCAAGCACAGAGAGAGACAGGCAAGCAGTCTGAATATCATATTCGCTCCGGACTATTTGCCCGTGAATCTGCCCGATCGTTTTTCGAAAAACGCGGCGAGCGCCTCGGCGTGATCCTCAGTCTTGTGGCAAATCGCCTGGAATGCGGAACATACTTCCAGGTGCTCCTCGAGGTTCTGGCGTTGCGCCAGCTTCATCAGTCGCTTGTTATAGCGCACCGCAAGCGGCGGCTTGGCGGCGATCTTGCCGGCGATTTCCATGGCGCGCGGCACAAGCTGCTCAGGCCGGGTGACTTCGAGCAGGATTCCGATCTCTTTCGCTTCCTCGGCCTTGACGATGCGGCCGCTGAATACGAGGTCCGCCGCGCGCTGGTAACCGAGCAGGCGCTGCAGGAACCAGGCGCCGCCGTCACCCGGGACGATGCCGAGATTGATGAAGGTTTCGCCGAACTGGGCGTTGGTCGAGCCAATGCGGATATCGCACATGTTGGCCATGTCGAACCCGGCGCCGATAGCGGGACCGTTGACCGCGGCGATCACCGGGATCTCCGCTTCCTCCAGCGCGATTGGAATGCGCTGGATGCCGCGCTTGTAGTTCTGCTGCAGCACGAACGGCGGCGCCTTGGCGCGCTCGCCCATGGTCTTGATGTTGCCGCCCGCGGAGAACGCGCTGCCCTCGCCGGTCATGATCAGCACCGAGATTTCGGGATTGGCGTTTGCCCAGGCGAGCGTATTGGGAATCTCGTTGACGAGATCGGTGCTGGTGAGCGCGTTGCGTACGTCGTCGCGCTTGAAAGTGAGCACCGCGATGCGGCCTTCGATAGTGAGCGCGGCATCCTTGAGAGCGGGAAGGTCTGTCATGGGAGATGTCCTGGGTGAGGCGCCGGAAGCGAAAGGCGACTATGTTAAGCGCTGGGCGCAGCGCTTACAACCGCGCGCGGAACACGCCGCGCGATCCGCCCGCTCTACGCGGCGCGGCGCGTCTTCTTGGCCGGTGCGGCCGCACGCGCGCCGAACTGGTCCTGCAGAATCCGGATTGCGGCATCGCGCGATTCGAGCACGCGCTCACGAGCGATGCGTTCGGCTTCGCGACCGTCCCCGTCGCGGATCGCCTTCACCAGGCGCTGCCAGTTCTGCGCCGACTGGCGGCGGCGCTGCGGCGTCGAGAGCCCGAGCTGGGAATAGCGCCGCGTCTGCAACGCCAGTGAATCGAGGATGGAGCGCAGGCGCTTGTTGCGCGAAGCCTGGGTGAGCAGCCGGTTCAGCCCGAAGACCGTTTCGACGTATTCCGCGCCGAACTCGGGCTGGCGCGCGAACCGCGAGAGCCTGGCAACTTCCGCTTCAAGCGCCGGAAGGATGCGCATCCGCTCGGGGTCTTCGGCGATCTCCCGGTCGCGGAGCCCGTTGAGTGACGCGCGGATGTCGAAGATTTCTTCGACCTCTGCGATACTCAGGTTGGTGACTTGCGCGCCGCGCCGCGGCAGGATCGTCACCAGTCCATCCTTCTCCAGCAGCCGCAGCGCTTCGCGCACCGGGCCGCGGCTTACCGCGAATTCGGCGGCGACGGCCTGTTCCATGATCCGTTGCCCGGGCGCGTATGCGCCCGAGACGATGCGCTCCGAGAGTCGCGCCGCAATCTGCTCGGCAAGCGAATGCGTGAGCGGCGCGCCCCATTCGCTGGGGGCGCCACCGGGCGGACCGGATTCGACGCGGGCCTTGACCATGCTGCAACCTTAATGGCGTTTTGTAAGATTGTCAACAATATTCTTGACAACAATTCGTCGGACGCCTAGGATGGCGCTTGCTGGGCGCTCCGTGCACGGTTTCGCCGCGCGGGGCGTCCGCCCCGGATCGGCCCCGAGGTTTCCCCGCATGACCGCGTCTGCAGTCTCAAGGCGGCGTTCACCATTGAGGAGATCAGAAGATGGCAAGAATCGAAGTGAAG
This sequence comes from Betaproteobacteria bacterium RIFCSPLOWO2_12_FULL_62_58, assembly GCA_001772005.1. Taxonomy (GTDB): domain Bacteria; phylum Pseudomonadota; class Gammaproteobacteria; order Burkholderiales; family SG8-41; genus DSOT01. The sequence goes on along the minus strand of MERI01000027.1, from coordinate 2,067 downwards.
TCCGAGATTACCGGCACGGTCTGGCAGGTGACGGCGAAGCCCGGGGACAAGGTGGAATCGGGAGACACGCTGATCGTGATTGAATCGATGAAGATGGAGATCCCGGTGATCACGGAGGACGGCGGCACGGTGAAGGAGATTCTCGTGAAGCAGAAAGATCCCGTGGCCGAGGGTCAGGTGGTGGCAGTGCTCGAGGGCTGAAGAGAAACCGCAGATAAACGCGGATAGACGCGGATAGATTTGGAACCGCATGCGAGAAATTTCCTTCTGTTTGTTTGGCGTTCATCGGCGTCAATCGGCGGTTCATGGTTATGAGCTGGCGAGTTGAAATCGAGGACATCCACCACCGGCGCAAGCTCGCCGAAGCCTGCGGCGGGCTGGAAGCCGTTGCCAGGCATCATGCCGCGGGCAAGTTGACGGTGCGCGAGCGCATCGACCGCGTGCTCGATCCGGGCTCGTTTCGCGAAGTCGGCAAACTCGCCGGCCGCGGCACATACGATAAGACGGGCAACCTCGTCGAATTCGAGCCGGCCCCTTATGTCATGGGTCTGGGCAGGATCGACGGCCGGCCGGTGGCAATCGGCGGCGAGGACTACACCATTCGTGCCGGCACCGGTTTCGGCAGCGACCGCCGCAAAGGCGGCCAGGGCGGCTTCGTGGAGGACCTTGCTTACGAATATCGTATCCCGCTCGTCAATCTGGTCGACGGCACCGGCGGCACGGTCAACACCGCCAAGCGCAAGGGCTACACCGTGGTTCCGGGCTACGGTCAGGACGGCTTCGAGCGTTCCGTCGATCTCATGGGTATCGTGCCGGTGGTGAGCGCTGTCATGGGGACCACGGCGGGCGGACCGTCGGCGCGCGCCATTTTCGCGCATTGGTCGATCATGGTGAAGGGCGCGGGACAAATCTTCGCCGCGGGCCCGCCCGTGGTCGAGCGCGCCTTCGGCCAGAAGCTCACCAAGGAAGAGCTCGGCGGATCCAGGGTTGCGGTGGACACCGCCGGCACCATCGACAACGTCGCCGAGGACGAGGAAGATTGCTTCCGGCAAATCCGGCGGTTTCTTTCCTACATGCCGGGCAATGTATGGGAACTGCCGCCGCAGACGCGATGTGACGACCCGGCCGATCGCTGCGAGGACGCGCTCGCGGATATCGTGCCGCGCTCGAACCGCCAGGCGTATAACATGAAGAAACTCCTCGAGATGGTCGTCGACAAGGGTTCGGTGTTCGAAATCCAGCCCACCTTCGGGCGCGCGGTCATCACCGCGCTCGCGCGCATGAACGGCAAGGTGGCCGGCATCATCGCCAATAATCCGATGTTCGGCGGCATCATGGATTACAAGGCGGCGCGCAAGCAGGGGCATTTCGTCGAGTTGTGCGACACGTTCAACATTCCGCTCATTTTTTTCGCCGACGTCCCGGGGCTTTTGGTAGGCGCCGAATCGGAGGCCGATGCCGTCCTGCGCGAAGGCGTGCGCGCCCGCTACATCGGGCTGCAGGTGAGCGTGCCCGTGTTCACCGTGATCGTCCGCAAGTGCTACGGCGTGGCGGGGGGCGGCGTGATCGACCGCCGCGGTCTCAATTTCAAGATTGCCTGGCCGTCGGCCGAATGGGGCTCGCTGCCGGTGGAGGGCGGCGTTAAGGCCGCCTACCGGCGCGAGATCGAAAACGCGCCCGATCCCGCGCAGCGTGAAAAGGAGATCGAGGAAGAACTGAGGCAGTTGGCGTCGCCGTTTCGCACGGCGGAAGCCTTTGCTACCGAGGATCTCATCGATCCGCGCGAAACGCGCCCGTACTTGTGCCAGTTCATCGACGCGCTACAGGGCCGTCTCAGGTCACAGCTCGGTCCGAAATACAAGGCCGGTGTCCGGCCATAGATATTTAGTGAACAGTGAACGGTAAAGATTTCAGGGTTTCTACTGCTCACCGCTTACCGCTCACTTTTAAGGCAAGAGGAGAACAGCACATGCCAAAGCGGGAGATCGAAGGCGATTGGGTGATGGGCTGGCCGGACCGGAAGCGGCCGGTGCTGGTCGCGGGCAAGGATTCGCAGGGACGTGTGAT
>MERI01000026.1 GCA_001772005.1 Betaproteobacteria bacterium RIFCSPLOWO2_12_FULL_62_58 | reverse complement strand
TGACGGTGGCGCCGAGGTGCCTGGCCCATTGGCACAGGATCTGGCCGACGCCGCCCGCCGCGGCGTGCACCAGGATGGTGTCGCCCTTCTTCACGCGATAAGTGCGGCGGATCAGGTACTGGGCGGTGAGGCCCTTCAGCATCATTGCCGCCGCCGTCTTGTCGTCCACGCCGGCGGGAATTTTCACCAATCGGTCAGCCGGACGCAGCAGCACTTCGGCGTACGCGCCGAGCGGACCCGAGTAGGCCACGTGGTCACCGACCTTCAGCTCCTTCACCTTGGGGCCGACCGCCTCCACCACCCCCGCGCCTTCCGAACCGAGGATAAACGGCAACGGCAAGGGATAAAGGCCGCTGCGCTGGTAGGTGTCGACAAAATTGAGGCCGATGGCGGTATTGCGCACGCGCACCTGGCCGGGTCCCGGGTCGCCGACCTGCACTTCCTCCCATTTCAGTTTTTCGGGACCGCCTGTTTCATGAATGCGTATCGCATAGGGCATTGCGTGTACTCCTCTCGGTGATTGATTGATGGTTCGACCGGCAAACGACGGTAGAATCGAGTTTGCGACTATAGCCCCGGACAACGAATGGATCAATCGGAAAGAGCGCGCCGGACTCGGACTCCGTCCCGCGGTGGAGCGGGAAGGCGCGCAGGCAGCCGACGAAAAGTCGCATATTCCCGCGATGCCCGCTCAGAGGCTGCGAGCCCCCTCACCGGAGTCCGCGTATTGGACATGAGCCGCATACTCGCCGGACCGTGGGCTGGTCAATTGCTCGCCGATCCCGGCGCGGAAGTGATCAAGGTGGAGCGCCCCGGCACCGGTGACGACGCGCGCGCCTAGCAGCCTGTCGGACTTAACAGTCCGACAGGCTGCTAAAAGCAAAACCGGCTGACAATTCAGAAAAAACCTAGTCGAAGCGGTCGAATTTTGGGAAAAGCTCGGGTGAATTGGCATATCTGCTATCTTGTTCTGCAATTCTCGTGGCGCCGGTTTTGCATTAGGAGTTTGTCCGACCTAAGTCCGACAAACTCCTAGGGGCCGCCCTTTCTCAGGGATCAGGCGGGCCGCGACACCAGCGAGTCTACCTACTTCCTCTGCGCCAACCGCGGCAAGAAATCGATCACGCTCGATATCGCCCGGCCCGAGGGGCAGCACATCGCCGGCGAGCTCGCGGGGGCTTCCGATGAAATCCTGCGCGAGCTGCTCGGGAAAGACGAGCGGGATATTACGGTGTTGCGCAGCAAGGGCATAATCTAAGAGCGCTTAACATGATTCTGCGCGTTTAAATGCCACAGAACCCGATGGCGGGATTCGCAAGCTAACCCATGGACTGTTTCACCGATCATCCCGCCAAGTCATTCAAAATTCATCGTTCAACACTTCCGCATCGTGGACGAGCAGGCCCTTCAAGCCGAGCTATCCCCCTCACGTCAACCTGTCGATAAGGCGGCACCGACCGGTGCTGTCGAGGTGGCGAGAGACCCCGATGTCATCCTGAAGGGGCTCTTTCTGCTCGCGATTTTTTACACCTTCTACTTCGCCCGCGACGTGCTGCTTCCCGTCGTGCTGGCGCTGCTGTTGACGCTGATTTTTTCTCCGGCGGTGCGCGTGCTCAATAAACTGCGCCTCCCCGAACCGGTGGGTGCGGCCGTAGTGGTCGTCGCGCTCGTCGCCGCTCTCGGCTTCGCCGTGTATTCCCTTATCGATCCCGCAATAGAATGGATCGGAAAGGTGCCCGAGACCCTGAAGCAGATCGAAGACAAGGTGCGCGGGATCAAGAAATCGGTGCAGGAGGTCACCAAGGCCGCGGACAAAGTCGAGGAAATCGCCCGCGTCGAAGCAAAAGCTCCGGCGAAAACCCAAGTGGTCCCGCAAAAACCCAGCCTTTTCAGCCGGTTTTTGATCGGCACTCAAAGCGTGCTGATATCCGCCGCATTTACGATCGTGCTACTTTATTTTCTGCTGGCCTCTGGAGACATGTTTCTGCGCAAGCTCGTGCGCGTGCTGCCCACGCTCGCCGACAAGAAACGGGCGGTCGAAGTCGCGCGCGCCATCCAGACCGACATGGCGCGCTATCTGTTAACGATTAGCTGCATCAATTGCGGCTTGGGTATCGCCACGGGGATCGCCATGTATTGGTTAGGCATGCCCAATCCTGTGCTGTGGGGAGTCATGGTTGCGGTTTTCAACTACGTTCCTTACGTCGGCGCGGGAACCAGCCTGACGGTCCTGACCGCAGTCGCTTTCCTGACCTTTGATGAGATCGGCCAGGTCTTGCTCGTTCCGGTGGTATTCTTCGCTCTCACGGTTCTGGAAGGCCAGATTCTGGCCCCCATCCTTACCGGCAAAAGCCTCACCTTGAATCCCGTCGTCATTTTTCTGTCCATGCTGTTCTGGGGTTGGCTGTGGGGAATAATCGGTGCGTTGATGGCGGTGCCCATTCTTATGATCTTCAAGATCTGCTGCGATCACATCGAATCGCTCGCTGCGATCGGGGAGTTCCTGGGCGGCAAGCGCGCCGAGCCGATAGACACTTGATTCAACACAGAGTCGCCGGCCCCGCTTTCGGACAACGTGCCGCCCGGCGTCTCAAATCCGATCAGGTTCTTCCGCACACCCGGCGTCTATCGCAACCCGCCACAGCCCCTACTGATACGTCAGGGCAAACACCGTATCCGCGAGCCACTTGCGGAATGAATCGTTGTCGCTGAACTGCTTGAATAGCTCGGTATCGTCCTTCAGCACGGCGGTCATGACGCGGATGAGCGCCTTGTCATGCTCGATACGGGCATTTTGGCGGTCAGAGTGCTTCTTGGCGTTCTGGAAGGCGGTATCAGCGGCCACCCTGTCTGGGATTTCCTGGGTGATGAGCCGGCGCACCCGATCTTCGTCCGACCAACGAATGTTTCCGAACTGGTCGTTGAACGTCTTGAGAATATTGCTCAGACGGTCGAGTTCGGGTTCGGCCTTGCGCCCGCCGCCGCTCGTCGGAACAGGTTCGATTTCGGCATCCGTGTCCGGCAACTTGATCGTGAGGGCGGACTGCGCCTCCACGCGGTAGCTGTCCATGTCGATCGCCTCCAGGATGCCCTTGGAAAGATCCTCTTCCTTCGGCGCTGGAAGCTTGGATATCAGGAAATTCAGGAAGATGGACAACTTCTCCCATTCGACGTTGGTATAGGGCAGGATTGACGCGAGAAACGCATAGGTGCGCGTGAAAGCTTTGGCCTTGCCCTTGAAATCGACCTGCCCGTCCTCGTCCAACTGTTCCTTGTAGATCGCCACGCAAGCATCGAGTATCGGGTCCAACTTATCCCGGTCGGCTCCGTCCAAATACAACTTCACGAGCTGCTCAATCTGTTCCTGCCTGTAAACCTGATAGCCGTCGAGGTCGCTCTTGAGGTCATGCAGCTTGTTGGGATCGGTCTCCTCGCTCAGCAAGGTCGTCCGGTAGTAATCCGAAAACGCTTCCTTGATAGTCTCCGCATCGTTCATGAAATCGAGCACGAACACGTCGTGCTTCTGCGGATGCGCGCGATTCAGCCGCGACAGGGTCTGCACCGCCTTGACGCCCGAAAGCGGCTTGTCCACGTACATGGTATGCAGCAGCGGCTCGTCGTAGCCGGTTTGGAACTTATCGGCACAAATCAGGAAACGATACGGGTCTTCCTGAATTCGGTCGGCGATCAAATTGCTGGGAAAACCATTCAGCGAAGACTCGCTGACTTTGACCCCGCCGAACTCGTGCTCGCCAGAGAACGCGACAATGGCCTTGAACGGGCTCTTGCGCTCCTGCAGGTACTCGCGGAACGCGTGATAGTACTGGTTGGCACGCTCAATGCCGCTCGTTACCACCATCGCCCGTGCCTGGCCGCCGACCTTGTTGAGCCCGACAACCTGCTCATGGAAGTGATCCACCATGATCTCGGCCTTGAGCCGGATGGCGTGGTCATGCGACTCCACGTAACGGCGCAATTTCTTTTGCGCTTTCCGCGTATCAAAGACGGGATCGCCCTCGATCGTTTTTACAAGCTTGTAATAGCTGTTGACCGGCGTGTAGCTCTTCAGCACGTCAAGTATGAAGCCCTCCTGAATTGCCTGCTTCATGGTGTAGCTGTGGAAGGGACGATGCCTGACTTTGTCGCCCTCAGGGTACGGCTCGCCGAAAACCTCCAGCGTTTTGTTCTTCGGCGTCGCCGTAAATGCGAAATAGGTGGCGTTCGGCGGCAGACGCCGCGACTCAGCGAGGTAGTTGATCGCATCTTCGTCGTCCGCCTCGGGGCCGAGCGCCCGGCTCATTGCCGCACTCAAGCGGCTGCCCTGGCTCGAATGCGCCTCGTCGATCATGACAGCGAACTTGCGGCCTCGATGCTCGTTGCCCATTTCATCCAGGATAAAGGGAAACTTCTGCACCGTGGAGATAATGATCTTCTTGCCATCGGCGATGAACTTGCGCAGGTCTCCCGAATGCTCGGCATGGCCGACCGTGGATCCGACCTGAGCAAACTGCTTGATGGTGTCGCGGATCTGCTTGTCGAGAATGCGCCGATCGGTCACGACGATGATGGAATCGAAGACGAGCGCATCATCCTTGCGTAACCCGATGAGCTGGTGGGCGAGCCAGGCGATGGAGTTGGACTTCCCGCTGCCCGCCGAGTGCTCAACGAGATAGCGCTTGCCGGCGCCCGTTTGCTGCGCGTCAGACAAAAGTTTCCGCACCACATCGAGCTGGTGATACCGTGGGAAAATCTGAATCTGCTTCTTCCTGCCGGTTTTCGGGTCTTTTTCCTCGACGATCTGCGCGTAGTTTTCAAGAATATCTGTGAGCCCCGGCGGAGTGAGAACGCGTTTCCACAGGTAGTCGGTCTTGATCCCAGCCGGGTTCGGAGGATTGCCCGCACCATCGTTCCAACCCAGGTTGAAAGGCAGAAACCATGACGCCTTGCCCTTCAGGTGCGTGCACATCCGCACTTCGTGGTCGTCCACCGCGAAGTGCACCACGCAGCGCCCGAACTGGAATAGCAGTTCGCGCGGATCGCGGTCACGTTTGTATTGCTGGACCGCGTCCGCGACCGTCTGTTTGGTGAGACTGTTCTTCAGTTCGAAGGTAGCGACCGGCAGTCCGTTGATGAAAAGCGCGAGGTCCAGGGAAAGCTGCGTCTCATCGCGGCTGTACTTGAGTTGCCGCGTGACGCTGAAACGATTAGCGGCAAACCTCTCGGCGGCCTTCTCGTTACCGGGTGACGGCGTGCCGTAGAACAGATCAACGTGATGCGCGCCATGCTTGATGCCTTTGCGCAACACATCGATCACACCGCGCTTGGCGATCTCACCCTGCAGGCGGGCAAGGAACTTCAAACGTGCCGGTCCGTCTATGCCAAGTTCCAACGCATCGAATGCCGGCGCCTGGGTCGTCTGGAGGAACCCGAGCAGTTGGTACAGATCAACCGCATGTTCACGGTTGTAGTGCTCCGCCCTTCCAAGAAGCCACCCGGTGCCGCCGTAAGGCGTCGGCGGTTTCTGGGCCTCCTCCGCCTCGGGTGCGACACCGCCAGGGACACCCGTCATCGCCTCGACGATGAGGGTCTCAAGTCCTTTCTCGGTCGTGTCAGTGTGCATCATTGAAAGCGCGGCCGTGGTTCAGTCCCGACTGGAAGGCAACTCCATCAAATCGCCCGCACGCTTCGGCGGTTGCAATTCGGGCGACGGGTACGGCTCGAATACCACCACGCGCACTTGCACCAAGCCGTCCAATGCGGCTTCAATACGCGGGCGCACTTCGCCCCATTGGAGGCCGCCCAAGCCGCTGCCAAGCGCCGGGATGGCAATTGACCGAATACCATGTTTCGTGATGGCGTCAGCGAGAGCCTTCAGCCCGCTGTCGATATCCTCCATGCGGCTCTTATCGCGCCAGTGCTGCTTGGTCGGGAAGCTGATAATGTACTTCGGGTTCGCCAAGAAACCCGTCTCGAAGACAAACATCCGGCCTGGCCACACCTCGTCGCGCGCGCAAGCGGCCTCGTATGCCTTGAAGTTCTCGGGGAAGGCGTTCTTGAACTGGAGCGCAATGCCGCGACCCATGATGCCGACGCAGTTGACCGCATTAACCAGTGCTTCCGCGTCGGCCTGCAGAATATCTCCCGTCTTGAATCCGATCTTCGACATGCCGCATTTTCCTGCTATTTCTTGTCTCCCCCAAGCACGAATCGTACGCGTTCGGTATGCAGCATTTCAAAGGTTCGTATACACGGCACATTGAGTGCCCGACATACGGTGGGAATTCTTACTTTCCGCTTCTCCCCATCAACGTGGACTTCATGCGTGACAACCGTGTGGCCGTGAGCCGAGGCATGCGCAATGAGCCAGGGGTCTGCGCCTGCGAGGAAAATGCGTTTTGCGTCCTCAGCGTATTGGCGTCCAGAAGGTAGGCCATTACACCGGGAAATCCAGCTGTCGGGCAAACTCATGGAAGGTGCCGACCTTACTCATCCCGAGCAAGCGCAGCGCGTCGCGCCCGTTGATGAAGATCAGCGGCGCATACTGGTCCACGAGTGCGAACCCCCTGAACTCTTCGACGGAGAGCGGGCGGTGCGTGTTGTTGCGCACGATGCCGCTGCGCATGACCAGGATTCCGCTGTTTTCGATCTGCTCGATCTGCACCGTAAGCGCTTCTTCCCAGGTCCGCGCCTCAGCCCTTGCAGCCACGCCAAACGGAACGACCTGCCGCACCCGCGCGGCCGCCTCCGCGATGGGGGTCGTGATCGGCAGACTTCCCACGAACAGAAACGGCCGCTCGCCATAAGCGATCAGGTAGTCACGGAACCAGTCCTGCCGCTGCAACGCGTCATCGAGCACGTCGATGAGATTCGGGCTCGGGCGCTTTATAGCTGCACCGCCAACCGTCCGGAAGTCGGGAATCGGCAGCCGGTCATCCGGCGGTGATTGCAGATACAGGTAACCGAAAGGGGTATAGGTCGCCTTGGCGAGCTTCTGAGCTTGGGTAAACTTGAGCTGCCCCGTCCGCTCCCAATCGGCCACGCGCTCAGGCTTCGTCCCGACCTTCTTGGCCAGCATTTCCTCGGTGAGCCCGGCCCGCTCGCGGGCCCACCTGAGCACGTGTGACTGGAGAGCGATTTGCATAACTCCGTATCCTACCTTAGCTTCGGCGACCGCCGAAGCCATAGTTATTCTCCCGCTTGGCTCGCGTTTTCATGCCGTTCTCGTGAGTACCGGCCCTTCACGCCTCGGCTTCCTCCGGCGCGGCGTCGAGATCGCTATCTGCGGATTCGTGGCCCTCGGCCGGCGCATCGGTGTCATCGAGCGCCACCGGCTCGTCTGACTCGTCCGGAAGGTTCGCTGCCGCCGCACGTACGTCCAGTTTGCCGGTCACCACGTCGGCGATCAGGCGCGTACGGTACTCGCGGAGCAGGGAGATTTCGCGCACGATTCGATCCATCGCGTGCTGCAACGTTCGCGTGCTTTCGTCGATAGCGTCGGCAATCTGCACTTGCTCGGCAGGCGGCGGATAAGGTGAAAAACTCTGCTTGAAGTCCTGCCAGTACAATCGATTTCGGTCCTTGACGATGCCCCGTGAGCAGTTGTCCACCTCCCCCATGTAGGCGGCTGTGCGAAACAGACTGGCGAAATAGCGGACCTCAACGCCGGGAAGCGGTCGGGCTACGACATAGGCTGGGCTCACTAAGCCATCGACCGGAGCGACACCGACTGCGCCTTGCCACATCCGCATCATGTTGTAAGCAATATCCCCTTTCGCGGCACGCTTGTATTTCTCACGGTCGGACATCACCTGCTTCCGAGCCGCATTTTCAAACTCCCTGATACGGACACCAGTCTTGAGCGAGACTTCGAGAATCGGAAGTTCAGCAAACCCGGTTTGATTGTGCTGCGCGAATAGCTGCCCGTTGCGCCGCACCTCCCAATGCTCCGGCACTTCCCCCAGCCACTCTACGCCGGACGGCCTTAGGCGGACATTGGGGTCGAGGCCGCAGGTCACCGCACGGTGGATGATGATCTGCTTCTGCTCCTCCAGCAGCTTGATCAGCTTCTGCTTGGCGCGGATGTAACGCCGGATTCGCCGGTCCGCGTGGTCGAGGAAGCGGACGATCGCGGCTTGTTCGGGTAGGGGTGGGAAAGCGAGAACACAATTCCCGAGGATCGTTCCATTTAGGTTCCCAAGCCCAGTGGTCGTCGTTGACTGAAACACCATTTGCTCACGACCGACGGGAGAATTGAGGAAGCGCCAAACCATGGCTGGCAAGGTGTGCCCGTTGGGTCTCAAGCGCTGCATGAAGTTAGAGTGGCAGCAATGCATAGCCGCTATGTCGCGAGTAACCAGACTCGTCTTGCCGATGTGAGCATGGCTTCCACTCGACTTCGTGATGACTAGGTCGCCTTCTAGGAGTAGCGCAGCGTCTCGCTGCGACTGCGACAATCGAATCCTTGCAGGCGTTGAGATTCGCCAACCGCCGTTGATAGTTTGCTCAGTAGAGCGCAAGACAGGGGTCCCGTTCTCATCGAAATCATCGCCCCAAACGCCAGCATCGTTCCGAAGTAGTCGTGCTTTTAGCCGTGACACCTCCCAATGCTCCGGCACCTTCCTCAGCCACGGCACGCCTGAGTCCCTGTAGGCAGAATAAGGCCTCAGATCGTGGATCATCGACCGCCACCCTCAACGATCTCGGCCAGTAATCCCTCAGTCTCCTTCTCCAGCGCCAAGATGTCGGCGCGAATTTCGTCCAGCGTGCGTAGCGGCTGCGGCTTGTAGAAGTAGCGGGTGAAGCTAACCTCGTAACCAGTCTTGATGCTAGCTTCATCGATCCAGGCATCGGGCGCGTGCGGCAGCACCTCGCGGCGAATGAATGCTTCGACGCCGCGTGGTTCCAGCAGCGGCACCTGCTCAGTGTCCCGCAGATTGGGATCGGGCTCGTACTCGACTACGACGGGTTGACCCTCACCCCCAACCCCTCTCCCGGGGGGAGAGGGGGGAAGATCGGAGGCTCCGCTCCTGGAGGGCGCGGGGAGAACGGCCTCGAACATGCCACGCAGCGGGTCTGGCTCAACACCGCGCTTGT
>MERI01000025.1 GCA_001772005.1 Betaproteobacteria bacterium RIFCSPLOWO2_12_FULL_62_58 | reverse complement strand
CGGCAATCTCGCGGGCGAGGCCCAGATCAACCCGCAGATGATCCTCGCCAAGCGCGCCAACGTGCACGGCATCCAGGTCGGCAGCCGCGAGATGTTCGAAGCGATGAACCGGGCTGTGTCTCAAGCGCAGCTCAAACCGATCATCGACCGGCAGTTCGAGTTCGGGGATGCCCGGGCTGCCTACGACTATCTCGCCGGCCGCGCGCACTTCGGCAAGATCGTCATCCGCGGCGCCTGAGCTCGGATCGAACTCGCCTTGACCCGGGCGGACCGCGGACCTTCCAATCTGCGTGATTCAAGCCGATTCGTCTGATCGTTCCGCTCGCGCGCGAGCTGCTCCGCAACCGCAAAGTCAGCCGGCGGACGTTCGATCGGGCCAGCGCCAGCTTCGGCCGGCGCGGGACCCTGACCTTGACCAATCTGATCGCCTGCTACGCGATGCTGGCTTACAACATGAACGCCTACGAGCTGGAGGCGCCGGCGCACGCGACGGAGCAAGCTTTGCCCGTGTGACCGGAGCACCTTCCGCGTCCGAGCCGGCTGCACGAGCGCCCCGTGGCGGGCGACGGCGGTCCGCGTCGATGCCGTTTCCCAAGGAGATCGAAATTGGGCCACAATTCCATACCTGCACACCCAGAGGAGACTGCCATGAAAGTCGACGGCGAATGTCTTTGCGGCAACATCGCCTACACCGCGGATGTCGATCCCGACAAGGTCAGGATATGCCATTGCACGGACTGCCAGACGCAGACCGGCTCCGCTTACCGCACCAATGTTCCCGTGCCGAGGGAAGCGTTTACGATGAGCGGCGGGCAGCCGAAGATCTATATCAAGACCGCCGAGAGCGGCTCCAGGCGCGCGCAGGCCTTCTGTCCCGAGTGCGGCACGTCGATCTATTCGGCGGCCGTGACCGACCCGCAGTCTTACATGCTGCGCGTCGGCACGATCCGCCAGCGGGCGGACCTGCGGCCGAAGGTGCAGCAGTGGTGCCGCTCCTCGCTCGACTGGGCGATGGATCTGGGTTCGTTGCCGCAGTTCCCCAAGCAGCAGCCGACCTAGCCGGCCCGCGCCTGTCGGTGGCGAATTGTTGCCCAGGCCGCGATCGGCGTCTGAAACAAGCCACGATAATGCTGCTGCCAGGCTGCTTTGCGGGTCTTGAACGACTTTCGAGGCTGCAATCCCCGGCATACATCCCGCACACGAATCAGCGTGCCGACAAACACGAGGAGTGAACCGCCATGAATCCATTTCCACCGCTAGCCATGCTCGCCGCCTTGTGCGTCACCGCCGCGTCTGCAGCGGAGCCCGCCTATCCCGATCGACCGGTGCGCGTCCTCGTGCCGTTTCCGCCGGGCGGCGCCAACGACATCGTCGCGCGGCAGATCGGCCAGCGGTTGAACGCGCGCTGGGGCAAGCCGGTCGTGATCGACAATCGCGGGGGCGCGGGGGGGAACATCGGAACCGAGATCGGCGCACGGGCCAACCCGGACGGCTACACCCTGCTCATCGGCTCCACCAGCACCCTCGCGAGCAACATGAGCCTGTACGAGAAGCTGCCGTTCGACGTCGTGCGCGATTTCGCGCCGATCGCGCTCATCGTCACCGCGCCCAACATGCTGTGCGCCACCGTCGGCGTGCCCGCGAAGACCGTGCCGGAACTGATCAAGCTGGCGAAGACGGCGCCGCAGAAGCTCAATTATTCCTCGTTCGGCGAGGGCAGCTCGTCCCATCTCATCGCCGAGATGTTCAAGCGCCAGGGGGGCATCGACATGGTTCACGTGCCCTACAAGGGCGGCGCGCTGGCGCTTGCCGCGGTGATCGGCGGCGAGGTGCATATGACGTTCTCCAATTTCTCGGTCGCGCTGCCGCAGGTGAAATCCGGCAAAGTGAGAGGCGTCGCCGTGACCAGCCTGAAACGCGCCGCTGCGCTGCCCGAGGTGCCGACCGTGGCGGAGTCGGGTCTGCCCGGCTTCGAGGCGACTGCGTGGGTGGCCCTGGTCGCGCCGCGGGCGACCCCGCGCGCCATCGTGCAGCGGGTAAACGCCGACATCCGCGCCGAGCTTTCGGACAAGGACATGCGCGCGCAGCTCGCAGCGCAGGGGCTGGAGCCTGCCGGCGGCACGCCCGAAGCGCTCGGCCAGCACATACGCGCCGAGATCGAACGCTGGCGGCGGGTGATACGCGAAGCGGGCGTGCGCGCGCAGAATTAGGGGTGGGTCGGAGCAACAAGGCCGACCGGCTGCTAGAGCGAGGCTAGGAACTCCGCCGAAGAGATCACGGTGCCGAACAGCGGCAGGATCTTCTCGCATTCGATGCGGTGCAACTCGGGGTCGGGGCTCGCGCAGCAGTCTTCCAGCACCTTCACCACGAAGCCGCAGTCGTCGGCATAGCGCGCGGTGCTGTCCACCGCCTGGTGAGTGTAGACGCCGGCGAGTGCGACCGTGTCCACGCCGTGCGCCCGCAGCCACGTGAGCAGCCCCGTGTTGAAGAACGAGTTCACGGCGCGCTTCGTGTAGATGATCTCCTCCGGCAGCGGCTTGATCGCTGCCGGAAAATCCAGGCCCCACGTGCCGATGACGAGCGCGTTTCTCTTCTTCAGGAATTCGAAAAACGGCCAGTGACCCCGGGGAGCATGAGGGGAGCATCCCCTCATCCGTCAGCGACACCAGGTGCGGCATTGCCGCGCCGCCCGGGTGCGCCTCTCAGCCTCCGATTGAAGTCGGAATCGCCTGCGGCTGTCAAGGCGCCGCGCCCGCCAACGCATGCTGGGCTGCACGATTTATGTGGATTGGGTCATACTGCGAATTTGCCACCGATAGGGCTGAACTGATGCCGCGGTACCATCTGTAAGAATAATTAACTTATGGGTCCGCGGAATAACAAGGAGGAAAAGCGATGAGCAAGAGCGCAGGTCGATTAGGTGTCTTCATGTTGCTGCTTGCGTCGGCGTGCGCCTGCTGGGCGCAAGGGTCGGCGGGCGACGCCGCCGCGAGTTATCCCAACCGGCCGATTCGCATCGTCGTGGCGCTCGCCCCGGGAGGCGGCGTGGATACCTCGGGGCGGATGCTGGGGCAGAGGTTCACCGACGCCTGGGGCCAGCAGTTCGTGGCGGATAACCGGCCGGGGGCGGGCGGCACGATCGCCGCCGCGCTGGTCGCGCGCGCGACCCCCGACGGCTACACCCTGCTCATGACCTCGATGGGTCACGCCATCACGCCGGCGCTCTATAAGCTGACCTATGACGCCGTCACGGACTTCGCCCCCGTTTCGCTGTTCGTGCAATCGCCCAGCGTCCTGGCGGTGCATCCCTCGTTGCCGGTGAAGAGCGTGAAGGAACTGATCGCGTTCACCAAACCGCGTCCGGACGAGATCCTGTTCTCCTCTTCCGGCAGCGGCAGCGGACAGCATCTGGCGATGGAACTGCTCAACCGGATGGCGGGGTTGAAACTGGTGCACATTCCTTACAAGGGCACCGCGCCCAGCATCCTCGACCTCGTGGCCGGACGCGTCTCGATCACTTCCGCCAGCGCGATATCGACCATGCCGCACGTCCGCGGCGGCAAGCTGCGGGCACTGGCGGTGTCGAGCGCGAAGCGCTCCCCCTCGGTGCCGGAGCTTCCCACCGTGGCTGAAGCGGCGCTTCCCGGATTCGCCGTGGACCAGTGGTACGGTCTGTTTGCGCCGGCCGGGACGCCGAAGGAAATCGTCGCCAAGCTCCATGGAGAGATCGCCAGGCTCGTCGCACAGCCGGACGCGAAGCAGCGATTGCTGACGTTGGGGCTCGACCCGGTAGCCAGCACGCCCGACGAATTCACGGCCTATGTGAAGACGGAAACGGTCAAGTGGGGAAAACTGGTGCGCGAAGCCGGCATCCGCGCTAATTAGCACAGCCGGCGCCGGAGATGAGCGCAAGCGCCGATCGATTAGCTGTCTGCATGTTGCTGTGATCTGGAGACAGGCTAGGAAGACAGGTTGCAGGGAGCACATCTGAACCGATACGACGGGAGACCCTATGGCGAAGATTGAAGTGAACGGCAGGACGCAGGAGATCGATGTGGCCCCGGACGTGCCGCTGCTGTGGGTGTTGCGCGATCATCTCAACCTGACCGGCACGAAATACGGCTGCGGGATGGCGCTGTGCGGCGCGTGCACCGTGCACGTGAACGGCGAGCCCGTTCGTTCCTGCGTGACGGCCGTGTCTGCGGTCGCCGGCAAGGCGATCACGATGATCGAGGCTGTCGGCGCGACGCGTACCGGCAAGGCGGTGCAGTCGGCATGGGAAAAACTGGATGTCGTGCAATGCGGCTACTGCCAGTCCGGCCAGATCATGAGTGCGGCGGCTCTGCTGGAGAAGAACAGGAAACCCAACGATGCGGACATCGACCGTGCGATGGCGGGCAACGCCTGCCGTTGCGCAACCTATGTGCGGATTCGCGCTGCGATCAAGCAGGCCGCAAAGGTCTTGGGCTAGTGTGGTGAGTCATTATTTCGATGCAGAATTCCTCAAGCCGCTCGCATTGAGAAAGTGTAGGTCAGGTTGCCGCATCGGTGGCTACCTGACGCTCAGCGGATGTCGGGGAACGCTGCGCGTACCCCAACCTACGCCCAAGATTGTGCAACGAATTAACGACTCGGGACACTAGGCAAGGAGTGACGAATATGGAAACGAGAGTGAACCTTGAACGCCGGGAATTTCTGAAGGCAGGTGCCGCTGCCGGTGATGGTGTGGACGCGCGGGGACGACACGCGCGGCGGCTATTACCGCCCGCTTTATTACCATACGCTGGCAGCGGGCCTCGATGCACGGGGCAACCTGATTGCATGGCAGCACCGTATCGTCGGGCAGTCGATCATGGCAGGCACCGCCTTCGAGGGCATGCTCGTGAAGGACGGCATCGACGCGACCTCGGTCGAGGGCGCGGCGAATCTGCCGTACCGGATTCCGAGCCTGCACGTCGACCTGCATACGACGAAGATCGGCGTGCCGGTGCAGTGGTGGCGTTCGGTCGGCTCGACGCACACCGCGTTTTCGACGGAAGTCATGATCGATGAAGTTGCAAGCGCCGCGGGCAAGGACCCGTTCGAATTCCGGCGTACGCTGCTCGACCGGCATCCGCGTCACCGGGCGGTGCTCGAGCTTGCCGCGCGCAAGGCGGGCTGGGGCAAGCCGCTGCCCAAGGGCCGCGGGCGCGGTATTGCGGTGCACGAATCCTTCAATTCCTTCGTCGCGCAGGTGGCGGAAGTGGCGGCCGGCAAGGATGGCGCGATCAGGGTGGAGCGTGTGGTGTGTGCGGTCGATTGCGGTATCGCGGTCAACCCCGACGTGATCCGGGCACAGATGGAAGGCGGCATCGGCTACGGACTGTCGGCGGCGCTTCACGGCGCGATCACGCTGAAGGACGGCCGCGTGGAGCAGTCGAATTTCCACGACTACGGGATCCTTCGCATCAACGAAATGCCGCGGATCGAAGTGCATATCGTGCCCAGCAACGCCAAGCCGACCGGCGTCGGCGAGCCCGGCGTGCCGCTCATCGCACCCGCCGTGGCGAACGCGATATTTGCCGCTACCGGGAAGCAGTTGCGCAACCTGCCGTTACGCCTGCAGAGCTGAGCGTGGGACACATGCAGGCGTTCGCGCGCGTGCGCGGCGACGTCGCATGCCTTGTGGTCCGCAAGAATTCGATCCGCGGGTGATTGGGAGAGCGGACAACCTCAGAGCAGGGAGAATCGGGTCCGTAGGCGCTGAACAACGGAAATTCCCTGATAAATCCCTGATCACGGAATTCGAATTCCCTGTTCTTGAAGCAGTGACTATTAATCATCGGACCTAAATTCCGCGCAAAAACAGGTTGTTCCCACCTGGATCTGCCAGATCACGACGTTAACAAGGTTGAGATTCCCTGTATTTTCCCCTGTTATCAGGGAAATTGCGCCGGAGCGGGTTTCGCGATGGACTCGTAGCACCGCCAGAAATAATAATAACTTATTGTAAATACAGCAGTTTCGTAGCTGTATTGCGGATTACCCACGAATAAACCAACAACGTGGGCCGCTGTGGGGAGGGAAGCTATGAAGCGGTCAGAAACGCCACCAGACAGTCTAGCGGTACGCAAAGCGTACATCGATCTGCGCTGGAAGCAGCTCAGCGATCTCAGCATCAATTGGGGCGACGAGGCAATCAAGTATTTGCTGTTCGTCAACGCTGGCGCCATGGCCGGCGCGCTGAGCTTTATCGGCGCAATGCCCCACATCAGGCAATCTCAGTGGCCGCTGACCGCCTTGTTGCTCTTCGCGCTCGGCGTTGTGATCGTCGGCATCTACCACGCCGTTCGGTATCACCGCACTGAGTGGTTATTTCGCCGCTGGCGGCAATCGGTAGACGCATACTCTTCTGATCAACTCGACTGGAACGATTTGGCTGACGGAGATGCGGCGCGCTCCAAAAAGTGGAACTGGCCGCTGCTTGTTCTCGCATATGCGTCCCTGCTGTGTTTCTTTTCAGGTCTGCTTATCGCGGCCCAAAACTTTCACGAAATTACCAACGCTCCACCAAAGGAGGTTAGCCATGCACGAATGAAAGCCGCCGCCACCGCGTCCGGAACCATCACGAACGCTGCGCCCGGAGCCAAGGCAGGTTCCGAACGAGAGCCCGCGCCCGCACACAGTGGTGCCCAGCGCACCGATCCCGGTTCGGGACCCACCTCCGCCCCCGCCGACACAAAAAGATAGAGGCTAGACGAGCATCCGGGCAGCGTTCTTGAAGTTTGAAAAGGAAGCACCAGCGGACGACTCGTGTGTTTTTTACGGTCAGGAGGCCATCATCCCAATGAGGCGGCGCTTAATTGTGTAGCGCATGGTAGGGCAACTCCGACGCGAGCGCGAATACTTGTCTATCTTGGACGGCTGTCCAGACGTGTTGCCAGCAAATCAATGAACGCGCGCACTTTCACCGTGTCGCTCTTCCGTCCACTGGTGAAGCGCCAAGTACCGTATGCGGCATCATCCTGTCTGATTACAATGCAGTTATGGTGCGCGAGATCACCTGGCACGCGGGGACAACCAGCTTTGTCGAGATACGCCGGCGCGGCACACAGGAATCTATGATTTTGAACGATCCTGCGTGCGTTGAGCCGGACATCCGGAAGTTCACCGAAGCGAATTCCGATATCGTACCCTTCCTCAGATAGGTTGAGAGAGCGATCGGTCAACTGAAGTTGCACCTCCACATCAGGATAAAGCTTCACGAATTCCGATACGATGGGCGCGACCTGTGATCTTCCAAAGGTGAATGTTGCGTTGATCCTAAGTAAGCCCTTGGGGACGGCCCGGCCGCTTGATACGAGCCGCTCCAGCTCTTCGATATCACTTAAAATTTGGCGCGCCCTGGCAAGGTAAATCTCCCCCTCGTTGGTAAGCGTCACTCTGCGGGTTGTTCGGTTTAGGAGTCGCACACCGAACTTTCGCTCCAGTTGTGCCAGCCGCTTACTCACCGCGGAAGGCGTAATGCCCAATTCTCGAGCGGCAACTGACAAGCTGCCCTTCCGCCCCAACAAGCAGAAAAATGCCAAGTCCAGTGCGTTATCCATTGTTAACCTATATTCACGGATAATTTGAATATAGGTGCATTATAAACTATGGTTCCCACGGTAAACTTGCAGCAGCTTGTTTCTATGCTTCAGCGCAGCCGGCGAGCATTCGGCCACGTCGAATTTTCATGATCTTTTGGATAGTGATGCTGTGAATTTCGAGTTGACCTCCGAACAACAGGCAATGCGCGATGCTGTGCGTGTCACCGTAGAACGCGAACTGCAGCCCATTCTGAGTGGGCACGACGAGCAAGATATCCTGCCGAAAGAACAGTATCTAAAACTGCTCGGCGTACTCGCGAGACACCGGCTCACAGCCCCGCGTCTGCCCGTCGCTGCAGGAGGCGCTGGCCTGACAATGCTCGATTACGGTATTGTTTTTGAGCAGCTCCCGCCACAGATCGGCATGAATTTGCTTTCCCACGAGGGATGCGTGGCTCGCATTTACATGGAGTGTTCCGCCTCACAAAAGGCGCGCTTGCTCCCGGATCTGATAGCAGCGCGCAAGATCGGTTGTACTGGTTCCACTGAGCCTGATACCGGCTCAGATCCGCGGGGCGTGAAAACGCGGTTGGTTCGCGAAGGGGGCGCGCTTCGGCTGTACGGCCGGAAGATGTGGATCACCAATGCCTCAGTTTGCGACGTCATGATCGTTACGTGCCTCGATGCGCGGACGGACAAGCGGAACGGTGATGTCATCAAGGTTCTGGTCGAAAGAGAGAAGAGTCCGTTCGAATCACGCGAGATTAAGACCATTGGGCTGCAGCAGGGTTACCTCGGCGAAGCCGTGTTCGATGGATGCGTTGTTCCCGAAGACAATCTCATCGAATCGAAGCAGGGCGGAACAACGATTCTGAAGCAGACTTGGAATGTGAACAGGCCCTTAGTGGGGTTGCAGGCTGTCTACCTTGCGCAGGAAGCGTTCGACATTGCGCTCGAGTACAGTAAGTTGAGAAAGGCCTTTGGCAAAGTGATCGCAGGCCACCAGCTCATCCAGAAAAATCTCTCCGACATGGCGACAGCGATCCAGGCAAGCCGGCTGCTCTGTTACAGCGCTCTTGCACAGGTCGACCGGGGCGCGCCCGCGGAAGGCGCCTCGGCGATGGCCAAGCGTTTTGCTCAAAACTCTTGCGAGAAAGTGGTTTGGGAAGCCATGAACATACTGGGTGCTCTGGGCCTGTCAAGCGAAGCGCGCTTGGAGCGTATGTATCGGGATGCACGCATGCTGTCGATACCGGATGGGACGAATGAACTGCTCGCGCTGATTCACGCCCGCGAACTCACCGGTGTTGCCGCGTTCAGGGACGCCAGACCTTCACAATCGGCGGCCACGGATCATTAAGTGAGGATCAGTGGAAGACACATTTCTGCATGATGTCATAGTCATCGAGTTTGGCGATCGACTCGCGACCGGCCTATGCGGTGGGCTGTTACAACGATTGGGTGCGGATGTCACAGTCATCGAACCACCACAGGGCGATGCGATGCGTGAATCGAAGTGGCCGCATCGAGCGCTGCTCGGCGCCGGCAAGCGCGGCCTGGTCGTTGATTTGCAAGTGGCAGAGGATGTCGAGGTTTTCCGGTGCCTGCTGCAGCGCGCGGATGTCGTACTCACCTCTTCAGACTGGCGTCCTCACATTCCGCCACAAGTGCAGTCGCTTATTGAAGCGGCGGCGATTGTGTGCGACGTGAGTGCCTTCGGCACGAGCGGTCCGTTGTCGGGTGAGCGTTACACTGATTCAATGATGCAGGCATTCGCCGGTCTCATGGACACGACCGGCATGCCGGACCAGGAGCCCATGCCGACCAGCATTCCGATAACCGAATGTACCGCGGCCGTCTTCGCCGCGGCGGGAGTACTCGCGGCCGTGCGCGGCGGACGAGCGAGCGGGGCTGCACAACGGGTGGAAGTCGCGATGTTCGACACCGCCTTGACGATGTTGAGTACTTTTCTGCCCAAGCACTTCACGGGCGAGTCGCCGCAGCGCATGGGAAATCGTCACCCTTCGATGTCACCGTGGAACGCTTATCATGCGCGCGATGGCTGGCTCCTATTGTGCTCGGCGTCGGACGATATGTGGGGACGCGTATGCGAGGTCATCGGGCGGCCGGAACTTAAGCGCGATCCGCGCTTTAGCTCGATGGGCGGCCGCGTAGAGCATGCAGACAAGGCCGATGCGGCGATCGAGCCTTGGATCGCCTCCCATACGGTTGGTCAGTGTCTGAAAGCGTTCAATGCTGCGTCCGTCCCGTCCGGACCAGTCTATACCATTGCCGAAGTATTGTCGGATCGAAGCATTCGTGCGAGAGGTGCAGTCTGCAGTGTTCGAGATCCTCAATCGGGGAAAGATCTGCTCGTTCCGGGCCGTCTTGTTCACGGTTTCCCGGCGCAGGGTAGGGCGCCCATAGAAGGTCTTGCGAGCGTCCGCGATTCGAGTTTGCGTGGTAAGCGCTCTAAGGGGTGCGGACCGGTTGCCACCACTTCGCCGCATCTGGAGTCCGTTCTCGCCGGCGTCCGTGTGCTCGAGATGGGGAACTATACGACTGCACCGCTCGCCGCGCGCAACCTCGGAGCGTTCGGAGCGTATGTCGTCAAGATCGAACCGCAGTCAGGTGAGCTTTCGCGCGCTTCGCCGCCGTATAGCGACGGGCAGAGCTATTTCTGCACATTGAGCAATAGCGATAAGCGATCCGTCGCAATCGACCTGCGAGCTGGCGAGGGGCAAACGCTGTTTCGCAACCTGCTTTCCAGAGCAGACGTTTTTGTCGAAAACATGAAGCCGGGCGTGCTGGAGCGTTTTGGGTTCGGTCCGCAGCAGATCGCGTCGATCAATCCGCGCTTGGTCTATTGCTCGGTATCAGGCTATGGCGCAAATTCGCCGCTCGCCGACCGCCCCGCGATGGATACCACGATACAAGGCATGGCCGGCATCATGGATCTCACCCGGAGAAGAGGCGTCCCTTTCAAAGTTGGCGTTTCCATCTCCGACATCCTTGGCGGGCAATTCGCGCTGGTTGCCGTTCTGGCGGGTCTGGAGTATCGCAGCCGCACAGGTACAGGGCAGTTCATCGATCTCTCAATGCAGGAGCTCTCTGCGTGGCTTACGCAGTTCCAGTGGAACGAGTCTGCCGAAACTGCAGCTGGTCGCCTGCTGCGCTGTCGCGACGGTTACGTGTATGTGGTGAGCGCCCCTGCCGCGCGCGGGGCGGATGAGACGGGCCCGCATCCCGAACTCGAGGAACGCCACGCCGGCATGACGAAGGCCGAAGTGGCGGCGGACTTGACTGCGCGAGGCATACGCTGTGCTCCCGTCAATAGTGTGAGCGAGGTCGCATCGCATGCGCATACCAGGGCGCGCGATCTCATCGTGCGCAAGCCGTCGTCGAATGGAAAAGTGTGGCCGCTGCTCGCTTCTCCCATACGGCTTTCCCCGTTTCCAGCGGTCGTGCGCCGGGCTCTCGGTGCGGTGGGCGAGGACTTGCAGGAAGTCCTGCGCGACTGGGAGTTGCAGGCGACCGCGTTAGAAGCGACGCCACGCTAAGTCGGAACGCGTGTGAAAACGCTCATAACGGGAGGCACTGGCTTTGTCGGCCTCAACGTAGCCGAAGAGCTACTCCGAGGCGGTGAGGACGTGATCCTCTTCAGCGACAGCGAGCTCATGGCATATGCACTGCAAAAACTGAGTGCGTTGCCTGGGACGCTCAAGACGGTTCGCGCCGATATAGCCGACCGCGCCGCAGTCGACGCAGCCTTTGCCGAGCATCAGCCCGATCGCGTTGTGCACGCCGCGGTGATCACGGCTGGCGAACAGCGAGAGCTGCGCGATTTTGATCGCATAATCGACGTCAATATCAAAGGAACGGGCCACGTCCTGAGCGCAGCGGCCAAACATGGTGCGCGAAGAGTGGTCTATGTCAGCTCGGGTTCAGCATACGGCCTAGCGCTCCTCGACGGCACTACCGTTTCCGAAGAAACCCCGCCGCAGCCGGATACTCTCTACTCTATTACCAAGTTTGCGAGCGAGAGGTTGTGCGCACGGGTCCGCTGGCTCCGCGGATTGGACGTCGTGTGCGCGCGCTTGGGCAGCGTGTTCGGTCCGTGGGAGCGCGACGCGGGCGTGCGGGATATGCTATCGCTACCTTTTCAGATCGTGCGACTGGCCATGGCGGGCGAGGAGGTGATCCTTCCGCGCCGAGAGGCGCGCAGGGACTGGATTTATAGCCGAGATGTGGCGGCCGGCATCGTGGCGCTACTGTATGCCGATGCGCTGCGATATGATGTGTATAACGTGGCTGCGGGCACGGGATGGCCGCGTTTCGCGGAGAACTTGTGTTCCCGGCTACGCCCGATATTCCCGACATTGCGCTATCGCATCAGCAGCGCCGATGAAGCGCCCAATGTCAGCTTTCTGGGCGATCGGGATCGCTCGATGATGTCCGTCGAGCGTCTGTCGTCGGATACCGGTTTCAGGCCGACATTCGATCATGGCAAAGCGTTCGACGACTACGTGGCCTGGCTCGGTGGAAACAGGGATTATTACGATACCAGGAGGAGGTAGGCGAGTGGGGAAAGCAAGCGTGGAGGGCGTCCTGCTGAGCGTCTTAGAGATTCCAGTGCGCTGGTCGGATATGGACGCGAACGGGCATGTGAACAACGCAACTTATTTCACCTATTTAGAGCAAACGCGGATTGAATGGCTCGAACGCGTCGGAATGCAGAACACGGCAGAAGGTCAGGGACCGGTGGTTGTACAGACCAGTTGCAACTTCAGGCTTCCGATACCATATCCCGAAACGGTGGAAGTCCGCGTGTACAGCGGCGCGATGGGGCGCAGCAGCTTCCGCACCTCGTATGAAATTTATGGCAGTGTCGAAGCTGGCGTCAAGTATGCGGATGGTGAAGCTGTCATGGTGTGGGTAGACCGCAGCTCCGGACGGTCCTGCCCCATGCCTGAAGCGCTGCGCGCGATACTTGAAAGTGATGCGACGAAGTGACTCAACACAACGTGGTGACGAGTGAGGCGGTGACGAGGATCCCTAACAGGGACGATCATGGCGGGTAAAACGCTCCTCGATAAACTGTGGGACAGCCACGTAGTCCATGAGGTTGGCGCGCACGCGCTGCTGTACATGGACCGGCACTACATCATCGAAGTGACGAGCGCCCAGGCGTACGAAAGGCTGCGCGAGGCGGGCCGCCTCGCATGGCGGCCTGGGTCCATGGTTGCGGTCGCCGACCATAACACCCCGACCAAGGATTGGGACCTGGGTATCCGCGATCCAGTCTCGAAGCTGCAACTCGAAACGCTGGAGGCGAATGTACGGGACTTCGGGGTCGCACAATACTTTCCGTTCAGGCATCCACAGCAGGGCATCGCGCACGTCATAGGCCCCGAGCTCGGCGCGACGCTGCCGGGGATGACCGTCGCGTGCGGCGACTCGCATACGACGACCCACGGCTCGCTGGGGACGCTTGCGTTCGGCATCGGCACGAGTGAAGTGGAGCTCGTGCTCGCCACGCAATGCCTGCTGCTCACGAAGTTCAAGGCGATGCGAGTGAATCTCGACGGCGCGATGCCTCAAGGCGTGTCGGCGAAAGACGCGGCGCTCGCGCTCATCGGACGCATCGGGACAGCGGGAGGCAGCGGACACGTGATCGAATTCTGCGGACCGGCGGTCGACGCAATGAGCATGGAAGCGCGGATGACGCTCTGCAGCATGTCGATCGAGGCCGGCGCGCGCGCCGGAACGATCGCGGTCGACGAGAAGACGATCGACTACGTGCGGGGGCGGCCTTTCGCCCCGACGGGAAAGCTGTGGGACCGCGCGGTCGAGTACTGGCGCGAGCTGCGGAGCGACGGCGATGCGGAATTCGATCGCGACATCGCGCTCGATGTCGCCGCCGTCGAGCCTCACGTGACGTGGGGCACGTCTCCCGAGATGGTGGTGCCGGTGAGCGGGCGCGTCCCCGATCCGTCTGCGGAGACGAATCCCATCCGGCGAAAATCGATGACGCTCGCGCTCGAATACATGAGGCTGGAAGCCAATACGCCGATGACCGGGATCGCCATCGACAAGGTGTTCATCGGCTCGTGCACGAACTCGCGCATCGAGGACTTGCGTGCGGCGGCGGCGATCGTGCGCGGCCGCAAAGTCTCGCGGTCGCTCAAGCAGGCGCTCGTCGTTCCCGGCTCCGGTGCCGTGAAAAGGCAAGCCGAACAGGAAGGCCTGCACCGCGTTTTCACCGACGCCGGTTTCGAGTGGCGCCAGCCAGGCTGCTCGATGCGCGTCGGTATCAACGAGGACCGCCTCAACCCCGGCGAGCGCTGCGCGTCGACGTCCAATCGCAATTTCGAGGGGCGGCAGGGCTCGGGCGGCAGGACGCACCTCGTGAGTCCCGAGATGGCCGCTGCCGCCGCGCTCGCCGGGCGCTTCGTCGACGTCCGGGAGTTTTAAACGTGGGGCGGGTGAAACCCGCTGCGAAGGACGTGTCGGCTTCTGCGGTGGGTTACGCTACGGTGTGGGCGCGCCCTCAATCGATCTTAATTCCCGCCGCGTCAACGACTTTCTGCCACTTGTCGATCTCGCGCTTCAGGAAAGCGGAGGTTTGCTCGGGCGTGAGGATGAGCGGCTCCATGGCCAGCGTGGCGAGACGCTGCTTGTAATCTTCCCGTTGTACGACTTGTCCGTGAGCGGCAGCAATACGCGCTATCACCTGCGGCGGAGTCTTGACCGGCACGGCGACGCCAAACCAAGTGCTCGCGACGATGCCAGGCAGACCAATCTCGGCGAATGTAGGCACGTCGGGCAGCGGTCGCAGGCGGCTCGTGTGTGCAGCGGCCAGTGCCACCCCATTACCGCTTTTGACATGCGGCAGCACCACGGACAGATCATTGATGATGAGGTCGACTTCGCCGCCGAGCAGCGCGACCACCGTCGGCGCGCCGCCTTTATAAGGCACGTGAGCGATGTCTACCGCGGCCTGATGTTTGAAGAGCTCCGCCGACATGTGAATGATCGTGCCCGCGCCCGCTGAGCCGTATTTGAGCTTTCCCGGCTGTTTTTTCGCGAGCGCAATCAGATCCAAAGCGGTCTTAGCCGGGAAGCCCGCGCGCACCATTAGTACGTGCGGTCCATTAGAAGCGAGCCCGATCAGCGAAAAATCGCGAATGATGTCGTACGGCAGTTTCTTGAGGACCACGCTGTTTACGGCGAAAGTGCTCGTTGAGCCAAACAGTATCGTGTAGCCGTCGGGGTTCGATTTCGCGACGATGTCCGCGCCGATCGTGCCCGACGCGCCAGGCCGGCTGTCTACGATTACCTGCTTGCCCCAGATCGCGGTGAGCTTTTCCGCGAACAGACGCCCCACGACGTCCGTAGGACCGCCCGCAGGGAAAGGCACGACGAGCCGCACTGGACGCGACGGATATTCTTCGGCCGAGTGAGCCGGTAACGCCGCCAGCCCGTACCAGAACAACCCGACTGCCGCTGCAGCTCGGTACAGCACCCGCACCGCACGCTCGACACGTTTCGCTTCTACACGCTGCATGATCTACCTCCTATGGCCGTTTCTTTATTGTCCCTCTATCCGCACGAGCTCGAGCACCTGCCCGACATCCTGCGCTCGCTCGAGCCCCCACACCACTTGCAGTGTCGCCCCACAGCGGTCCGCGGGCATCAGCCCGTTGCACAGCGCTCGGAACTTCGATTCCACTTCTGCGTCCGTCATCGGATTCTCGAAGTGCCCCTTGGGATAGCGTTCCTCTTCCACGAGCCGTCTGCCGCCTTTCGTCACGATCTCGATACGGTTTCGCATGAACCTCGGGAAGTCGCGCGTGAATTCCGCATTTTCGCTCACTTTGATGCGGTTCATAAGCGGTCGAAGCTTGGGGTCGCGTATGCGGGCCTCATCGAAAGTCGCAACCGAGATCGAGCCGTCCTGCACCGCCGCCGCCAGCATGTACGGCAGGCTGTGGTCCGCGGTTTCGCGTGTCTGTGGATTCCATTTCTGCGGCTCGCTCCCGATCTCGCTGTAGGCAAGGTTGTATGTTTCCACATGGAGGACTTCGATGTCCTCGACGGCGATCTGCCCGCGCAGCTTCAGCACGAGCCCGAGCGGAATCTGCGAGTGGTATTCGGTAGGGAAAAACTTAATGCCGGTACGCTCGAGCCCAAAGCCCCGCGGGTGAGCTCCGAGCGGCTGAAGTGTGAAAGGCCCTGTGACCTGATCGAAGACGCCGTGCCGTCCTTCGAATGCTTCGGCGGGACCGGTCATGCCTTCCTTGGCGAGCTGCGCCGCGAAAACACCCGCGCGCGCCGACGCTGCCGTCGCGCAGCCTTTCCACATGGACAGCTCGCCGCTGCGCGTTTGCCGCGTTGGCACGTTGGGTGCACTCGCGAGCGCGATCGCGTTGCCCATTTGTTCGAGCGTGAGCCCGAGCAGCTTTCCTGCGCCCGCCGCCGCGGCGAAGACGACGAAGTAGCCATGGTCCCAGCCCTTGTCGCGCAGCGATACCGAATCCGCAAGTCCGTTATAGACCTCGTACGTGGCGGCCAAGCCGAGTATGGTGTCCTTTCCGCTGAGGTGGAGGCCGTCGGCGACCGCGAGCACTGCTGGAATAGCATCGCTCGGATGGCCTTCGCCGATCGACGTGTAGGTGTCGTTGAAATCGAGGTAACGTAGCATCACCGAATTCGCGAACGTCGCTGCTTCCATCGACGTGATCGCGGCAGAGCCGAGCACGCGCGCAGGCGGCGTACCGCTCGTCTGCGCCGCGAGTTTGCGTGCAATGGCTGCGGGCTCGCTGTGGTAGCCGCCCACCGCGCAACCGATCGCATCAATCAGGAGCCTCTTGGCGGAGTGCACGGCACCTGGGGTCAACCACTCATAGCGCAGCCCGGTGACATGGCTCGCCAGTTGCTCGGTGGTTCGATCCATTCGTTGCCTCTCTAGTTGGCTCTGATGCCCGCGCGCTGGATGATGTCGCGATACTTTCGGATCTCGACCACAACGTACTCGCGAAGCTCCTCTGGCGTGGACGTAATCATTTCGACACCGGCTGCACCGAGCCGGTCCGCCACTTCGGGCCGTTCAACGGCGCGGACGGTTTCTGCGCGAAGGCGATTCACCGCGGAGCGCGCCGTTCTCGCCGGTGCGAGGAGCCCCCACCATTCCGCAATGTCGAAGTTCGCCATGCCCGCCTCAGCGATCGTCGGCACGTTCGGCGGGCGCGGCGAACGCTCTTTTCTAACGATCGTCAGCGCGCGAAGCCTACCGCTTTGCACGAGTGGCATCGCGGAGGAGATTGGGATGAACATCATGTCCACGTGTCCACCCATGATGTCGGTAAGCGCGGGTCCGCCGCCTTTGTAGGGCACGTGTACCATATTCGACTGCGTCTGAAGCTTCAGGAGCTCGCTCGCGATATGGCTCGCGAGGCCGACGCCTGGGGAGGCGAAGTTGAGCGATTTGGTCTTCGCTTGTGCGAGGAGCTCCTGCACCGATCGCGCTGGGTTCTGCGGTCCGACCACGAGTAGCAGCGGCGAGCGTCCAAGCAGCGTGATCGGCTCGAAGTCCTTGATGGGATCGTACGGGAGCTTCAGCGCGAGCGTTGCATTCGCGGCGTGGGAGCTCAGCGAAGCGATGCCGAACGTGTAGCCGTCGCGTTGCGCGCGAGCTACTGCCTCCACGCCGACGATTCCGCCCGCGCCGCCGCGATTGTCGAGTACGATCGGCTGGCCCAGCCCTTCACTCATGGCTGGCGCGATCGCGCGCTCGAGCAAATCGGATGTGCCGCCGGGCGGGAAGGAGATGATGAAGCGTAGCGGGCGGGTCGGCGTCCAGTCCTGGGCGAACGCCACGCCGCTCTGCAAACCGAAGCCGGCGCCGAGAAGGCTCAACATCAGCGTGAGCATCGCCGCAGGCGAGCGCATCCTTAACATGTACGCCACCCACTTCCACACACGCGTTTCAACAGGATTCATCGCATGAAACCGCATTCGGCAGGACTTGCATGATTTACAGGATTAACGGGACAAGACGGTGGGGAATCGGATTGGACGTGGGTTGACTCATGTCAATCCTGTAAATTCTGCCCCAGATGTTTTTCATTCGCCTTTGATGCCGGCGGCCTTGATGACGGCGCCCCAGCGCGCCAGCTCGGTCTTGATCCGCGTGATGAGCATCTGTCCGCCGCTTTCCACCGACCCCGGCTCGATGCCTAGGCTTTCCAGGCGGTTCTGCATCGCGGTGTCGCGCAGGGCCTTGTCGGTGGCGGTGCGTAGCGTGTCGATAACTTCCTTCCGCGTTTGCGCCGGCGAGAATAGGCCGAACCACGTTACCGCTTCGTAGTTGTTGAGCCCCTGCTCCGCAGCTGACGGCACCTCCGGCAGGAGCGATGAGCGCTTCGATGAAATCACCGTGAGCGCTCTCATGCGATTGCCCTTGATATGAGGCAGGGCAGAGGCAACGGTGGTGAATGACACTTCAACCTGCCCGCCGAGCACATCGCTGAGCGCTGGGCCGGCGCCCTTGTATGGGACGAGAATGTAATCGACGCCCGCGATGGACTTGAGGAGCTCACCTGCGAGGTGCGGGGCCGCGCCTGTGCCGCCGTTCGCAACGGCTATCTTGCCGGGGTTCGCTTTGGCCAGCGCGATGAGCCCGCGAATGTCTTTGCCTTCGAACTTCGGGTGCGCGACGAGCACGACCGGTGAAACGCCGAGGAGCGCGATCGCGTTGAAGTCTGTTACGGGGTTGTAAGGTGAGCCGCCATAGAGGCCCGGAGAAATCGTGAGCTCGGCCGAAGTGCCCACAAGCAGAGTGTGACCGTCAGGGCTCGACTTCGCGACGAGGTTAGCGCCGATCATGGCGCCGCCGCCGGGGCGGTTATCCACGATGAACTGCTTCCCGAAGTTTTTGGTGAAACGCTCTGCGAGCACGCGGCCGATGATGTCCGTGCCGCCGCCTGCCGAGAAGGGGACGATCATGCGAACCGGACGCTCCGGGTAGGAGGCAGCGTTCCCGCATCCGAAAACCACTGCCAGAAGAACTGCCAAGTATCGATAACGCGACATGCCCCGAGACTCCTTGTGGTGAAGAACACTACGAGTGCGTTAAAAGCTCTTACAGGTCTGCGCGCATCCTTTTGATCTTCTCTTCGTCGAGTGTGACGCCGAGCCCCGGCTTGTCCGGCACCTTCACCAGATGCCCGTCGACTTCGAGCGGGTCGCTCACCACGTCTTCGGCGAGGCCGCCGCAGATGCCTGCCGAGAAAGGCCCGTCTAGGAGCGGCCCCGGCCACGCCGCTGCGAGATGCGTGACCGAGGCCGTGGCGATGCTCGTGCACGGGTGGTTGCCCGGATAGATGCGCATGCCCGCTGCGTCGGCAATGTGCCAGAGCTTACGTGAGTACCAAAGGCCGCCGTTCTTCGCGACCTTGGTCTGCACGACCGTGGCGGCGCGCTTTTCGATGACGTGGAGGAGGTCGTGGTCGGTGGCCACGCACTCGTCGGTCATGATCGGAATGTCCGTTCGGCGGGCGAGCTCGGCCATGCCGTCGATGTCGTGCAGCGGGAGGAGTTGCTCGGCTGCGTCGATGTCGTAAGGCTCGATGCGCTTCAGAAGCTTCAGTGCGTCGTCGAAGCCCATGACAGCGTTTGCGTCGACGCGGATGATCACGTCCTCGCCGAAGCGTTCGCGGATGCCGCGCACGTTTGCGACGTCGGCTTTGAGGTCGAGGCCGACTTTCACCGTAAAGCTGCGAAAGCCGCGCCTGTGGAAATCCGCGGCGCCTTCGAGCGTCTCCTCGAGTGTGGGCTTGATGAAAAGCACTGCACAGCCGCCGACGGTGTCGCGGCACTTGCCGCCGAGCAGCGCATACACGGGCACGCCGAGGATCTTGCCTTGCAGGTCGAACAGAGCATCGCTGATCGGCGCCTG
Organism: Betaproteobacteria bacterium RIFCSPLOWO2_12_FULL_62_58; assembly: GCA_001772005.1. Taxonomy (GTDB): domain Bacteria; phylum Pseudomonadota; class Gammaproteobacteria; order Burkholderiales; family SG8-41; genus DSOT01. The sequence goes on along the minus strand of MERI01000025.1, from coordinate 11,272 downwards.
CGCGTAGTAGCTGTGATAGATCGCCTGATCGAGCGCTTTCATGATCGAAGCGGCTGCGAAAGGTGACTGCCCGATGATGTGCGGCGTGAAGTGGTCCTCGATCACGCGCGTCAGGCTCGCGAGCGTCTCGGCGCTGCCCTGCCGGCGCCAGGCCTGCGTCTCCCCGATGCCGACAACGCCTTCATTGGTGTGCAGCCGCACCAGCAGGACTTCCACAAAAGGCCGCGCGGCGCCGCTCGCGATTTTCACCGGCGCGGTGAGTAGCACCCGCAGCGGTATTGTCTCGACCCGCGTAATCCTCACTTTGCTGCCGGTGCCGGCCGCAAGTCCCGATTCCTTCGTGACCGCCATGTCCATCGGTGACCTCCTCGAACCCTCAGAACCCTCAGTGTGCGGCGAGTGAATAGTCCTGCGGCACGCGGCACTGCGTGACGCGCACCGTTCTGTTCGGCGCGGGCGTATTGCAGCTGCGTCCGACGAAGCGCGGCACGCCGTCGGTAACGACTGCAGCAACCGCCGCGATGTCGCCGTTGCGCAGCGCATCAAGCGCGTTGTCTTTCGATCCGCCGACGCAGGCATCGAGTACCACAACATCGGCGTCGCATCCATTACGCAGGAAGCCTGAATTGAGACGGTAGACTCTGGCATTGTTTCCGGTGGCGGCGGCGATGGCCCACTCGACCGGCATGTCGGAAAGGCTCGCAAGGTGTGTGATGGTGTACATCATGCCAAGCGGCATGATGCCGCTGCCGGTGGGCGTATCGGTCGCGATCAGAAAGCGGTCGAACTGGTCCGCCTTGCGGACGAGGTCCGCGATCAGCAGCGTCGTCCGGAGGTTGCCAGCGGTACAGACTTGCAGGGCCATCCCGCTTTCGTGAACCACGCGCGGAAAGTCTGTATCTGGCATGGCAACCGGACCGCCGTTTACGTGAAAGGACACATCGGGTTGCATCGCAAGCAGATGGTCGGCCCAGATACCGGAGGAGCCCGGGATCGAGGAGCCTCCCGTATGCACGGTGGTGATCATGCGGTGTTTCTTGGCCCAGCTCACCATCGGCACATAGTCGAATGGGGTTTCGACTGCGCCGAAGCCGGCTTTGGCGAGCCATACGCCTTGGGCGGCGATATCCCTGAAATCCGCCTCGGTAAGCCCCGGCTCCAAGATGATCGACCCGGCGTAGACGCGCATTCCCCCGGGCCTGAAGTGTTCGAAGCACTTCATCGCAGCCACCGCGAGCGCCTTGACGCCCGCGGGGTCCCTCGGCCGCCCGGGTACATGAACTTCCGAGGCGCCAATCGCAGTCGTCACACCGCCATGGACGTAGCTCTCCAGAAAACCGACCGTGTTCTGGCGGGGCGTGTAGTCCCCAAAGGTGTTGTGCACCTGAGAGTCGATGAGCCCGGGAATGGCAATTGCGCCGTCCGCGTCGATCACGACGTCGCGGGCTGCAACCTGCTTTGCGGATACTGTCCCAACTTCGGTGATTTTGCCGTCCTCCATCAGGATGGAGTCGCCGCGCACGTAGGGTTCACGCCATTCGCCGGATACGATGGTGCCCAAGTTGACGATCGCGGTTTTCATAATCCCTCCAAAGATTTAAGAAAGCCCGTCCAGCCCCTTGACGTCATCGCGCGCAAGTCCGCCCACGCGCGCATTGAGACGGCCGCGGTTGGCAAGGCACACGATCACTGCGATTTCATCCGCCTGCGGCGAGTCCGGCAACATGATGATCATGCCATCATAGTGCGAGCGCACATAAAGCGCATCCTTGAACGCGAGCGGCACGTCGATCAATGTGCCCGCGCCGGCGCGCTTCGTGAAGGACGTGATCCATGCCTTGCCGCCGCCGATTGCCTTGCGCAGTGGCTCGGCAAACGTCGTGGTAAGCACTGCGTTCGCGTGCTCCTGTTCGCCGGCGGTGCCGACGATCGCCGCTTTGCCATAGCTTTCCGCAGGGTAGGGCTCGAGCGCGCGCACCGCGAGCTGAGCGAGTTGGCGTCCCAGGTCCTCGCTTGCGTCGATCAAAGGCTTCAGGTTCTCGACATAAGCACCCGCGTACGGGTTCTCGATGACGGCAATCGCCGCCACCTTGCGCAATGGGACGTCTGCGCGCTTTCCTGCTTCGACGATTTTGTGCTCGACAAATGTATGGAAACTGCGGATATGAAGCTGCACAACCCTCCCCTCTGGTTATTCGTTTCGCCGGCGATAGTCATTTGACATGACAGACATTAAGATATTATGATTGTCATACGATCTTGTCAATAACGGCATGCGATGAGTCGGTTGGTGGCAATGGCGCTCCCGCGCCTGCTTTGCATCTCATTGTTGGGCGGGGCAATCTCGGCGCTCGCGCAGTCTTATCCGACCCGGCCGATACGCATGATAGTCACTTCCCCGTCCGGGAGCGGCGCGGATATCGTCGCCCGCGTGGTCGGACAAAAGATGTCGGAAAGCCTGGGGCAGCAGATCGTCATCGACAATCGGGCGGGCGCAGGTGGATCCATCGGAACCGATCTTGCCTCGAAATCCAATATTGACGGCTATACGATAGTCATGGTGACCGCAGGTCACACGATCAACCCGAGCGTCCTTATCAAACTGCCGTACGATCCGATCCGCGATCTGGCGCCGATCACCATGTTGTCTTCAACGCCCTATCTCTTCGTCGCGCATCCACCCCTGCTCACGAAGAATGTGGCGGAGTTGATTGCACTTGCGAAGGCGAAACCCAGGCAACTCAACTACGCCGCGGGCGGTGTTGCGGTGGGCTCTCATCTCGGCGGTGAGCTGTTCAAGATGAGAGCCGGGATCGACATCGTGAACGTGCCGTACAAGGGGGCTCCCAAGGCGACCAACGATGTGGTTGCGGGGCAGGTTCAGCTCGCCTTCATCACTATGCCTACCGCCTTGCCTTTGGTGCGATCTGGAAAGTTTCGGGCATTGGGCGTGACGAGCGCTAAACGGGTCGCGGCGACTCCGGACTTTCCTGCAATAGCTGAAACGATTCCGAATTTCGAGGTTCGCACATGGCAGGCCTACTGGCGCCGGCGGGCACCCCCCAAGCCGTGATTGCGAGACTGCACGACACGGCCGTCAAAGGGGTGAATGCCGCTGACGTGTCCAGCGCATTGACGGCGCAAGGTTACGAGCCTGTCGCCAATACGCCGGCCGAATTCGGGAAACTCATCAAGGAAGAGATCGCGACATGGAAGGATGTGGTAAAAGCCGCAGGTATAAAGCCCATGTAGCGTACTTCGAGTCAATGCGACGCTGATGGTCGAAGGAAGCAGGCGCGCGTTTGCGGTGACTGCGATGCCTGTCCGGGTGCAACCGAAATCAAACTGTGATGGACGATACAGATAGATGAAAAAAACGATGCCGACGCTAACGCTCATGGCTGGAGGAGACATCGGCCCGGTGTACGAACCGACGGCACAGTTTGCCGATCTGATTTCGCCGGTGCTGCGCCAGGCCGACTTGAGGCTGGGGCAGTGCGAGCGAATCTATTCCGAGAGAGGTGCGGATCCGCAGTTCCTGTACGGACCGAGTGGTCAGCATGCCCGCCAGCACCCGCGCATGGCTGAGGTGTGGAAGGCCGCCGACATCGATATCGTCTCTGTCGCAAGCAACCATTCGATGGACTGGGGTCCCGACGCGCTGCTGGACACCGTTGATCTGTTCCGCGGCATGGGCAAGTACGTAATTGGCGCGGGAAAGGATGGCGACGAAGCGCGCAAGCCGGCCATTATCGAACGCAATGGCGTGACGATTGCAGTCCTCTCGTACTGCTCAGTGCTTCGCGATGGTCAGGCAGCAGGGCCCGGCAAGGCAGGCGTTGCACCAGCGCGCGCTCATACCTATTACCTTCCGGAGGAATTCCAGCCCGGCGCGCCTCCGAAAATCATCACCACGCCGTACGAGGAAGACGTGAAAACCTTGCAGGAGGACATCAGGAAGGCGAAGCAGCAGGCCGACGTGGTGATCCTGTCGATCCACTGGGGCCTTCGGCATGTAGCCAAGACCCTCTGCATGTACCAGCAACCGATCGCTCACGCGGCGATCGATGCCGGCGCCGACCTGATACTGGGACACCATGCACACTCGATCAAGGCAGTAGAGGTCTACAAAGGCAAGGTGTGCTTCTACAGCATCGGCAACTTCATGCAAACGGGGTCCAAGAGCCGCTCGACCGGAACGTTCGACTGGAACCTCATCTGGTACCAGATCGAACCCGAGTGCCAGCCGCCGAACGGCATGTACAACTTCCCCGCGCATTGCCGCAAGACCATGGTGGCAAAGGCCGTGATCAGCAGGAAAGGGATCGAGAAAGTGTCGTTCCTGCCTGCGTTCATCAACCATCGGGCGCAGCCGTACGTCGTCGGACCCGACGATCCGAAGTTTCAGGAGATACTGGACTACACCGAGTGGGTCTCAGACCAGCACCCCCATAGATTCCGGGTCGAAGGCAGCGAGGTCGTCGTCGATACCGCCATTTGACGTGAGACACGCTGAATCAACCGTAAATGTTTCAAGGCCGATGACATGAGTTTTACGACGACTCTCTCGAAGTGGATTTCCGGGGTGCGTTACGAAAGCGTTCCTGAAGCTGCGCTGCCGTGGGTCAAGGCGGCGGTCCTGGATTATTTCGCCGTCGCGCTGGCAGGGTGCAAAGCCGAAGGGCTGGCCATCGTAAGAAAATATGTTGCATCCCAATACGCCAAAGGCGATGCGACGATCATCGGAAAGCAGGAGCGGATGGAGTCCGCGCTCAGGACGTCGAGCGCGTGCGCTGCCTCGGCAATCACATGATTCAGCATTCACTGTGGAACGACAATCCGCAGAGCGGACTGGAGGGGAAGCTGAGCCTGCACTACTGCATTGCGGCTGCCCTGGTCGACGGACAGCTCGAAGTCGAGCAATTCCGCGAAGAGCGCGTCAAGGATCCGCTCGTCCGCGACATCATCCGGCGCGTTTCGATCGAGCCGCATCCGGACATGGCCAATCTCGACTTCACCAAGGGCAAGGACTTCCTCGGGATGGAAGTCATCATCCAGCTTAAGAACGGGCGTACGGTTTCGCGGCACATCAAATCCGGGTTTTCGGTTCCAGGGCTGGAGGGCACCGAGCTGCATCCGGCGCTCATCGACAAGTTCACGAGAAATGCAAAGCGGGTGCTCCCCGACGCCGCCATCAGCGATTGCCTGACGCGCGTGCGGTCGCTGGAGCGCGCACAAAGCGCACGCGAACTGTTGCAGCCGCTTCGAGTCTGATCATGGAATACAGGACCGACGACGTCCGCGTTCGGGAAATTCACGAGCTGACGCCACCTTCGCAGCTGCTGCGGGAATTCGCGAATACGGCCGATGCGGCGAGAACAGTCATGGAGACGCGGCATGCGATACATCGCATACTCCACGGCGCGGACGACAGGGCTTTCGTCGTTATAGGCCCGTGCTCGATACACGATGTCAACACCGCGACGGCATACGCCAAAAATCTGCTCGAGCTGAAAGGCGGGCTGTCCGATGACCTGCTCATCCTCATGCGCGTGTACTTCGAAAAGCCGCGCACGACGGTGGGATGGAAAGGCCTGATCAACGACCCCCAGCTGGACGGCAGCTTTCGCATCAACGAGGGCCTGCGGGTGGCGCGGCGGCTCCTGGTGCATCTCAACGATACAGGCATGCCGGCTGGCTGCGAGTTTCTGGACATGATCACGCCGCAGTACATCGGCGACCTGATCTCGTGGGGCGCGATAGGTGCGCGCACGACCGAAAGCCAGGTGCACCGCGAGCTCGAGCCCGGCTTGTCGTGCCCTGTCGGGTTCAAGAACGGCACGGACGGCGGTCTGAGCATCGCGGTAGACGCGATGCGCGCCGCCCGGGCGCCGCATCATTTCATGGGGGTGACCAAGGCCGGACATTCAGCGATCGTATCGACAACGGGCAATGAGGATTGCCACGTCGTTCTGCGCGGGGGGAAAGCTCCCAACTACGATGCCGCGAGCGTGGATGGAGCCGCCAGAGCCCTCGGCGATGCGGGACTCGCGCAGAAGCTCATGATCGACCTGAGTCACGCCAATTCGTCCAAGCAGTTCGAGAAGCAGGTCGAAGCCGGAATGCATGTGGCAAAACAGATCGCGGCCGGCGACGAGCGCATAGTCGGTGTGATGGCTGAGAGCCACTTGAAGGCAGGGCGGCAGGACCTGGTTGTCGGTAAACCGCTGGTCCACGGGCTCAGCATTACGGATGCATGCATCGGATGGGACGACACGAAGCGCTTGTTGCAAATGAGCACGGTCAGCGATTATGATGCGGAATCCCCCCTTTCCTGTTCACGGTTCTCGATGGGGTTTCACCAAAGGCACTGATTTTGTGTAGCAGTCACGATACGTGATGGACCGTCAGATTTCCATCTCCGAAGTCGATCAAGAAATGATCAAAGGCACTGATGAAGATTATTTTCCAATCATTTTCCATGCGTTACGGAATGCCCATCGCTCAGCATGATCGCGATCCCATCGATTTCGGTGAACAATTCCGGCGGAAAATGGAACGGATTTCAGGAAATTATGCCGGTGGGTATGCTTCCCGCATCGGGAGGGTTATCCACGGGGCCCCGCGCGTGACGCACGCCACGCACACAAGCGAGCGGCTACGGTGGGTAACCCGATGCACTGCAAGCCTTGCCCCACGCCGCTTTCAGCGCCATGCCCATCCCATTGCTGGCGTTCGACAGCCAAGTGCGACGTCATGCGACCACGCGGGAATTCGCGCGGCCCATCATTTATCGTGACCACCGAACCATCATTTTCGGTGACCACACTCAGCAATCGCTCGCAGACGCAGTGAAACAGCGCAGGCTCGGGAAAGCGCAGGAGTAGCGGTCTCTTCCCTGCAACTCAATCCGAAGTTCCGGGGGAATCTTCGGGGTAGAACAATAGATGGAGGAACGCATGACTCGATTTTCTGTTCGCATCATCCTGCTGGCAGTCGGGCTGGGCTTTGCCGCGGCAGCACACACGCAAGATTATCCGAATCGCCCTATACGCTTCATCGTTCCATTCGCGCCGGGCGGAACGAGCGACCTGGTGGGCCGGGTGCTCGGAGCCAAAATCAGCGAAGGGCTCGGTCAAACCGTAGTCGTCGACAACCGTGGCGGTGCCGGCAGCACCATAGGCACCCAACTCGCTGCAAAGGCATCTCCCGACGGGCATACCATTCTCGTCTCCCACGTCGGACTTGCGATCAACGAGACGCTTTATGCGAACCTGCCGTATAAGGCTCTAAAGGATCTCGCGCCGGTCGCGAAAATCGGCAGCACCCCGAACGCTGTCGTGGTCACGAACGCATTGCCGGTGAAGACGATTCAGGATTTCATAGCGATGGCAAAAAAAGAGCCGGGCAAGCTCGACTATGGCTCCGGCGGTGTCGGCAGCACCGGGCATTTGTCCGTCGCTCTTCTGGAGTATGTGGGCGGCGTGAAATTCAACCACGTTCCATACAAGGGAGGCGGCCCGTCGGTGGCCGCAACAGCCGCAGGGCAGGTGCACTTTGCCATCCCCGCGCTTCCAACTGCAACTCCGCACGTGAGGGCGGGCCGCCTTCGAATTCTGGCAGTCACCGGTGCGACGCGTTCGCCGACGATGCCCGACGTGCCCACCGTAGCTGAAGCCGCCGTGCCGGAATACCAGTTCGCGTCGTGGTTCGGAATATTCGTGCCGGCCGGCACTCCGGCAGCAGTCATCTCCCGCCTGAATCGAGTGATAGTCCAGGCTTTGGAAAGTGCCGATCTGCGTGAGCAACTGACGCGAGCCGGCCTCGATCCCGAGCCTTCCACACCGGATGAGCTTGGAAAGATATTGCGAGCGGACGTGGCCAATTGGGCGAAGATCATCAAGGCTGCGGGAATACCCATCAACCGGTAAATGGCAGCCATGCTTGCAGAGCGCACGACCGTGCCCGCAATCGCGTCGCCCGGCCGAAGCCGAGGTCGGATCTTACAGTAATACGAGTTATTGACTCCGGCGGCTAATGAAATCGAGGGTATGGCGTGCACAGGCGTCAGGATCGGTGGCACCCGGATGATAGCCGTCTCCGGGGATCGCTACTAACTCCGAATCAGGGATATGCTTTTTGTAGTCCTCGAAATAAGAGCGATCGCGCCGAGGCGCGTTGGTATCAGGAGAAATTACCAGACACGGACACTTGATATGCGCGAGATCAGGTCTGATATCTATCGTGCTTACCCAACGCGCGTATGCATGTGACGTTGAAACGGCATTGCTTCCCATCAAGTCGACCCACCAGTCGAGGGCCCGCGGCGGCATTGAGCTTCCAAATCGTGGGGGGTTTGTGCTTCTTGCCCAACTGCGCATGCCGTGCTCGTCCATGTGCTCGAGCCAGCCGCGCATGTCGGTAGGGACTACAGGCGTAGACACGAGGGTGATTGTCTTGACGAGATCAGGTCGTGCTGCTGCAAGCTTGACTACGTTGATGCCGCCGCTTTTCATACCCACTACATGTACCGGCTCCCCAGCCAGGTGATTAATGACCCGCGCTAAATCATCAACGAACAGCTCATTTGTGTAGATGAAGTCCTTGGGCACTGGACCGGACTTCCCGAATCCGCGCCGGTCTATGCGAACCACACGATATCGACGCGCAAGGGTTGGCACCCAACTCCGCCACGCCTCCGTGTTCTCGGGGAATCCGTGAACCAACAGGATCGTCTCAGGACGCGTCCAAGCATCCGTGTAGTCGTCGATTTTGTAGAACAATTTGAAGTCCGGCGGTAATTCGAGGTATGGCATATATTTATCCTAAGACGTGTCCCAAACTATCAGCAGATTTTGAGTGGCGGCTTCATTGCTAATCAGCTGCTGACGAGGTCGATTACTCCACCTTTATACGTGCTGACGCCACGAGCTTTTTCCACTTTGCAATTTCGGCGGAGATGGTCGCAGCAAAGTCTTCTGGCGAGCCGCCCACCGCATCAGCGCCCTGTCGCGCCAGCGTTTCGCGCACATCAGGGTCTTTCAGTATGCGATTGATCACCTCGCTGAGCTTAAGGACTACCTGTTTCGGCATACCAGCAGGACCGATCACCCCGAACCAGCTGCTTGCCTCGTACGCTGCCATACCAGACTCCGCGATAGTCGGGAGCGCAGGCAGTAATGCAGAACGCTTACGCGTCGTCACGCCCAACGCAATCAGTTTTCCGGTCTTGATGTGCGGTATCGCCCCCGACAGCGCGGGAAATGACAGCTGGAGCTGTCCACTCAGCAAATCAATCATCACTTGTCCTGAGCCCTTGTATGGAACATGGACTATCTCGACTTGACCGAGCGCCCCAAAAAGTACTCCACTGAGGTGACTTGGGGCTCCCACACCCGCCGATCCGTAAGTCAGCTGCCCCGGTTTTGTGCGAGCCAAGGCGACTAAATCCTTGACCGATCGGGCTGGGATCGAGGGGTGAATTACCAGGACGTTCGGGGCACTGGCCACCATGGTGATCGCCGAAAAATCCCGAATCGGATCGAAAGGTAGTTTTTGATAGAAAGCTGGGTTGATGGTGAAACCTGCCGAAGCCATAAAAATAGTGTATCCATCAGGTGCAGCTGTAGCAGCCAATTCAGATGCGATTATTTGGCTCGCGCCGGGGCGATTGTCGACTACTACTTGCTGCCGTAAGGCGTCAACCAGCTTATGCCCGAGTATCCTTGCTACTATGTCTGTTCCACCACCTGGAGCAAATCCAACGAGCAGTCGGATCGGCCTGGTGGGGTAACCGGTCTGCGCAGAAGCTGGGTTGGCAGCACACCCCAGGTAAACGGTGAGCATGATCAATGTCAGATGGTAAGTCATGGGTTTCATTGGCGTTGTCTCCGTCGATGCGTTAGCGTCGGCAACTCTCTGTGCTGCATGCTTCCTGTGTCTGCCTTTCGTTCCCGCTGGCTGTTACATGATCCAGCCAGTCACGGCCGTTCGCCGCGTATGGCGAAAACGCTCTTTAGTTTCCCAGAGCGATCTGGCTCTATCGAGCCAGTGCCGCTGATAGCCCCGGATCTTTAGCCTGCGCGACGTCCATTATGATGTCTCCCGCCAGGCTTCAGTGTGCGGCGAGTGAATAGTCCTGCGGGATGCGGCACTGCGTGACGCGCACGGTCTTATTCGGCGCGGGCGTGTTGCGGCTCCTGCCCACGAAGCGCGGCACCCCGTCGGTCACGACTGCGGCGACCGCCGCGATGTCGCCGTTGCGCAGCGCGTCGAGCGCGTTGTCCTTGGAGCCGCCGACGCACGCGTCGATGACGACGACGTCCGCATCGCGGCCTTTGTGCAGGAAGCCCGAGTTGAGCCCGTAGACGCGCGCGTTATTGCCTGTGGCCGCGGCGATCGCGGACTCGACCGGCATGTCGGTGAGGCTCGCGAGATAGGTGATCATGTACATCATCCCGAGCGGCATGATCCCGCTGCCGGTCGGCGTGTCGGTTGCAATCAGGAAGCGGTCGAACTGCTCAGCTTTGCGCACGAGATCAGCGACAAGGAACGTTGTCCTGAGATTTCCCGCGATGCAGACCTGCAGCGCAATCGAGCTTTCGTTGACGATGCGCGGGTAGTCGTCGTCCGGCATGGCCACGGGTCCACCGTTCACATGGAACGACACATGAGGCTGCATCGCGATCAAGTGATCGGCCCAGATGCCCGAAGAGCCCGGAATGGATGCCCCCCCCGTATGCACGGTCGTGATCATGCCATGTTTTTTTGCCCACGCGACCATTGGCGCATAAGCATAGGGTGTTTCTACCGCACCGAAACCGGCCTTCGCGAGCCACACGCCTTGCGCTGCTACTTCACGGAAGTCGTCTTCGACAAGACCCGGCTCCAAGATGATCGACCCGGCGTAGACGCGCATGCCACCTGGACGAAAATGTTCGAAACACTTCATCGCCGCGACCGCCAACGCTTTCACGCCGACCGGGTCTCTCGGGCGTCCAGGGACATGAACCTCTGATGCGCCGATAGCGGTCGTCACGCCGCCATGGACGTAGCTCTCCAGAAAACCGACCGTTTTCTGGCGGGGCGTGTAGTCCCCAAAGGTGTTGTGCACCTGAGAGTCGATGAGCCCGGGAATGGCAATCGCGCCGTCCGCGTCGATCACGACGTCGCAGGCTGCAACCTGCTTTGCGGATACTGTCCCAACTTCGGTGATTTTGCCGTCCTCCATCAGGATGGAGTCGCCGCGCACGTAGGGTTCACGCCATTCGCC
>MERI01000024.1 GCA_001772005.1 Betaproteobacteria bacterium RIFCSPLOWO2_12_FULL_62_58 | reverse complement strand
CATTGGGATCTCATCATCGTGGACGAGGCGCACAAGATGAGCGCCTACAGCGCCGACAAGAAAACGCTTGCCTTCCATCTCGGTGAGTCGCTGTCCAGGATGACCGATCACTACCTGCTCATGACCGCGACGCCGCATAAGGGCGACCCGGAGAATTTCTGTCTCTTTCTCTCGCTCCTGGACAGGGACGTTTACGGCGACGTGAAAAGCCTTGAAGAGGCGATGCTCCATCAGGAAGCCCCTTTCTACCTGCGGCGGCTGAAGGAGGCGCTGGTCTCGTTTCCCGACCCGGACAGCGGCGAGGTGAAGGCGCTTTTCACCCGGCGGATTGTGCAGACGGCGCCGTTCGAAATCAGTGACGAGGAGTTCGACCTCTACGACCGCCTTACCCACTACGTCGAAACCCAATCCATACGCGCAGCAAGCGAGGACACCGCAAGGGCGCGGGCCGTGGGCTTCACGATGGCCATGCTCCAGCGGCGATTCGCGTCCAGCATCTACGCTGTGCGCCGTACCCTGGAGCGCATGAAAGAGAAGCGGGAGAGAATTCTGGCCGACCCGGAGAAGTACCGCCAGGAGCAGATTTCGCGCCGGCTGCCAGATGACTTTGAGGACTTGCCGGAAGAGGAACAGCAGGAGATCGTCGCGGCGCTGGAGGATGCGGTCGCCTCATACAATCCGGCTGATCTGCGTGAGGAAATCGCTGAGTTGAGTGCGTTGATCAATCAGGCAAAAACGCTGGAGCGCAAGGAGGTTGAAGTCAAGATTCGCAGCCTGCGCGAGCTTCTGACCGGGCGCGGGGTGTTCAAAGACCCCAGGATGAAACTTCTCCTCTTCACCGAGCACAAGGATACGCTGGACTTTCTTGCCGGCGACGGCAAGGAAGGGCGCCCGCTGGGCAAGCTCCGCGAATGGGGGCTCACCCTCACGCAAATTCACGGCAGCATGAAGATCGGCGACCGCGACACTCCCGGCACCCGCATCCACGCCGAGCGCGAATTCCGCGAAAGCTGCCAGGTACTGGTCGCCACCGAGGCCGCGGGCGAAGGCATCAACCTCCAGTTCTGTTGGTTGATGATCAACTACGACATCCCCTGGAACCCGGTGCGGCTGGAACAGCGCATGGGCCGCATCCATCGCTACGGTCAGGAGAAGGACTGCCTGATCTTCAACTTCGTGACCACGAATACGCGCGAAGGGCGCGTCCTGCACAAACTTTTCGAGCGCATCGCCCAGATCGAAATCGACCTCGACCCGCGACAGACCGGTAAGGTGTTCAACGTGCTCGGTGACGTGTTCCCGGCGAACCAGTTAGAGAAGATGCTGCGCGACATGTACGCGCACAACAACATGACCGAGGAGCTGATCAAGCAGCGCATCGTCGAGGAAGTCGACCCCGAGCGGTTCCGCAACATCACCAACTCAACGCTGGAAGGGCTGGCGAAGCGCGAACTGAACCTCTCGGCCATCGTGGGCAAGTCCGCCGAGGCCAAGGAACGGCGCCTGGTGCCGGAGGTGATCCAGGACTTTTTCATGCAGGCGTGCCCGATGTCGGGCGTCCAAGTGACCCAACCGAGCCGGCCGCGGCCGCTCTACAGAATCGGCAGGGTGCCAAAGAATCTCTGGCCCATCGGCGAGCGTCTGGAACCGCGCTTTGGCAAGCTCGGCCGCGAATACAGCCAGATCGTTTTCGACAAGAAAATGCTCATTACCGACCCGACCGCGGAGTGGGTCACGCCGGGGCATCCTCTTTTCGAGGCAGTGCGGGATGATATTCAGGACCACGTCCGCAAGGACATGGAGCGCGGCGCAGTATTCCTGGATGTGCACCGGCGGAAGCCCTCGCTGCTTACGGCCTTTTCTGCTGCAGTGAAAGATGGTCGCGGCAACGTGCTGCACCGCCGCCTGTTTGTGGTGGAGGAGCAAGCCGGCGGCGCAATGATGATCCGCCAGCCGACCCTTTTCCTTGATCTTGTGCCGGCGAAGCGCGGCAGCGAGGCGCCGCAACTGGTACTGAACGACCAACAGATGGTCGAGCGTTTTTTGGTCAATGAAGCGCTCCAACCATTTCTCGCGGATGTCGCGGCCCAGCGACGAAAGGAGATCGACACCATCTCGCGGCATATGGAAATCAGCCTCAACGAGCTTATCCATCGCCAGAACCTGCGGATTGCCGACCTCCTGTCTCAGCAGCAAGCCGGCGATATGAGCCCGCTGAATGCGGCCAACATCAAGAGTACCGAGGATCGCATCGATGAATTAAACGCACGCCTCGAACGCCGTCGCACCGAGTTGCAACAGGAGCGGCACTGCGCCATTGCCGACATTCAGCTATTGGGAAGAGCCTGGGTATTGCCCCACCCCGAGCGGACCAGCCCCGGCCTCGCTCCATTTGTGCGCGATGAGGAGATCGAGCGCATCGCGATCGAGGCCGCGACCGCGCATGAACGGGCACAGGGGCGCGAGGTGGAAAGCGTTGAAGCGGAAAATCGGGGCTTCGACCTCATCTCGCGCCGCCCGCATCCGGAGGACCCGAAAACGGCGCTGGAGGTCCGCTTCGTCGAAGTGAAAGGCCGCGCCGGCCGCGGCGAGGTGGCCCTGACCACCAACGAATACAAGACCGCCCAGCGGCTCGGACAGGATTACTGGCTCTACGTTGTTTTCAACTGCGCAACCGAGCCCAGTATCAACATCCTGCGCGACCCCGCGAAACTCGATTGGGAACCGGTGGTGAAAATCGAGCATTACCGTCTCAAAGTGGAATCAGTGACAAAACCTGTTACGCTGCGGCAGGACACGGCGGGCTACGACGTTAATGCAGACAAGCACTGAAGAGTTCGCGCGCTGGCTTGCAGAAGAGGAAGGCAGTCGCTTCGAATTCAAGGAAGCGAAGACCACCTATCACTTCGGCGAATTGGTCAAATATTGCGCCGCCATCGCCAATGAAGGCGGCGGCAAGGTGATTCTCGGCGTAACGGACAAGCGTCCGCGCCGGGTGGTCGGCAGCGATGCCTTCGCCAGCGTTGAACGTACGAAGCAAGGGCTAATCGAGCGCCTCCGGCTTCGGTTCGAGGTTGAAGAATTTGCGCATCCGGACGGGCGCGTCGTCATTGTTCACGTCCCGCCGCGCCCGATTGGCATGCCGGTACAGTTTCAAGGCGCGTACTGGATGCGCTCCGGTGACGCTCTCGCTCCAATGCTACCGGACATGCTACGGCGGATTTTCGACGAGACTGGCCCGGATTTCTCAGCTGAGATTTGCGCGGACGCCACACTCGCCGATCTCGACACGGTGGCGATCGAAGACTTTCGACGCCGCTGGACTCGCCAATCCGGCAACCACAACCTTGGCGGATTATCGCCCGAGCAACTTCTCGCCGATGCAGAATTGCTCGTCAAGAGAAAGCTGACCTACGCCGCGTTGATCCTGCTTGGTACCCATCAGGCCCTCGGAAGGTATCTCGCCCAGGCGGAGGTGATTTTCGAATATCGCTCGAACGAGGCAGCTCTCCCGGCGCAGCAGCGGGTCGAGTTCCGGCAAGGATTTTTCGCGTATTACGACGAGCTTTGGCGCGTCATCAACAGCCGTAATGATCTTCAGTCGTACCAGGACGGCCTGTTCCGGTGGGAGATACTGACGTTCGATGAACAGGTCGTACGCGAGGCGATTCTCAACGCTTTAGGTCACCGCGACTATCGGCTTGGCGGCTCGGTGTTCGTGCGCCAGTTTCCGAGGCACATGGAGATCGTGAGCCCCGGCGGCTTTCCTCCAGGAATTACGCCCGACAACATCCTTGAGCGCCAGAATCCGCGCAATCGCAGAATTGCGGAGGCATTCTCCCGCTGTGGACTGATCGAGCGTTCTGGCCAAGGCATCAACCGGATGGTCGAGCAGAATGTGAAGCAGAGCAAGCCACTCCCGGACTTCAGCGGTTCAGACGATTACCAAGTGCGTCTCGTTCTGCGCGGGGATGTACAAGATCCTGCCTTCGTCCGGTTTCTGGAGAAACTGGGGGGTGAACGCATTCAGTCTTTCGGGACATACGATTTCCTCGTGCTGGACTATGTACGCCGGGAGCGTCCTATCCCGGATGCCTATAGCGAGCGCGTAGAGCCATTGCTGGACTTAGGTGTCATCGAGCGTGTCGGCCGCGGACGTGGCGCCCGTTATCTGCTTTCGCGGGCGCTCTATGCGGCGATGGGCGCAACTGGGGCATATACCCGCAAGCGGGGGCTCGATCATGAAACGAACAAAGCGCTCCTCCTCAAACACCTTGAAGGAAGTCGTGACAAAGGTTGCCCTCTGAGCGAGTTACAGCAGGTATTGCCATCTCTTTCCTCCCGGCAGGTTCGGCGGCTGCTCCAAGAGTTGCGAGACGAACGAAAGGCGGAAGTCAAGGGGCAGCGGCGTTGGGCAAGATGGTTTCCCAAGCGGCGTTGGGCAAAATGGCTTCCCTTGTGACGCGGGAGCGGGCTCCAATAGCTTTCGCTAAAGACCCCCTAAAGACCTCAAAGTGGTGGGCAAAATTTAAAACGCTGAAAAATCAATACCGTATAAAGACCAATCTAAAAACGAAAGCGGGATTCCGGTCTTTAGGGATGTTCTTATGCCCACCTACCCGAAGCGGCTGATCGAGGTCGATCTTCCGATCCGGCGCATTTCGGTGCATGCGCGGCGGGAGAAGTCGATTCGGCACGGGCACATCTCCACGCTCCACATCTGGTGGGCGCGCCGGCCGCTGGCGGCGTGCCGTGCGGTGATTTGTGCGGCGCTGTGGCCCGACCCCGTGGACGTGACGGAGAAAGACGTTCAAGCGGCGAAGAAACAGGGCCGCGACATCCAGCTCAATACCTGCCCGCCGGCATTCCGTGAAACGGCGCGAAAACAGATGCTGGCGTGGGCGCCGCATGAGCGCCAGATGCTGCTCTCGGCAGAAAGCCGTCCGCGCTTCGAGGCAGCGCGCAAAAACCCGCGTCACTTCGACAAGCCGACAGAACTCCGCGCAGCGCTGCTCGATTTCATCGCCGATTTCGCCAACTGGGACAATTCCACCGTTCGCGAATACCTCGACACCAGCCGCGCGCTCACCCAGGCCGCGCACGAAGCGCTGGGCGGCGCGCCCGGCACCCGTCCGCTCGTCGTGGACCCGTTTGCCGGCGGCGGTTCCATTCCGCTCGAAGCCCTGCGCGTGGGCGCGGACGCCTTTGCCAGCGACCTCAACCCCGTCCCCGTGCTGCTCAACAAGGTCGTCCTCGAATACATTCCCAAGTACGGCCAGCGCCTCGCCGACGAAGTCCGCAAATGGGGCGAGTGGATTAAGCGCGAAGCCGAGAAGGAACTGGCTAAGTTCTATCCCAAGGACGCGGACGGCGCGACGCCCATTGCCTATCTGTGGGCGCGGACGATTCAATGCGAAGGCCCCGGCTGCGGCGCGGAAGTGCCGCTCATCCGCTCCCTCTGGCTCGCCAAGAAAGCGAACCGCTCCGTGGCCCTGCAACTCGTGCCGAACCCGAAGGCCAAGCGCGTGGATTTCCAAATCATCGTCAAGCAACGCGACGGCTGGGTCGACCAAGCCAATCCCCAAACCAAAATCGAAAACCCGAAATTCGACGGCACGGTGAAGCGCGGTTCGGCGACGTGTCCCTGCTGTGGCTACACGATGCCGGTTGCGCGTGTTCGAGAACAAATCAAATCACGCCGAGGCGGAGCGAACGACGCGCGACTCTTGTGCGTGGTCACAACGCGGGTCGGTGAGCAAGGGCGAAACTATCGACTTCCAACCGAGGCAGACTCACGGGCTGTCAAGAAAGCTGGCGGCGAACTGAAACGGCAAAAGGACGCGCACAAAGGGCCTCTGAGTTTCGTGCCTGACGAGAAACTTGACCTGCGCGGCATCCGCCACACATGGGCCATGATTTACGGAATAAGCGAATGGGGTGATTGCTTCACGGCTCGGCAAACTCTCGCCCTCGGCACATTCGTAAGACTGGTTCGGCAACTTGAGGCGCAGATTGGGACGAAAGTCGACGCTGCTTTCTTATCTGCGATTCAGACCGTGCTCGCCCTCGCAGTTGGGCGATTGGCCGATTACAGTTCAAGCCTGTGTCGTTGGGTAGCCGCTGGCGAATTTATTGGAAACACCTTCGGTCGTCAGGCTCTCCCGATGATGTGGGATTTTTGTGAAGTGTTTCCAGGTTCTGATTCGACAGGTGGATTTCCGGGCGCGTGCGACTGGATTGTGGCGGTCCTGAACCGCGAAGTTTCCTCGTCTCTTCACGGAGGTCACGCGCAAGTTGCATCTGCTACTGCACACCCGTTGCCGGATGATTCTGCCAATGCCATTGTAACTGACCCACCCTATTACGATGCCGTCGCCTATGCGTTTCTGTCCGATTTCTTCTACGTCTGGCTTCGTCGCAATCTGGTCAACGTCCATCCAGACTTGTTCAAGGGGGAAGTTGTCCCGAAGGATTCCGAAATCGTCGTTGACCGTCCGCACGAGTTGAGCAACTCGACTCATGACATCGCCTATTACGAACGCGAGTTGGCCAAAGCCTTTGCGGAAGGCCGGCGTGTGGTTCGGCCAGACGGTGTTGGCACCATCGTTTTCGCCAGCAAGACAACGGCGAGTTGGGAAGCCATTTTGAAAGCTGTCGTGGACGCGGGTTGGATTATCACCGGCTCTTGGCCCATCGACACGGAAATGGAAACGCGCATTGCCGCCGCAGGCCAAGCGCGGCTCGCATCCTCCGTCCATCTCGTGTGCCGCCCGCGCGAAAATTCCGACGGCTCGGCACGCACGGACCTGCCTGGCCGGCAGGCAGGCGAAATCGGCGATTGGCGCGACGTGTTGCAGGAGTTGCCTCGCCGTATCCACGAATGGATGCCGCGCCTGGCCGAGGAAGGAATCGTGGGGGCGGACGCCATCTTCGCCTGTCTCGGCCCGGCCTTGGAAATCTTTTCTTGCTATTCGCGCGTAGAAAAAGCCAGCGGTGATCCCGTCATTCTGAAGGAATATCTGGAACAGGTCTGGGCTGCCGTCGCCAAGGAAGCCCTCACCATGATTTTCACGGGCGCGGATGCCACGGGTTTCGAGGCTGATGCGCGGCTGACAGCGATGTGGTTGTGGACGTTGAACGCGGGCGCTTCTCCCTCACCCCCGGCCCCTCTCCCGGGGGGAGAGGGGAGTGACGGAGAGGGTGAGAACGGGGATGATGAAGAGGACGAGGGTGCCGAGAAAAAGACCAAGAAAGCTAAGGGGGGGTTCGTGCTGGAATACGATGCGGCCCGCAAAATCGCTCAAGGTTTGGGGGCGCACCTTGAGGATCTCGATCACATCGTCGAGGTGAAGGGGGATACTGCGCGACTCCTGACTGTCTCGGAACGCACGCGTTACTTGTTCGGGAAGGAACAGGCCGAGACGCCGGTCGCCAAGCGGAAAAAGAAAGCGCCGCAGATGGACCTGTTTGCCGAGTTGACGCAGCCGGACGAGGGCGAGGCCGCCTGGGGCGAGAAAACGGTTCAGCGCCTTGGCGATACCACGCTCGATCGCGTCCATCAGGCGATGATTCTCTTCGCGGCCGGCCGCGGCGAAGCGCTGCGCCGCTTCCTCGTAGATGACGGCGCCGGCACAATCGCGGGGTTCTGGAATCTCGCACAGTCCCTTGCGGCCCTGTATCCTCAGGGCGTGAGCGAGCGCCGCTGGGTCGAGGGCGTGCTGGCACGGAAAAAGGGTCTGGGGTTGTAGCGGGTTGACGACCAATGACGGAAGGCGCTCAATTCCGGGAGGCACTCAACCGCATTGTCCGGGAGGAGGGCTTTGGGCAACCGTTACAGGCTGCATCGCTTGATGGCCGGCTCGGCGCATGGACGAAGGCGTTGACGGCGGCTGTGGTCGAAAGCTGCGAAAGTCTCGGCTGGCGCGCCTCTGCGAAGGACCATCGGCTGGAACTCCTTCCCGAGCCGCGCAGCGAATATCTGGGCATGGACGTGGTGGCGTTTGGCGGCGAGGGGAAACGCTGGCGCTTCCCGCTGGCAGTGATGGAACTGGAAAACCAGGCCCGCGCCGACCGGATTGGCTATTCGCTGTGGAAGGTGCTGTGCGTGCGCGCGGCATTGCGGGCCGTGTTCTGCTACCGAAAGGATGCCGGTGAGGTATCCTCCCTGATGAACCAGCTCAGCCGTGACGTGATCGCGAGCATGGGTTTGACTGAGCGCGCTGACCTCGCGGGCGAGACGATTGTCGTGGTGGGGAGCCGCGGGGATGCGGATACTTTTCCCTACGGCTTCTTCCATTGGTGGGAGCTTAACCGCAGCACGGGCAAGTTCGAGCGGATCTGACCTATGAAACTCAAGCCCTGGTATGACGTGGTAAAGCCGCGGGAGGACCTGTGTCAGGGCCGGCCGCTGGATGCCTCCGAGTTCGCGGTGCATCTCGACAAGGTACGGCTGAAAAGCCCGAACATCTCCGCCGACTACACCGATCCGCGCCGTTTCTTCGAGCGCACGTTCCTGACCGATAACCTCGTCAAGATGGCGGCAGAGGCGGTTCGGCGCTTGTCCGGCATCACGATGGAGGCGAGCGCCGTATTCAATACCATGACGCAGTTCGGCGGTGGTAAGACCCATGCGTTGACACTCGTCTATCACCTCGCCCACTGCGGGCCGAAGGCGAACAAGTTTCAGGGTGTCGCGAAAATTCTGGGGGAGGCACAGGTCGATAGCCTCCCGAAGGACTGCGCGATCGGCGTGTTCGTTGGGATGGAGTTCGATTCGGTGAAGGGCCGCGGCGGTGACGACGGCACACCGGTACGGCGCACGCCTTGGGGTGAACTCGCCTGGCAGTTGGGCGGTGCAGGGTCCTTCAAGCATGTTGCGCAGCACGACGCCGAGTTCGTCGAGCCGAAGGGCGACGTAATCGACCTGATGCTGCCGGCGGACCGGCCGTGTCTCATTCTGATGGACGAGGTCCTCTCCTACTTCAGCACCTACCGCGACAAGGGCTGGGGCACCAAGCTCTATAACTTCATTCAGGCGCTCACCGAAACCTGCCGGGGCCGCAAGAACTGCGTGCTGATCGTCTCCGCGCCGAAATCCGACTACGATTATTCCTACACCGCGGATGACGTTGCCGACCTGCAGCGCATCGAGGCCATGCTGCAACGGATCAGCAAGTCGGTCATCCTGTCGGCGGAGTCCGATGCGTGCGAGATTATCCGCCGGCGGCTCTTCGAGTGGGACGATCGGGCGGTGACGCCGGACGGCCGGGTGCTGCTGCCGAAGGACGCGTATGACACCTGCCGCGAGTACGCCGAGTGGGTGCGGGAGTATCGCGACCAGTTGCCGGACCTGGTGAACCCGGATATCGCGCGGGATCAGTTCCTGGCGTCCTATCCGTTCCACTCGATGACCATTTCCGTGTTCGAGCGCAAATGGTCGTCGCTGCCGCGATTCCAGCGCACCCGTGGCATCCTGCGCGTGCTGGCGCTGTGGGTTTCGCAGGCTTACCAGGACGGAACGAAGTCCCTGCACCGTGACCCGATGATCTCACTGGGCACAGCGCCGTTGGGAAATCCACAGTTCCGCGCCGCCGTGTTCGAGCAGCTCGGCACCGACCGCTTGGAGGCGGCAGTGACGACCGACATCGTCGGCAAGAAGGACGCGCATGCCGTGCGGCTGGACAGTGAAGCAGTGGATACGATCAGGAAAGGCCGGCTGCACCAGAAGGTTGCTACGACCATTTTCTTCGAGTCGAACGGCGGACAGGTCGGCACGGAAGCGAAGCTCGCGAGCGTGGGTGAGATCCGGCTCGCGGTATGCGAGCCCGAGAGCGACATCGGGAACATCGAAACCGTGCTCGATGAACTCCTGGACGCGTGTTACTACCTGATCCCCGAAAAGACGCGCTATCGCTTCAGTCTCACGGAAAATCTCAACAAGCGCTTCAATGACCGCAAGGCGACGATCCAGGCGCCGCAGATCGACGAATTGATGAGGCAGACCATCTCCCAGCTCTTTCCACGCAAGCCGAATGTCGAGCCGCTGCCGTTTCCTGCGAATAGTATTCAGATCGGCGACCGGCCGGTATTGACTTTCGTAGTTGCCGACCCCGGGCGGACGATGCAGGACGAGAAGGAAACGCTCAAGTTCATCGATCAGATGACGCGTGAGTGTGGAACGTCCTCACGCACGTTCAAGAGTGCGTTGATCTGGGTTGTGGCGGATACGACGAGCCCGATTCGCGAGGAGGCGCGCAAGCTTCTTGCGTGGCGCGCGATCGAGGACGAGGTGGACGATATCCGGCTCGAAGACGTGCAGCGCCGCCAGTTGCAGCAGAGTCTCAGTCGCTCGGAACGCGACCTGAAGGAATCGGTCTGGCGGCACTACAAGCACGTGGTTCTGCTGGGGAAAGACGACAAACTCAAGGAATTTGATCTCGGCCTGGTCAATTCGAGCTCGGCAACCGATATCGTTACGTTCGTTCTGGAACGGTTGCGGGAGAAAGACGAGGTCGCAAGCACGATCAGTGCTGCTACACTCATTAAGGGGTGGCCACCGGCTTTCAAGGAGTGGCCCACGAGATCTGTTAGGGATGCTCTCTATGCTTCCCCGCTATTTCCCCGCCTCCTGAACTCAGAAACGATTAAGGACATCATTGTTCGCGGCGTGCAGAACAGCCAGCTTGCGTATGTGGGCAAGACGCCGGAGGGCAAGTACGACCCGTTTCTCTACGGTTCAGCAGCGAGTGTCACAGCCATGGACATCGAGGTCTCCGACGACATGTTCATCGTGACCAAGGAGACCGCCGAGGCATACAGGAAGCAGCAGACAACGGCTATCCCGGGCGGCGCTCCCCAGCCCCCAGGTACGGCCGCCCCGACGCCCGTTGATCCGGGTCAGCCCTTCTTCACTCCACCGGCAGCGCCAGCACCCCCGGGCGGCCCGAGTCCTCAATCAGTCGCGCGGATCGCCTGGGCCGGCGAAGTCCCGCCGCAGAAGTGGATGAACTTCTACACCCGCGTGCTCTCGAAGTTCGCCACCGGCAACGGCCTGAAGCTCACCGTGACGGTCGAGGCCGCGCCGGATGGCGGCGTGTCAAAAAGCAGGATCGACGAAACGCGCATCGCGTTGCGGGAACTGGGGCTGAACGACAATCTGTCGCAGGAGTAATCTCGGCGGCTCGATTGAGATGATCCCGAACGCCGTGCGCATCGCCGAACTTGTGATCGACAAGCAGGCCCAGACCCTGCTGATGCCCGTTTCCGCGCGACGGCAACTGAATGCCGTTCCGGACGACCTGTGGATCCGTATCAGCAGCAAGTTCTACAACGACGCGGCGGACACCGTGTTCAAGGCACTGGTGGAATAGATCCGGCCCCTCAAGCTCATCAAGGAAGCCCATCAAGGAACCGTGTTGCCTCATTTAAAAATCTGACCGAAATGTGTTTCGTTGCCTCATCTAAAAATCTGACTCAAATAGCCTGCGCGGTACGGGCTGGTTATCGAC
>MERI01000023.1 GCA_001772005.1 Betaproteobacteria bacterium RIFCSPLOWO2_12_FULL_62_58 | reverse complement strand
TCGCCCGTTCTCACTCGACATGGCTCATTCGTTGTCCTAGTATTCATGCGATTCATGTGGACCGCGGGCGTGTCGACGGCTCCGCTGTCGCGCTAAGACCTGCGACACGCGCCCACGATCCGGATTTCCGTGGCTCGTTTCGACGAGCCCTTCAACGGAAAAGGGGGAGCATGGACGCTCGCGGATTGGTTTCCTTTGCACGTCTTTCCATACGCGCGTCGCGCGCATGCGCTCGGGGTCCGGTTGCGCGGCGGCGACGCCTCGCTTCGATGCGCACAGTTGGTCTGCTCCTGATTTTCTGGAGTATCTCGACCGCGACATTCGACGTAGCCGCAGCGTATCCGGAGCGGCCTATACGGTACATCGTGCCTTCCGCACCCGGCGGCTCGCCCGACATTACTGCACGCACCCTTACCGCGGAACTCAGCAGGCAAATGGGACAGCAAGTGGTGGTGGACAATCGAGTCGGGGCCAGCGGGATCATTGGCACGGAGCTGATTGCCAGAGCCGCGCCCGACGGCTACACGATCGGCCAGGGACTCACGCCCGCACTGGCGACCATGCGCAGCCTCCTGCCCAAGATCCCCTACGATCCGGACAAGGACTTTCAACCGGTCGTGCAGTTTTACTTTACGCCCAACCTGCTGGCGGTCACGCTCTCGCTTCCCGTGAAGTCAGTGCGTGAACTGATCGATCACGCGAAGAAAAACCCCGGTGCTCTGCTTTTTGCATCCAGTGGCAGCGGTAGCACGTTCCACCTTGGCGGCGAACTGTTCAAGCTCATGACCGGCACGCAGATGGTGCACGTGCCGTTCAAGGCAGTCCAGCTCGCGATGACGGATCTGACCGCGGGACGGGTGCACCTGATGTTCAACAGTGTTGCGTCGATCGAGCCGCACGTGAAAGCGGGCAGGCTCCGGGGACTGGCCGTCACCAGCGTCAAGCGCTCGGTGGCCTTTCCCGAGTTGCCGACGGTCTCCGAGGCCGGCGTTCCGGGCTTCGAGGTTGTCGCGTGGGCCGGCGTGATCGCGCCGGCGAAGACGCCCAAGGCCATCGTTACCCGACTCAATGCGGAGATCAACAAGGCGCTCGCGTCGCCGGCCGTTGGGGAGAAACTCACCGCGCTCGGCTACGAGTTGGTGGGCGGCACGCCGGAGCAATTCGCCGAACACGTCAAGAAAGAAGTCTCGAAATGGGCCGATGTCATCAAGCGCTCGGGCGCGAAACTCGATTGAGAACGTAGGGTGCGCCGTGCGCACCGGGCGTTGGTGCGTGTAACGCACCCTGCCAGGTGTAGGTGACAGCATCACGTTCGCTGAGGCTCGACAATCATCGGAACAGGGTTTAAGTTTGGGCATGTGGCAAGATGCAGAGACGAACACCTTGGACGCGAAGACCATTCCTCAAGCGGCAGCTGATGCGGCTGATCTGATCCTGAGGGCCGTTGCGTTCGCGGCGCACAAACACCGCGACCAGCGGCGCAAGGACAAGGACGCGTCGCCCTACATCAACCATCCGATCGCGCTGGCAAAGGTCCTGTGGCAGGAGGGCGGCGTGAGGGATGCGCAGGTCATCGCGGCGGCGCTTCTGCACGACACTCTGGAGGATACCGAAACCTCGTGGCAGGAGCTGCGCGGCGATTTCGGCGAGGAAATCGCCGACGTCGTGCTGGAAGTCACCGACACGAAGTGGATCAGGAAGGAAGTTCGAAAACGGCTGCAGGTCGCGCGCGCGGCACGCTCCAGCGACAAGGCGAAGCTCGTGAAGCTCGCTGACAAGATCTGCAACGTGCGCGATATCGCCGCGCACCCGCCGGCAGGCTGGGCGCTGGAGCGCAAGCGGCAGTATTTCGACTGGGCGAAAGAAGTGGTGGACCAGATTCGCGGCACCCACGCCGAATTGGAGCAGCGGTTTGACGAAGTGTATGCGCTCAAGCCGTAACCGGCGTGGCCTGCCCGCCACACAGTAACCGGGAAGGGGAGCAATGGAGCAAGTGGACTGGCTGTGGCCGGGCGGCAAGCGAATCGCCGTCGTTTTCAACGTCGCGCTCGAGGCTTGGTCGGACGGCAAGGCGCCCGGCATCAGCCCGATGGGCAATCCGCTGCCTGCGGTACCCGGGATCGTCGACAGCATGGCGATCTCGTGGGCGGCGTACGGCGCGAAGCGCGGCATCTATCGGCTGCTGGAATCGTTCGCGCGCCACGAGGTCAGGGCAAGCGTCATGATCAATGCGATCCTCGCCGAGCGTTCGCCCGAAGCGGTGCGGGCGGTCGGCGACGGCGGCCACGAGGTGGTGTCGCACTCGTATGCGATGAACGTGATGCCGGTGATGATGACGGTGGAAGAGGAGCGTCTCAATATCGAGCGCTGCACCGATCTGCTCGCGCACGCGTCGCGCTCGCGCGTGCGCGGCTGGATCAGCCCGCGTGGCACGCCCAGCCTCAACACGGCGCGCCTGCTCGCAGAAGCCGATTATCTCTGGTACGGCGATGTATTCGACGATGATCTTCCCTACATCCAGTCATTCGGCGAGTCGCGCATCGTCGCGCTGCCGCTGTCGACCGATGTCAACGACATGCCGTCGATGAAGTACGGCAACCCGCCGCGGGCGATGCTGGAGACCTTCGAAGAACACCTCGACCGGATCACGAAGCGCGAACGCGGGCCGGTGATCGTCGATGCCACGGTGCACGCCCACATCTTCGGCCGGCCTCACGGCGCGCACTACTACGAGCGTATCATGGAGATCGCCGCCAACACGCCCGAGATCTGGGTCGCCACGCGCGCCCAGATCGCAAGCTACGTGTTGACGCTAAAGTGAAGGCCGGGATCGGAATTGCTCCGCGCACGGAAGCTGGAATGAGGACACGAATTCTGAGTTATCTGATCGCACTCGTCTGCGCCGCGGGCGGCGCGACCGCGTGGGCCCAGACGAAGGAGTTCCCGGCTCGCCCCGTGCGCGTGGTCGTGCCGGTGCCGCCGGGCGGGAGTCTCGATGTCATGGCGCGCATCGTCAGCCCGAAGTGGGGCGAACTCATGGGACAGAACGTCATCATCGATTACCGTCCGGGCGCGAACACCATCGTCGGCAGCGAGCTCGTCGCGCGCTCGCCCGCTGACGGCTACACGCTGCTCATCAACACCCTGCCGTTCGTGGTAAATCCGTCGCTGTATCCGAAGATGCCGTTCGACACCGAGCGCGATTTTGCGCCGGTCTCGCTGCTGGGCTCCTCGCCGTTTGTCCTCGTGGTTCACCCCTCGGTGCCCGCGAAATCGGTGAAGGAACTGATCGCGCTCGCGAAGGCGCAACCGGGCAAGCTCAATTACTCCTCGGCCGGCAACGGCAGCAATCTCCACGTCGCAGCGGAGCTTTTCAAGAATCTTACAGGCACCAACATCGTGCACGTGCCCTACGGCGGCGGCGGGCCGGCGCTGATTGCGATATTGAACGGCGAGGCGGGCGTGAGTTTCCTCTCGCTGGTGGCGGTGACCGGCCACGTCGCAAACGGCAGGATGCGCGCGCTCGGCATCACCAGCGCCAGGCGTTCCAAGGTCATGCCGCAACTGCCGAGCATCGCGGAGCAGGGCGTGCCGGGCTATGAGTTCGGCGCATGGTTCGGCGTGTATGCGCCGGCGGCTACGCCGGCGCCGCTGATCAGGACGCTCAACGACGCCATCACGCGGGCGCTGCGCGATCCAGGCGTTGCCGAGCGCTTCGACAAAGAAGGCGCGGAAATCGTCGGCAGCTCACCGGACGGCCTGGCGAAGCACGTCAAGGCGGAACTCGCGCTGTGGGCCAAGGTCGTCAAATCCGCCGGCCTGCGGATCGACTGATTTTCCAGCCAACTGGTTACGGGGGAGTTGGAACATGAACAAACTGTTGCGAATTGCTTCAGTGTCGGTGGGCCTCGCGTTGTTCTCTGCGATGGCCTTCGCCCAGGGCGGCAGCACCAGGCCGATGCGCGTCATCGTGCCGGTGGCGCCGGGGGGGCCCTCCGACACCGCGATGCGTCTGATCGCGCCCAAGATGAGCGAAGCGCTCGGTCAGATGCTGATCGTGGATAACCGGCCCAGCCCCAACGGCGTCGCGGGGACCGAGATCGCGGCCCGGGCCAATCCGGATGGCTACACGCTGGCGGTCGGCAACAGCGGCACTCAGGCGATTAACGCGAGCCTCTACCGGAATCTTCCCTACAGTCCGCTGCGGGATTTCGTGCCCATCACGCAGATGGTGACGAGCGGCATGGTGCTGGTCGCAAACCCGAAGGTGCCGGCGAGCTCGCTCCCGGATTTCATCGCGCTGGCGAAGAAACAACCCGGGAAGCTCAACATGGGTGTGGCGGGGGCGACCGGGGAGATCGCCGGCGAGGCCCTGATGGCGCTGACGCAGACCCGGTTGACCAACGTGCGCTACAAGGGAAGCTCGCCCACGGAGCTTGCCGTCCTGTCCGGAGAGGTGGAGGTAACCATAATCACCCCGCTGGCCAGTGCGTCGCACATCAACGCGGGCAGACTGAAAGCTTTTGGCGTGACGAGCGCCCAGCGATCGCCGGTTCTTTCAAACGTACCGACGATCGCGGAGTTGGGTGTGCAGGGCTACGATTTTCAGATCTGGCATGGCCTGTTCGCACCCGCCGGGACGCCGCAGCGGGTGATACGCACCGTGCACAAGGCCGCCGTGCGGGCACTCAACGCCCCGGACGTAAAAGAGCGTTTTGCGCAGCTTGGGTTTACGGTCATCGGCAATACACCGGAAGAATTCGCCGCCATCGTCAAGCGCGAAGTCGAAAAATATCGAAAGATCATTACCGACGCCGGGATACACGTCGAATGACCCCAACGCTGATTCTCGCGTGTTCCGATCAGCACCAAGGAAACGGTTTTTACCCGGCGGTTTCGGATTCAATAACAATTGAGAGAATTCGATGGAGATATCTCATATTCGTTCGCAGATTGTGCGGTTGCCCGTCGACGAGCCGCTTGCCGGCGGACCGGCTGTTCCTGGAGCTACGCGGGATTTTGTCACGCTGCGCATCGGCACCGACGACGGTATCGAAGGGCTGGGCATTACATTCTTCGGCGGCGCGCTGACCGGCGCTCTGAAGACCGCGGTCGATGCGCTCGGGGCGTTGACGATCGGCGAGGATCCCCTGCGCATCGAGGCCATCGTGGACAAGCTGCGGGCGGCCGCTGGTACTTGCGGTCCTGGCGGCATTTTTACGCTGGCGCTTTCGGCGATAGATATCGCCCTGTGGGATATCAAGGGCAAGGCGCTCAACCTGCCGCTGGTGACGCTTGCGGGAGGACACCGCGAGCGCGTACCGACCTACGCCAGCGGCGCGCTGATGCGCACGTTTCCGCTCGAGCACGTGGCGAAAGCCGCGCCGCTTCTCGTCGAGAAAGGTTTCAGGCAGATGAAGATGCAGCTGGCGCTTCCCGGCGACACCACGCCCGAGCGCGAAATCGAGCGCACCCGCGTGATCCGGGAGAGCGTCGGCGAGAGCATCGACCTCATGTGCGACATCAACCAGCGCTGGGACGTGCGCCAGGCGATTTCGATCGGCAGCCGAGTCGAGCAATATCACCTCTACTGGCTGGAGGACGTCACGGCCCACGACGACTACTCCGGGCTCGCCCGTGTCGCGGCGGCCCTGGATACTCCGGTAGCCGGCGGCGAGTACCTGTACGGGAGTGTGCCTTTCCGGCACATGCTGGAAGCGCGCTCGGTCGACATCGTGATGATCGACCTGGTGCGCGCGGGCGGCATTACGCAGTGGCTCAAGATCGCCGGCATGGCGGCGGCCTTCAACGTGCCGGTGGTGAGCCATGTGCTGCCCGAAATTCACGTGCACCTCATCGCCGCCATCCCGAACGGCCTCACGGTCGAGTACATGCCGTGGTCGGCGCAGCTTTTCGAAGAGGTCCCTCGTCCCGAGAAAGGCGAACTCGCTGTGCCGAAGAAGCCCGGGCTGGGCCTAACTTTTGACAGCGATGCGATGCGCCGTTTCGGGGTAAGCGCGTAAAGCAAGATGCGCATGGCGCGTTGGCTGCCTCGCCACACTGCTTGCGGCAGCCGTCAGCGCAGGTAGGCCTCCATCGCGTAGTGCCGCAGCATGCGATGGCTGTTGAAGTAGGAGGCGTTCTTGCCGATCGCGCCTTTCATCACTGCGATCCACTTCGATCGCTCGCCGTGCCACAGCGGCAGCACCACGTCGTCCAGCTTGTCGTACAGGCTTTGCGCGTCCCTGGCGTTCGCGGCCTCGACGTCGCCGCCGATGGCCCACCCGGTGATGCCCTCGATGCAGCCTTCGATCCACCAGCCGTCGAGCACGGAGAGCTGCGGTACACCGTTGAAACTTGCCTTCATTCCGCTCGTGCCGGATGCTTCGAGAGGCCGTTGCGGGGTGTTGAGCCAGATGTCCGACCCCGCGATCAGATCGCGCGCGACCGCCATGTCGTAGTTTGGGATAAACACGGCGCGGACCACGCCGTCGAGTGCGCGAATCTGGCGGTGTAAATCCTCGATCAACTGCTTGCCCGGCGTGTCGTGGGGGTGTGCCTTGCCGGCGAGAACGAGCTGGAATGGATGGTGCCGGGCGATCGCGCGCAGCCGCTCGATGCTGGAAAAAAGCAGATCCGGCCGCTTGTAAGCGGTCATGCGCCGTGCGAACGCCAGGATCGGCAGTCCCTGATCGAGCGTGACGCCGCAGCGCGACTTCACGTGTTCGACCAGCGCCGCTTTCGCCGCCATATGCGCCGCCCAGATCTCGTCGTCGGCGATCTGGTCTACGCGTACCAGCAGAATCGGTTCGTTGCACCACCCGGGCAGATGCCGGTCGTAGAGCGCGGCGAAACCGGGCGCCGTCCAGGTGCCCGGATGCACGCCGTTGGTCACCGCGCGCACGCGATAGCCGGGGAACATGCGCTCCGAGGTCTCCGCATGCTTGCGCGCGACCCCGTTCACGTATTCGCTCAAGTTGAGCGCGAGTCGCGTCAGGTTGAGCCGGTCCTGCCCCGCGACCTTCTTCAGGTCGTCGACGTCGATGTAGCCGCCGAGGATCTCCCGCGCCAGCGCCCAGTCGAACTGGTCGTGGCCGGCTTCCAACGGGGTGTGAGTGGTGAAGCTGCACAGCGCCCGCACCCCGGGCAGATTGTAGCTCGGTTCGTCGGCCCGCCTCCTGTCGAACAAGTGAAAACGCCGCATGAGTTCCATCGCGAGCAGCGCCGAGTGTCCCTCGTTCATGTGGTAGTTGCGGATCTGGAGGCCAAGCGCCAGCAACATGCGTAGCCCCCCAACGCCGAGAACAATTTCCTGTTTGAGGCGGTAGGTTCGATCCCCGCCGTAGAGATAGTGTGTGATCTCGCGGTCGCCCTCGACGTTCTCCGGCAGGTCAGTGTCGAGCAGGATCACCGGCACCCGGCCTCCAAGGTGGCTCTGAACGATGTAGAGCCAGCCGCCGACCCAAACGTTGCGCTCGGCGATTCTGACCACGATCTTCGCTTCGAGCGGCTCGGCATAACGCGCCGGGTCCCAGGTCGCAGGTTGCTCGATCTGCCGTCCCTCGGCGTCAATCTCCTGGCGGAAGTAACCCTTGCGACTCACCAGCGTGACGCCCACGATCGGCAGCCGCAAATCCGCTGCCGAGCGCAGCGTGTCGCCGGCGAGCACGCCAAGCCCGCCGCTGTAGGTTGGGATCTCAGGGGCGAGCGCGATCTCCATCGAGAAATACCCAACGCGGGGCCGGTCGACAAACGGGATGATCACGAGTCTGCTCCCTCAAAGAGCATAGCTTACCAGCACATCCTCCGTGATTCGATAGGGCAGGGAGGCTTCGCGGCCTTTGCCTTGCTTTGAGAGGGTTTTGGTCCCCAAATTTGCGCTCAGGTGGTGCAGCGGTTCAGAAGATCGGTGTACTGCCGTGCGCCGCGCGCGATGAAGGTGTTCACATGGA
Organism: Betaproteobacteria bacterium RIFCSPLOWO2_12_FULL_62_58; assembly: GCA_001772005.1. Classification (GTDB taxonomy): domain Bacteria; phylum Pseudomonadota; class Gammaproteobacteria; order Burkholderiales; family SG8-41; genus DSOT01. The sequence continues at coordinate 13,134 of MERI01000023.1, read as the reverse complement.
CGTTGAGCCAGCGCACGCCCTTGGCGATGAATGACGGCATCCGCTCCTCCCAGTTGGTCAGCACGTTGAGGCCGACTGTCTTGCCGCCTTTGAGGATGCGAGCGATCGCCTGATCGACGAGCTTGACGACCTCGGGATGCTCCGGCTGGCCGGGAAAGCCCAGGGCCAGCGCCACGTCATTCACGCCGATGTTGATCACGTCGATGCCGGGCACCGCGACGATTTCGTCGAGCCGCTCGATCGCGCCCGGCGTCTCGGCCATGATGATGACGATCTTCTCCGCATGGTCCCTGGGCCGCGCATAACGCACGATGTCGATCATGCTGCGCGCGGCGGCGGCATCCTCGACGTGGGGCGCCATTATGCCGTCTATGCCGCAGTCGAAATAGCGCGTAATCAGTCCCGGATCGTTAAGCCACGGCCGCGCCACCGAGGCGATGCCCGCCAGATGCGCGGCGCGCGTCATCTCCTCGATGCGCTCGAAGTCGTAGCTCATGCGTTCGGCGTCGATGAACGACACATCGAGGCCGAATCCGGCGATGTACTCAACGAGTCGCGGCGACGCGAAATCCGGATTGAACATCGTAACCACCTTGCCGGCAGCCAGTTTCTGTTTGACCTTGTTCATTGCTGATCCTTGACTGGTGACTGATGAATCGTACCCCTCAAGTACCCCTCAAGGGGGTATTGAAAATAAGGGGTATTGAAAAAAATGACCGATGAGCGGTGGCCGGTTTTGCCGAATCCTGAATCCTGCCTCACCCATCAATCCGCTCTTATGCCGGCATCCTTGATCACTTTTGCCCAGCGTTCCGCATCGGCGCGAATGAAGGCTACCACCCGTTCAGGAAAGGCCGCAAGCTGATGGGACGGGTTCTTCGCGACCCTTGTCCGAATCGAAAACGTGGCAGATAATGCCACCCGCTCCCGTTTTGCGCTGTCGTTGCGCGCTTCACGCTTTTCTGCGAAAAGGAAGAATTGATGGACACAGGCCTCGAGGGCAAGACCGTATTGATCACCGGCGCCAGCCGCAACATGGGCCGGCTCGCGGCGCTCGCGTTTGCGCGCGAAGGTGCCAACCTCGCGATCTGCACCAGCGCCAAGATGAAGGAGCTGCAGGAGGTGGCGGAAGAGGCCCGTGCGCTGGGAGCGAAGGTGGTGGCCGAGCGCTGCGACGTCGCCGACGACGCAGCGATTGCGAACTTCATCACCAAGACGCGCGGCGAGTTGGGCTCGGTGCACGTCGCGCTCAACAACGCGGTCTATCGCGGCGCGGCGCGTGCTTTCCTTGAAGAAAGCGACGAGGCGTGGCTGCGCAATCTGGAGGTCAACCTGACCGGCCCCCGCAACATCTGCCGCGCGGTGCTGCCGTTGATGGTCAAGCAGCGCTGGGGCCGCATCATCAATTTCTCCGGCATCGCCCCGTTCCTTGGCGCGGGAGTATCGAAAGCCATGGCCAAGCTCGGGATCGTCGGCTTGACCCGCGGCGTGGCCCGCGAATTCGCCGAGCACGAGATCACCGCCAACTGCATCGGGCCCGGCACCATAGACGTTGAGCGCGATGTATTCCAGGAGTCAAGACCCCTGCGTCCCGCGCAGCCGATCCGCCGCCTGGGCAAGCCCGAGGAAGTGGTCTCGCTCATGGTCTACTTGGCGAGCGAGGACGCCGGATTCATCACCGGTCAGTGCTACCTGGTTAACGGCGGGATGTACTTTCACTGACCATGCTGATCGTTGATGCGCAGGTTCACATCTGGGGCGCGAATACGCCCGAGCGGCCGTGGCCGGCGCGGCTGGAAGCGCACCGCGACGCGCCGATCGGCAAGGACGAGCTGCTGCGCGAGATGAACGCCGCCGGCGTCGATCGCGTGATCGTCGTGCCGCCGTCATCGATGTTCACCAAAGAGATCCCGTGGCTCACTTCCCGAGACAAGGAGTGGATCATGGGCCGCGGCGTGTGCGAGTGGGTGGGGTGGAAAGCGTGAAGAGTGAACGGTGAACCATGAACGGAAAAACCTAATTACTTAGCTGCGCGTATTGCCCATCCATTGCCTTTGTTGGTGTTTATCGGCGTTTATCGGCGGCTAATTTCTTGGTTTTTGTTATGGGTTTTCCGCAGCTGGGCCGATCGGCGGCGTGAAATTATCAACGCTTTGCGCGTGGCCGGCCGATTCCTGCCATCATGTCCAGCACTTCGCACACCGACGCGGTATCCGCCTGCGCGAGACCCTGCGCCATCGCCGCGCTGTAAATCGGCACGCAGGCGGTGAAGAGCGGCGTTGGGCAGTCCACGGATTTCGCCATGTCGCCGATCACCTGCATGTCCTTCTGCCACACTTCGACTTTCATCGTCGGCGGCACATACTTGCGTGCGGCCATCATGGCCCCGCGCAGTCGGTAGACGCCGGTCCCGACGATCGGGCTCGGCCCGAAGAGATCGAGCAGTTGCCGCGGGTCGAGCCCCATCTTTCGCCCAAGCGTGATCGACTCGGCGGTAGCGACGTTAAGGATCGCGACGAGATGGTTGGCGGCGTACTTCATCCTGGTGCCGTTGCCGTATGCGCCGACGTGCGGCACTTTGCTCGTAAACACTTTCAGGATCGGCTCCACGCGCCTGAATGCCGCCTCGCTGCCGCTCGCAAAAATCGTCCACGCGCCTTCCTTCAACCGTACCGCGGTCCCGCTGATCGGGCAATCCAGCGTCGCGATTCCGGCGCGCTTCAGGCGCTGCATGGCGCGCTCCTTGTCCGCGAGCTGCAGCGTGCTCGTTTCGATCACGATCCGGCATCTCGGCCGCTTAGCGCCGGCAATCTTCTCGCTGGCATCATTCAGCGCCGCGACCGTCGCGAGCGACGTTATCACGATATCTGCGCTCCTTGCGACCGCGGCGCTCGAAGCGAGCGCTCGGCCGCCGGCCTTTTTCAGCCGGCCGCGCGCTGCCGGCAGCACGTCGTAGCCGACAACCTGGTAACCGCTGGCGAGCAGGGCTTCGGCCATCGCGCCGCCCATGATGCCGAGCCCGATAACTCCGACGGTGGGTTCCATTTGTTATTGTCTCCTGGATTTCTCATTGAACGATGAGCTCAGGGCGATTGTAGTGCGGCGCGAAGCCGCGCGGCTAGTGCGCTGTCGCCGCAGCACCGGCGGCCTTCCCCGGGCGCCGGTGCTGCGGGCAGATTCCCGTCGCGGGAGATGATCCCAAACCCGCGACGGATGCGTTCGCTATGCTGCCCTGCGCATTCCCTTGCGATGGAACATTCCGTGGCGGCGGGGCGCCAGGAGTTCATCAGCCACCTGTTGCTGCTCGGGCGTCAGCGCCGCGTAGAGCGGTTTCGCGACCGTCAGCGTCTCGTTCAATCTCGCGGCGGACGCGGCGAGACGCTCCTGCCTGAACTGGAGCCGATCGATGGCCGTCGATTTCGCCTGTTTCGGCCCCTGCGCCCTTTGCGATCGCTGGGCCTGTATCCGCTGATCCATCTCCCGCGCCTGTTTGCGAAGCGTGTCGGCGAAGGCATTCCACTGCGGCTGCTGGGCATCCGTGATCTTCAATGCCGTTTTCAGGTAAGCGATTCGCGCCTCGATCCGCTCGCCGGGTAAACGGGACGCGTGTTGCCCGTGCTGATGTCGTTGTGCATGGTGGCGAACCTGGGGCCCATCAGCAGCCGGATTCGCGGTCTGGGCCATGGTCAGTGGAGCCGTTGCAACGGCAAAACCGGCGGCGACAAGGGCGCTCACGATCGACGTTTTCATGGTGTATCTCCAAGGAGTAAATGAAGCATTGGGTTACCCTGTAAACAGCGGGGGCTCAGTTCTTCGGACCGCGGTGAGACTTCCCCGGTTCCGCTGTTGCGGTGTAACACTTTGTATCTTGTGCAACACTGCCGGGCAGAGCCGTGCCGTCCGCACGCCCGACCCTGGAGGGATCATGAAATCATGCTGGATAAGGACCGAGAACGAAAAAACCATCCTCGAGTTTCGCGACGTCCCGGTGCCGCAGCCCAAGCCTGGGGAACTTGTCGTACGCGTGCACGCGACGTCGCTTAACCGTGGCGAGTTGATCGTCGGCAGCGTCATGCACGGCGGCCCGTCAAAGCTTGGCGGTACTGAGGCGTCGGGCGTCGTGCACGCCGTGGGTGAGGGCATGACCGCGGTCAAACCGGGCGACCGCGTCATGGGCCGGGCGCGCGGCGGCTTCGCGGAGTACGCGCTGATGGACGCGCACGAAGCGATGCCGATCCCGGCCCGCCTTACCTGGGAGCAGGCGGCGGCCGGTTCCGCGACCTTTCTTGCCGCCTACGACGCGCTTTTTCCCTACGGTCAGCTCAAGCGCGGCGAGTGGCTGCTGGTCACGGGCGCTTCCTCCGGCGCGGGCGTGGCGAGCATCCAGATCGGAAAAGTGATCGGCGCGCGCGTCATCGGCACCTCGGGTTCGGCGGAGAAGCTTCAGAAGCTCAAGGAGATCGGGCTCGATGTCGGCATCAGGACGCGCGGCGCGGATTTCGGCGAGCGGGTAAAGGAAGTGACCGGCGGCAAAGGCGCGAATCTCGTTGTCAACTGCGTCGGCGGCTCGCTCTTTCCCGAGTGCATGCGCGCGCTCGCCTACCAGGGCAGGCTCGCGACGGTGGGCTATGTAGATGGGGTGTACAGAAGCGAGATCGATCTCGGCACGTTGCACGCCAACCGCTACGTGGTCTTCGGGGTGTCGAACAGCCGGCTGGGTCCGCAAGGGCGCGCCGAAACGGTGCGCGGTTTCGTGCGCGACGTACTGCCCGCATTTGCGGACGGCCGCATCACGCCCGTCATCGATCGGGTGTTCGCGTTCAATGAACTCCCCGCCGCCAAGGACTACATGGAATCCAACGCGCAGGTCGGGAAGATCGTGGTGCGCGCGCCGTACTGATCCGGCTCATCTTAACTGGTGAAGCGTGACTGGTAATGCGTGAGCTGCAAAACCCCGGTTTTTATCTGTTCACCGTTCACCGTTCACCGCTTTTCTAAACCTCCACCGTCGTGGGCTTGCCGGCTTTCTCGGCCGCGATATCCCGCCACACCAGGTAGACGGCGTCCGCGTCGTCGGTGGCGACGGCGGTGTGCGCGACGTTGGGCGGAATGTGCAGCAGACAACCCTTCGGCACAAGGAACTCCTGGCCGTCCATATTGACCTTCAGCGTTCCCTGCAGCACGTAGTTGAACGTCTCGTCAGGATGGTAGTGCGGTTTGGAGCCGGTGCCGCGCTTTTTGGTCACCAGGCCGCAATAGATCCGCTCCCCGGTGAAAGACGATCCCTCTCCCGTCGACGTTTTGCCGAGCGTGGCTTCTTTCTTCATGTTATGGAAATCGTAAACGTACTGCCGCTTCGGTTCCCTGGGGCTCAGCATGTGGTGGTCTCCTGTTGTCGGGCTGGTGGCATTTCTGGCCCGGGCGTCGCTCAATTTCAATGCACGTTTTCCTGCGCGGGGCGGTTCGGGTCGAATGCTATGTCCCTGCATCATGCCCGTCAAGGCGAGGATATTTCTTTTGCGTTCGCTTAATATAGCGACTTGATCAAGGCTGGAATCTCTACACCGGCATGCCGGGCGTACGGAAGCCGGGCGCGCCCGGCCTGCGCCGACATCAAAGGAAGATGACATGAGCCCCAAGGAAGGCATCGCGACCTCTATCGTTCACGACACCCCGGTGCCCTCGCCGCAAGGCACGGAGTTCTGGGGCAGCGACCCGATCGCCGGTCTGCTGCGCGAGCTCGACATTCCCTACATTTCGCTGGTGCCGGGCTCGAGCTACCGGGGGCTGCACGACAGCATCGTCAATCACCTCGGCAACCGCACGCCGCAGATGATCCTCTCGATCCACGAGGAGAACGCGGTCGCCATCGCGCACGGCTACTGGAAGGCTTCCGAGCGCATGATCGCGGCGGCGCTGCACGCCAACATCGGCCTGCTGCGCGCGCCGATGGCGATCTACAACGCCTGGTGCGACCGCGCCGCCGTACTGATCTTCGGTGCGACGGGGCCGTGGGATGCCACCCGGCGCCGCCCGTGGATCGACTGGATCCACACCAGCGTCGACCAGGGCGGGCTGATCCGCAACTTCACCAAGTGGGACAACCAGCCGGGGTCGGTGGCGGCGGCGATGGAAGCGGTGTTGCGTGGCGCGCAGATCGCGCAGACCGCGCCGCGGGGCCCGGTGTACGTGAACCTTGAGGTCGCGATGCAGGAGGAGAAGATCGGCGCGATGCCGGTGCTGCCGGACGTGACGCGTCATGTCGCGCCCGAAGCGGTGCGGCCAGCGCCCGAGCTGGTCGCGGCCGCGGCCAGACTGCTCTCCGGTGCGAAGAATCCCGTCATCTTCGCCGGCCGCTGCTCGCGCAGCATGGAGGGCTGGAAGGCGCGCGTGGCACTCGCTGAGAAGCTGAACGCACGCGTGTTCACCAACATCAAGCTCGCCGCGGTGTTTCCGACCGACCATCGCCTGCACGCCGCGCCGCCCGGAGCGTCCCTCACGCCGGAAGCGCAGAAAATGGTCGCCGGGGCCGATGTCATCCTTTCGCTCGACTGGCTGGATCTCGCGGGCACGCTCAGGCAGGCATTCGGCGCGAATCCGGTCACCGCGCAGGTGATCCAGGTCTCATGCGATGCGCACAACCATCGCGGCTGGAGCACGGATCACTTCGGGCTGCCGCCGGTGGACCTCTACCTCATGTGCGAGACCGACGCCGCGGTGCCGCTGCTTGTGGAAGCAGTCAAGGCCCGCACCGCCAGCGTGCCGCCCGTGGCGGCCGTGCCGTTGCCATCGGCGCCGACGGATGCGGTATCGATGCGCGGCGTCGCCGCCGCACTTAACGCCACCGCGCGCGGGATTGACGTCTGCTACACGCGCTTTCCGCTCGGCTGGAACGGCGCTTACACGCACTTCCGCCATCCGCTCGACTATATCGGCCACGACGGCGGCGCCGGCGTGGGCTCGGGTCCGGGCAATACGGTGGGCGCCGCCTTGGCTCTTATGGGCAGTGGTCGCGTTCCGATCGGGCTGCTCGGCGACGGCGATTTCCTGATGGGCAACACCGCCATCTGGACCGCCGCGCACTACCGGATCCCGTGCCTGATGATCGTGTGCAACAACCGTTCGTTCTACAACGACGAGCGGCACCAGGGGCGCATGGCCGCCAACCGCGGCCGGCCGGTGGAGAACCGCTGGATCGGCCAGCGCATCGGCGACCCCGACATCGACATCGCCGGAATGGCGCGCTCGCAGGGCGCGCTGGGCATCGGCCCGGTGACGCAGCCCGCCGAAGTGCAGCCAGCGATCGAACAGGGGATCGAGGCGGTTCGCAGGGGCCGCGTGTGCGTAATCGACGCGCACGTGCTGCCCGGCTACGACAATCGGGGTTGACGTGGTGTTAACGCTGCCGTTGTCGCGTGCAGTAGGGAGTATCCGGTGATACGAGACTTAGCCCGGATTAGTCATATTTGTGGGAGCCAGCTTGCTGGCGATTATCGGGGGCAAGCCCCCTTCCACACAGGCCGTCTTGCTCGATGGAGTAGAGGTGAACTCGTGTTCAGGGTCGGTGCTTGACTTTGCGGTGACGAACGACACGAACCCCCATCTTGTTCGCCATCGCACACCCGGGTTATAAATCACCCGGCCAGCGACGCGAGGTGTGGAGCACGCGCAGAATTTCGATGTCGTTGTCCCGCACGCGATAGGCGATCACGTAGGGCAGACCCTGGATGACGAGTTCGCGGGTTCCAAGCACGCGGCCGGGCCGGCCAAGGGCAACGTGCCGGGTGAGCAGGATTTCGGTCTGTTCGATCAGTTCGAGAACGACCCGCGCCGCTGCCGCCGGGCTGTCCAGTCCGATGTAGGCCGCGATGTCGTCAAGGTCGCGTTCAGCGAGCCTTGTCCACCGCAGCCGCAAGTTTTTTCTCCCACTTGGCCTTGAGCCGCGCATGGTCGATGAATTGGCCGCGGTCCGCTTCGCGCACGCCTTCCTGAATTGCAGCGATCTGCCATTCGTTGAGATCGACGAATTGCCTGACGGCCTCAGCGGCCAGCGCCGCGCGGGTGCGGTCGGTCGCCTTGGCCAGCCGGTCCAGACGCTTGCGGGTGGCGGCGTCGAGCCGCAGGGTCACCGGTTCTGTCATAAGGTCTCCTGTATACAATGAATACATTGTGCGGCACAGCGCCTGCTCCGTCAATTTCCCGGAAATACGCTATTCCCATATGCTCTCTGCCGCAGGGGGAGTCGTGACCGGCTTGATCAACTTGCCGCATAAACGGGTGCCGAGACCTGCCCGTCTGTTTGCTGGGGAGAATTGAGGTGGAGGTGAAAATGCTTTGCCTGGTTTCTTGGGCTGCCCAAGACCCTGGAGTGATGCTCGTAACGGAAGGTGCAAGGTTGCGCGCGGCGGCGCCGGCGACGTCAGGACCTGTTGTTGTCGCGGTTTACGGATCGCCCGCGCGGATTGCCGTCGCCTTGATCTCGCGCGCCGCCGCCGCGCTGCTGGCTGTTTTCCGTGCGCGGCGCAGGGTTCGGAACATTTGCTGCCGCGCGGGGCGCCGGGGCGCGTTCGCGCACGACGTCCTGCTGACGCCCGCGCTCGACGCCACCACGCGCCTCCGCGCGGCGCCCGTTGTCGAACGCGGGCGGCCTTGGCGGAGCGGCAGGGGAATTCGCCGTCGGGGCGATGGGACGCATGTCCGGGCGTGGCTCGGAGCGTGCGCTGCGCGGCCCCGAACGCACCACGGGCGCTACCGGCAGCGGCTGCGGCGGGTCGTTGCGCGCCAGCGGGCGCTGAGTGCCCCTGCGCTCCCCGCGCCGGTCGCCAGATTGCGGCGTGGAACGCTCGGGTGGTGCAGCACGACTGTCGGGCGGGGCGTTGCGCGAGTCGGACTGCGCACCACGCGTGTCCGGCTGCGGATTACGGGTTTCCGCTTGTGAGCCGCGGGTGTCCGGCCGCGCAGTACGTGTCTCGGGCTTGGCAGCGCGCGCTGCGGGCTGGGCGGCAGGCCGCGCCCGCTCGTCGTTGCGATTGACGGGCGCGCGCGCCGCGCGATTGCCATCGTTGTCCAGCGTGACGCGGCCGACCGCAGACTCGCGCTGCTGCTGGACCGGATTCGGGCGCTCTTCCAGCCGCCGCTGGCCGACATAAGCCGGGCGGATGTCGTCGGCGCGTCGGATCGTTGGCGCCACATCATTCCGGTCCGGGCCACGGCGCGTTGTGCCGGCGGCAGCCCTCTCCTGCTCGAATCGCTGACGCGCTTCGGCATGGCGGAAGGGCACGCCCCGGCGATGGTCAGGATTATGCCTCCAGACTACCGGCTCACGGGGACCGGCGCCGCGATTCACGCTCGGCGTCCGGCGGTTCCCCACGGTGACGTGACGGTGGACCACGCTGACGTGACGCCGGCGCCAGTCAGGGTAGCCGAAGAAGAAGTTCGCCGAAACTCCAATGCCGCTTCCCCAGAGGAAGAGCGAGGGATACGGGGGAACAACGTAATATGCCCACGGCGGCGCCCAGTAGACGGGCGGGTACTCCGGCCACCACCACGGCCCGTAGACGACGGCCGGGTCGTAGTACGGCACGTAAACGACTTCGGGCGCGGGCGGCTCGATCATGATGAACTCGCCTTCGCGCCTGACCTGCATCTGGTCGCCGGAGCTGAGGTTGCCAGCCGCTTCAGCACGCCGGCGCAGGTCCTGCACCGTGTCCATGACGTCGGCCTGCTGTGCGAGAAAAGCCTCGCCCAGGCGCTCCGTCCACTCGAGTTTTTCGTCCATCATGTGAAGAATCTGCGGAAACGCAGTGAGCGACTTGACGCTGGGGTCCCAGTCCATGCGCTCGACCGCGCGTACCGCATTCTGACCCTTCAGGGTGGGATTGGTGCGCGACCAGCGGGAGGCTTGCACCACCTCCAGTGGATAGGTCGACGCCATCAGGATTTGGGACAGCAACGCATCGGGATACAGCGCCACCGGTGCGAGCATCTGGTCGAGTTCTTCCCGCTGGAACGGCCCGCGGTCCTGGGCGAACGCAGCCGACGCCACCATCGTCAGGGCGAGCGCTCGAAAGATCCACGACTTGAAGAGGGTTTTCATGGTCATCTCCTCGGCATTGCCATTTGCTTATTCGACCGCATTTCGCGCCGTCCCGCACGTAACAGAGTGTAAGAGTTTGTAAAGCGCCTGCACGCCGATTTGCCGCAGATGAACACCGATGGAAAACGAAAACCTGAAGCCACAGAGGTGGCAGAGAGAGCTGGCAACACGGGAGGCGGCACGGATATCCTGGCCCGCGCCTTGCAGGACAAGCTCGAAGCGGCTCTCGGCGCCAGCGTGATCATCGACAATCGCGGCGGCGCCGGCGGCACGCTCGGCTGCACGATAGCTGCACGGGCGGCCCCGGACGGCTACACATTGCTCTTAACGTCGGCGAGCTACAGCTTCGCCCCGAGCCTCTACAAGGATCTGCCCTACGATGCGGTGAAGGACTTCAAACCCATCACGAATTTCGCGCAGGCGCCGCTCGTCCTGGCCGTGCATCCCTCGCTGCCGGTGCTGAACGTCAAGGAACTTCTCGCTCTTGCCCGCAAGCGCCCCGGCGAGATTCATTACGCCTCCGCCGGGCGTGGCAGCAACATCTACATGACCACCGAGCTGTTCAAATACATGGCCAAGATCAACCTGACGCAGGTGCCGTACAAAGGCGGCGGTCCCGCCCAGATCGGCCTCATAAGCGGCGAAACGCAGGTGATTATTACTGGCATTCTGGGCGCAATCCCCCACATGAAAACGGGCCGTATGCGCGGGCTCGCGGTGACCACCAAGCAACGATCGCCGGCCTTGCCGCATCTGCCGACGATCGATGAATCGGGTGTGCCCGGGTACGACAAGCCGGGCTGGTTCGGGCTGTTCTCCCCGGCGGCGGTGCCGGGCCCCATCATTGCTCACGTGTACGGGGCGATGGCCAAGGTACTGAAAAATCCTGACACCGTGAAGCGGCTCGCGGCCGAGGGCGCGGTCGCCGTCGGCAATACACCCGAGGAGTTCGGTGCGTTCGTGCGTTCCGAGATCGTGGAGTGGGCCAAGCTCATCCGCGACATGAAACTGTGATGCGACACCGGCGCGCGCGGGGCGGGGTTCAGAGAATCTTCTCGCCGAATTTCCTGAGTGCCGCCTCGGACAGCGTGAGCCCCAGGCCCGGCTGCTCCTTCAGCGTCAGCCGCCCGTTGGCGATGCGCGGCGGGTCTTCGAAGAGTTCGGCCTGCAGCGGGTCGCGCTCGGGATCGGTAAAGGACTCGACGATGCATCCGGCCGGACTCGCCGCGACGATATGCGCGTGGATGAAACAGTCGTGGTGCGGCGCGACCTGCACGTGGTTCATCTCGCACAGCGCCGCCAGCTTCCGGCCCTCGGTGTAGCCGCCCATCATGGTGCAGTCGAACTGGAGGATCTGTATCGCCTGCTCCTCGATGAGCGCGCGGCAACCGTAGCTCGTCAGTTCGCTCTCCCCCGCCGACAGCGGAATCCGCGTCTGCTGCGCGAGCAGCTTCAATTCCCGGCGGTCGTCGGCCCAGCGCACCGGCTCCTCGAGCCAGCGCGGACGCAGCGGCTCGAGCAGGCGCGCGCCTTCGATGGCCGTGGCGAGGTCCCAGCCGCGGTTGACGTCGATCATGAGATCGCGGTCATATCCGATCACCTCGCGCACCAGCGCCATGCGCTCGATGTCCTCCGCCAGCGGGGCGCCGCCCACTTTGCCCTTGAAGCCGGTGTGCCCCTGGGCCTTGAGCATCTCGATCTCGTCGCGCAGTTCCTTCATATCCTTGCCGTCGCGGTAGTAGGCGCAGGTGACATAGCAGGGCACTTCGCTGCGGTAGCCGCCGAAGAGCCGGTAGAGCGGCAGCCCCGCCACTTTGCCGATGATGTCCCATGCGGCGATGTCCACCGCCGCGGAAATCCGCACGATCGCCTCGCGCGACCAGCCTTTCTCGAATGCGATCCGCTGTGAGGTCAATGCGAAGAGCTTCTGGTACAACCGCTCCGGCGCCAGCGGGTCCGCGCCGAGGATGAGTTCGGCGATGCCGCTGCGGAATGCCTTGATCGCCGCTTCGATCGGCGTGTAGCTGGTCGCGATGCCGATGCCCTGCACGCCCTCGTCGGTGTGCATGCGTACGAGAATCTCGTTCGCCTTGGGAACGGCGAAGTGGCTTACCCAGTGCGGGCGCCCGGTGTCGGGTGCGCGCAGAATATAGACGTCCAGTCTGGTGATCTTCATGAATGTCGCTTCAGCGCCATGTATCGCTTAAAGCAGTGCCGTTGCACTCAGAGACCTGGACCACTACCCCGACGGGCATGCCAGAACGCGAGAATGACACCCTTTTCAGACGTCACCTGGTAGTAGATATGGTATCGAACCCTTGAAAGGTACAGACGCCGCAACTCGGGATAGCGGGCCGTGCTCGACCTCGCGCCAACTCCCGGTTGCCGGGACAATAGCGCCGTTGCTTCCTGAAAGTCGACTCGGATTGCGTCTGGCGCGGCCAGCCTGTTCTTCGCCCACCAAACTGCTGCCGCCTCGATCTGTATTGCGGCGCGAGTGGTTACCTCAACGTCGAGCACTTTGCTCAGGCGATGCGGCGAAGACGTTCAAGCAATTCTTCAGCGTAGATCGTTTCTCCTCGCTCGGCTTGGGCGATCGATTCCACGAGCTCCGCCTCAAGCTCAGGCGGAACTTCAAAAGTTTCGTCCGCTTCGCGAGCAAGGATGGTGACGACGGCGCCTTCGGGCAGGGGATCTCCTTCCACGATGACTTTTCCGCCTACGACTGTTCCGGTGGCTATCTGCATAGTGGACATGATACACCGGTGCATCGGGGGGTGCACCACTCATGACGCCGAACGTTCCGCTTAACCGGCGCGAAAACAGCAAGCGGAGTGCCGCTGTTTGTGCGTCCGGTTGAAGCGGTTGTTGGGCGGCTATTACGCAGAAACCTCTTTCGCCGGCATCCGCCTTGGAAAAGTCACAACGGCCCGACCGCTTACCTTCTGATTCTGGCGGAGGCGCTCGGCAAGTTTCTCCAGATCGTAATCGCAGGCGGCGAATAGTTGCTCGCGGGCGGAACGCACCTCCGCCACGAT
>MERI01000022.1 GCA_001772005.1 Betaproteobacteria bacterium RIFCSPLOWO2_12_FULL_62_58 | reverse complement strand
TATTGCGCGGGCGAGATGGTGGGCGGGCTGTTCTACTTCAATTACCCGAGCGGCACCGGGCTGGTGTCGGGCGCGGTCTTCGGCCGCATGGCCGGCGCGAGCGCCGGCAAAGCCGCAAAATCTTGAACCGCCGGAGTAACTGATGGCGCACGAAGCGGCAACCGACAATCCCTACACGCGCGGTATCGCGCAGTTCGTCTCAACTCTCAAGTACGACGCGATCCCAGAAGACGTCCGCAGCCGCATCAAGCTGCTGATGCTCGACTCGCTCGGCTGCGCGCTCTACGGCGCGGACCTCGAGTGGAGCCACATCCTTCAGGACAAGCTCTCCGCGATCGACGCCACTCGCACCTGCGCCATATGGGGCACCGGCGCCAGACTTTCGGCGCCGCACGCCGCGTTGATCAACGGCACCCAGGTGCAGGGCTTCGAGCTGGACGACGTGCACCGCGCCGGCGTGCTGCACGTCGGCGCGGTGGTGCTGCCGGCGCTGGTCGCCGTAACCGAGATCAGGCCCGGCATGAGCGGCAGGGAGTTTCTTACTGCCGCGGTGGCCGGCTACGAGATCGGCCCGCGAGTGGGGCTGTGCATGGGACCGGAACACATTGCCCAGGGCTGGCACTCGGGCGCCACACTCGGTGTGTTTTCAGCCGCCGCCGGCGCGGCACGGGGACTCAAGCTCGACGTCGAGAAAACCGTGCATGCGCTGGGCATCGCGGGCACCCAGGCGGCGGGGCTGATGGCGGCGCAATACGGCGCGATGGTGAAGCGCATGCACGCCGGCCGCGCCTCGCAGAGCGGACTTTACGGCGCACTGCTGGCTGAAGCCGGCTTTACCGGCATCGTCAACGTGCTCGAGAGCGAATACGGCGGCTTCTGCACGACGTTCTCGCGCTCGACCGACCGTTTCAACCTGAAGGAACTCACCGCGGGTTTCGGCGAAACGTGGCAGACGATGGGCGTCGCGCTGAAGTTCTATTCCTGTGTCGGCAGCAACCACACCACGCTCGACGCGCTGCGCGACATGCAGCGGGAGCGGCGTTTCGGCGCGGGCGATGTGGCAGGAATCGTGGTGCGGGGCTCCCAGGTCACCATGGATCATGTCGGCTGGAAGTACGTGCCGCAAGGCCTCACGTCGGCACAGCTCAACCTTCCCTACTGCGTGGCGACCTATCTCATCGAAGGCGACTGTTTCGTCGATCAGTTCACCGAGGACAAGGTCGCCGATCCCGCGCGCATGGCGCTCGCGGAGAAGGTTAAAGTGCATCACGACCCGGACATCACCGCGAAAGGCGCCAGGTTCCGCCACATGGTGCAGGTCGAAGCGCATCTCAAGGACAGTTCGGTGATGACGCGCACCGTGGAAGCGCCGCGCGGCAGCGAGAAGAAATTCGCAGCCGAAGCCGAGGTCGTCGAGAAATTCGAGAAGCTGGCGGTCAAAGCGCTGCCCATGTCGCAGGTCGCGGAACTGCGCGATGCAATGCTGGGGCTGGAGAAGCTCGCGGATGCCACCGAACTCGCGCGCCTGCTGGCAAAACGGGCGCGACCCTTCGGCCGGGCGCTCACCTCCCGCAAGAAGACGGCTCCCGTTACAACCAAGCGCACGCGGAGGAGGTAAGCTTGAACGTATTGCACTTTGTATGGGCGGGCATGATCCTGGCACCGTCGGCCTCCGCGCCGGGAAGCAGGCAGGGTGCGTTCCGCGCACCGTCTGCTGCTACTCGCGGCGCTGCTCATTGCGCACGGCCAGCCACGCCCGAACTGCGGCTTGGCGTACCGCAGCCGGCTACTTGACCGCGAACTCGACCGGGGGTGCGGTCCGGAGCTTGCGCGCGAGGCGGGCAAAGTCACGATCGAAGGTCTCGACGCGCACCGACCCATGCGACGAAGCGGCAATCATCGCATCGCCGAAATCCATTCCTCCCTTGTACCAAGACACCGCCCGCTCGGTCACGGCGCGGTCCTCGATTGAGACACGCTGCAAGCTGAGCAAGGCGTCGAGCGCATGGCCGATGTCTGCACGCGAGCTGCGGTAGTAGGTCTCCAGCGTGTATACCACTTCGGTCAGTGCGGCGCGGGTCAGCAAGCAGTCGTTCGCGGCGATGATTTCCAGTGCCCGCGGGGACAGCGCCGGATCATCCTTCAGGAGATAGCGCAGCACGATGCTGGTGTCGATGCCGATCATCGCGATGTCCTGCGCTTATGCTCCTTGCGCACCGCTGCCGCGCGCACCGCCCGGGCGATATCCGCTTCCGTCGCCGCTCGACGCCGTGTCTTGAGGATGCCGTAACCCTCCTCCGGCGCAATGCGCTTTCCGGCCCCGACGGGGCGCAGCAGTATCCCTTCCGCCGTACGCTCGAACGCCACCTCGCTGCCGACGCGAATCTGCTCGACCTCGCGTACGTGGCGGGGGATCACAACCTGCCACTTGCTGGAAACCTTCGATGTGTTCATGGAGACGCTCCTGATCGTTCAACGGTCGTAAGACGCATTTTGCCTGATCGCCACCGCGGTCGCAACGTGCGGCATCGCCACTCGGGGATGGGCATACGCCAGCATTTCCGCCCTCGCAAATGATGGCATCCAGGTTCTAGGAATTCGGTGATTTCGTGAAGCTGGAGCTCGCGAAATCGGCAAGCGTGGTGAAAACCGCCGGCATCCGGGTGGAGTGACGCCGATTCTAACGCACCCACCCCCCCTCCTGAACCGCGGTTTTTCGCCTATACTAATGGCGGGTATCTTGCTGGGCCAACCTTGCTGGAGGGCCTGTGTACAAGCACATCCTGCTGCCGACCGACGGCTCGACGCTGTCGGAAGTCGCGATCACCAACGGCCTGCAATTCGCGAAGGCAATCGGCGCGAAGGTAACCGGGTTTTACGTGATGGTCGAGCGCCCGGTCGAATCGTTCGAAGACTTTGCGCCGGTTAACGTGAAAGCGCCCGCACTCGATGAAGTCGCCAAACAGGAAGCGCAAAAATACCTGTCCGTAGTGACCAGCAAGGCGCGGGAAATCGGCGTGCCGTGTTCGGCGTTCTCCATGCCTCATACCTCGCCTCATCAGGCCATCATCAAGGCTGCGACCGACAACGGCTGTGACCTCATCATCATGGCTTCGCACGGCCGCAAGGGCATCACAGGGGAGCTGGTCGGTTCCGAAACCGCGCGGGTGATCACCCACTGCAAGATCCCGGTGCTCGTCTACCGGTGAGTGCGAGCCCGGATTGGCTCCCCGAGCTGGGCTCGAACCCGACCTGATTTTACTTGAATCGCATCGACACCTCGGGATCGCCGGGCAGCCCGAAATAGCGCACCTTGATCCTCATCCCGGCGCTCGGCGTCAGGAGCGGGGTGAACGAGCCCAGGCTCAGCACGTCTCCCGCTTTCACGCGGACGCCCGACTTGCGCAGATCCTCAACGAGCCACAGCACGGCGTTGAGCGGATGGCCGAGGATCGCAGCGCCTGTTCCCTTCGCAATTTCCATGCCGTCCTGATCGGTCACAACCACGCGCATCGCAGCGAGCGATGCGGCGAATTTTTCCGTCGCTTCGACCGGAATGCCTTTCCCCACGACACCGAACCGCGCGCCAACGTTGGTGAGGACGATGAGCGGCGCGGTGACCTTTTCGCCTTCCGCCAGCACGAGGTCGGGAAGTTCGATGAACGGCATCACGCGGGACAGCGAACGCAGCACTTCGAGGTGCGTCTTGGCCTCGTGGATGCCCGCGTCCTTCACTTCGACCAGCAGATCGGCCTCGAACACCGGGCGTGCGCCGAACTGGGCCGGCACCTCCGCCCCGTCGGGCAGCAGCATCTTCTCGAGCAGCACACCGCGCACCGGGCTCGAGACGCCGAAGCGCTGCTGGATCGCCTTGTTGGTGAGGCCCGCCTTGTAGCCGACGATGCGCCCCAAGCCTGGCTGAAGCCGCTCGACCACGCCGTCGCGGATGCAGACCGCGTCCGCCATCGCGAGATCGGCCGGCAGCCCGCGGATCGGTTCCGCCTTCTGCCATGCCCGCACAATCGCACCAATCCGCTCCTCGCCGGGGCACGCGGCAAACACCGCAGACGCCAGCAGCACGAACAGTAGACTAAGAGCCCCCGACAATACGATTCGCGATCGAGTGACGGAGAAACTATCTTCAGCGCCTGCCATTGCATTCCGAGCCGGTCTGGTGAGATATCCGGCGCGGCAACGTGAGCACCGCTTCGAGCCCGCCGGTGGGCACGTTACGCAGCACCAGTTCGCCGCCGTGCGCGCGCGCGATGTTGCGCGCGATGGTCAGGCCCAGGCCGGTGCCGCCGGTGCCGCGGTTGCGCGAGCCTTCCAGGCGATGGAACGGCTCGAACACCCGCTCGAGCTCGCCCTCGGGAATGCCCGGCCCCTCGTCCCGCACGCAGATCCGGAGCTGCCCGGCCGAATCTTCCACGCTGATCGTCGCGGCTTTGCCGTAGGTCACCGCGTTGTCGATGAGATTGCCCAGGCAGCGTTTGAGCGTCTGCGGGTGGCCGTGATAAGGCGTGCGCGCATCGCCCTCGATGCGAACCTCGCCGCCCACCTCGCGCGTGTCCTCCTGCAGGCTCTCGAGCAGCGCCATGACGTCGAGAGGCTGCGCGGGCTCCTGATATTCCAGGCCGCGCATAAAGTCGAGCGTCGCACTCACCATCGACTCCGTTTCCTCCAGGTCCTTCACGAATTTCGCCCGCAGCTCCGGATCCTCGAGCATCTCCGCGCGCAGCCGCAACCGCGTGATGGGCGTCTTCAGATCATGCGACATGGCGGTGAAGATGCGGGTGCGGTCGCGGATGAACCTGGCGAGCTTCTCCTGCATCGTGTTGAACGCATGCGCCGCGCGCCGCACCTCGAGCGGGCCCTTCTCATCAAGCGGCGGCCGATTGATGTCCTCCCCCAGATTCTGCGCGGCCTCGGCGAGCGTCTTGAGCGGCCGCGTCACCCAGCGCACCGCGACGAGGGTTACCGCGAGCACCACGACGAGCAGCACCGTCAGGCTGAGCAGCAGCCGGTACGGCCAGTTCACGACCTCGGACGGTTGCCGCGAATCAAAGGTGACGAGCGTGCCGTCCTTCAGGCGCACCTGCACGACAAACGAAACCCCTGCGAGGCGATGCATTCCCGGTCCGAACGATCCCGGCCCGAACGACCCCGGGCCCTCCGCCCCCGGTCCCCACATGCCGGGCCCGCCCATCATCCCGGGTCCCATGCCATAACGCGGCCCGGGCGAACCCCGCAGCGGCGCGTCGGCGACCTTCACGACCGTCGGGAATTCCTCTCCGACGACGCGCCGCAGGACGGCGGCAAACTGCGCCGCCTGGTCCTCTTTCCCGGCATCGCCCGAGGCGGGCGCAAGCGGCGGCTCGGCGAGCGAGATCCGCAGCGGCGGTGAATTGAGCACGGTCACGATCCTGGCGCGCTCCGCGCGCCCCATCGAATCGAGCAGCTTGACGATGTCGGCAATGCGCTGAGCCGAGCGCATGCCGGTCGCCTGCATGATGAACTCGCCGCGCTCCCGCCAGTAGATTGCGAAGCTCAGCAACTGCGCCACCACCAGGCCGCTCAACAGGATGAGCACCATGCGCGCGAACAGCGAACGCGGCAGCAGGCGCATTACTTTCCCACCTCCACCGGCACGGACAGCACGTAGCCTTCGCCGCGCACCGTCTTGATGATCGCCGGCTCCTTCGCGCCCTCGCCCAGCCGATGGCGCAGGCGGCTCACCTGCACATCGATGCTGCGGTCGAACGGCGAGGCGTCGCGCGAGAGCATGAGATCGATCAACTGATCGCGGTTGAGCACGCGATTCGCATGCGCGAGAAAGATTCTGAGCAGCTTGTACTCCGTGCCGCTCAGCGCCACCACCACGCCTTCGGGCGAGCGCAGGTTGCGGGTGGCGACATCGAGCGTCCAGCCGGCAAAGCGGATGGCGCGCGCGTCCTCGGGCCGCAGGTTTTCCGGCAGCGTGCGCGTGCGCCGCAGGATGCTCTTGATGCGCGCCAGCAGCTCGCGCGGATTGAAGGGCTTGGGCAGATAGTCGTCGGCGCCCATCTCCAGGCCGACGATGCGATCGGTTTCCTCGCCGCGCGCCGTGAGCATGATGATCGGGGTCTTGGAGCGTGCGCGCAGGTCGCGGCACAGCGTGAGCCCGTCGT
This sequence comes from Betaproteobacteria bacterium RIFCSPLOWO2_12_FULL_62_58, assembly GCA_001772005.1. GTDB lineage: Bacteria > Pseudomonadota > Gammaproteobacteria > Burkholderiales > SG8-41 > DSOT01. The sequence goes on along the minus strand of MERI01000022.1, from coordinate 5,047 downwards.
CGCCGGGCAGCATCAGATCGAGCACGACGATGTCCGGCCGTGCTTCCTCGAATGCCGCCCACATGCGCTTGCCGTCGCCCACCGCGGTGACGCGGTAGCCGTTCTTCTGCAGGTAGTCGCGCAGCAGGCTGCGGATTTCCTGGTCGTCATCCACGACGAGAACGTGATCCTGATCGGTCATACCTGCTATATACCGCCTCGAGGGCATGAACGGGGAAAAAATTGTATCGCAGTGTAACAACCCGCGGCGCTGACAGGCTGCGATACAACAAAGGCGGTTCGTGACATGCTGCCGTTACATGCCGGTGGTTAAATGGATCGTGCCAAGAGAGCCTGCGAACGCCCTTGGTGGGCATCGTCGGCTCCGCGAAGGCACCCCAGTTAACGGCATGGAGATCGATCATGAGAAATAACCGCAAGATTCTTGTTGGGCTGGTCGCCGCGGCAGCGCTTGCCGCATCCGCAGCGCTCGTCTATGCAGATCCCATAGGTCCGGGGGGCGGCTGCCAGTACGGCGGCGGACGCGGCGCGATGGGCTACGGCCCGGGCGCGGGCCGCGGTGATATGGGTCCCGGCATGATGGGCTATGGGCCGGGCGCGGGCCGCGGTGATATGGGTCCCGGCGCGATGGGCTACGGCCCGGGCGCAGGCCGCGGTAATATGGGTCCCGGCATGATGGGCCATGGGCCGGGCGCGGACCGCGGTGCGATGGGCCATAGCTCGGGCGCAAGCCGTGGCCAGATGGGTCCCGGCATGTGGCGCAACCCCGCCGCCGCGATCGAGGGTCATCTTGCGGCCCTGAAAGTCGAGCTCAAGATCACGCCCGATCAGGATTCAGCGTGGCAGGCTTTCACAGCCAAAGCCAGGCAGCAGGGTGAAACCACGCTTGCACGGCGCGCGCAGATGTCCGCCCAAATGTCCGGAACCGCCCTGTCGGCACCCGAGCGTCTTGCCCAGCGCACCGAGCTTGCCAAGCAAGGCGTCGCCGGCATGGAGTCAATGAGCGCCGCAGTGAAAGACCTGTACGCCGCGCTCACTCCGGAGCAGAAGACCATTGCCGACCAGTTGCTCGCAAGGGGGCCGATGGGTCGATTCGCGGGGCGCGGCTTCGCCCGCTGAACGGCGCTGTCGCCGATCGCGACTGATGCCTCACCCTAGGAGTTTGTCGGACTTAGGTCGGACAAACTCCTAATGCAAAACCGGCGCCAGGACAATTGCAAAAGAGGATGACGGATATGCGAATTCACCCCTGCTCTTCTTCATAAACGGTTTCGCTTGCCGGCTCAGTTTTCTCCCAGCAGGCGGCGCGCGGTCCGGCCGCAAATGGCGTCCCGCTCCCCCGGGCTGAGACCCGGGACCGCGTCGAGCGCGGCGAGCGGATCGTCGTAGCCCATGTTGAACGGATTATCCGTTCCGATCGCCACGTGGTCGGCGCCGACCATATTGATCAGATGCCGCGTCGAGCGCGGGTCGTGCGTCAGCGCGTCGAAGTAAAAGCGCTTGAGCATCTCGTATGGCGAGCTCCTGGTATGCACGCTCGCCGCCGGGCGATGCGCGTGCGCGCGCGCGAAGCGCCCGATCTGGTACGGCACGTAGCCGCCGCCGTGCGGAATCAGAATGCGCAGCCGCTTGAGCTCATCGAGCGCGCCGCTGAACATCAGGTGCGCGACCATGAGCGTGGAATCGAGCGGATAGCCGACCGTATTGAAGAGCTCGTACCCGTCCATCCCGCCCTTGGCCGCACACGAATAAGGATGGGTGAAGATGAAGCAGCCGAGCTGCTCGATCGTTTTCAGCAGCGGGCGGAATTTTGCGTGCGCAAGCTGCTCGCCTTCGATCGAGGTGCCCATCTCTACGGCCTTGAACCCGTGCTCCTTCACCACGCGCTCGAGCTCGGTGATCGCCGCATCGGGGTCCTGCATCGGGAGGGCGGCCATTCCGCGCAGGCGGGCGGGATATTTCGCGACCATCTCCGCGATCCCGTCGTTGCTGAGCTTCGAAGCGGCCAGCCCCGCGTCGGGGCTCAGCGCGTAAAAGTAGGTCGGGGGCGCGACCGACAGCGCAGAGATATCGATGTGCATGCGGTCCATCGCGGCGATCTTGGCCTCGACGTCGTAGAACTCGCGGTCCATCTCGCTCAACTGTCCGCGGCGCTCGAAATAGAGCTTGCCGTCGCGCTCGGCGACCTTCATGCCGAAGCGCTGCGGATCGCGCCGCACGGCCTCGACAATCGTGGGCGGGATAACATGGCTGTGCAGATCGATGTTGCTCATGCTGGGAAATTCTCCGCGTCAGGTTTGTAATTTTAGCAAGAACAGGCAATATAACAGCGCACGGTCGTGTTCCGTCATCTCTTGTGACGCATCGTTCGGCACGAAGTGGCGCTTGAACGCGGTGATCGCCGCACCGGGATCTGAAACGTCGTAGCCGAAAGCGTTCAGCAGCGTGGCGCTGTCGAAGCCCGGCGGCGCCGGGGAATAGGGCGCCTCGCACCACAGGCCAAAGCCGCGCCCAGCGAGCCTCTGCCAAGGGAATTGGCGGCTCGGATCGGTTTTCCGCCGCGGCGCGACATCACCGTGGCCGAGAAAATTGGCGGCTGGAATGCCGTAGCGCTCCTTGAGGTCGGTCAGCAACGCGAGCAGTGACTCGATCTGGGCATCGGCAAACGGCTCCTCGCCATCGTTGTCGAGTTCGATGCCAATCGATGCGGAATTCAGGTCGCGGTCACCACCCCAGTACGACTCGCCGGCGTGCCACGCGCGAGCCAGTTCATCCACCAGATAATAGATCGTGCCGTCGCGCGCGATCAGGTAATGCGCGCTTACCTTGCGTAGCAGATCGGTAAGCGTGCGCAGCGCCCGTTCTGCGCTATCGCCGCTCGTGTGGTGAAGAATCACGAAGTTCGGCCGCCGCTCATCGAAGTTGGGCGATGGCCGCTGTTCGACAGGGACGTTGGCGCGCTGCGGCAGGGGCGCACAGGCGACAACGGCCAGGATGAGCAGCGCCGCACCGGCACGCACCAGCATCGTGCCAGCCATCTTTACACTCAACAGGCCCGACATCTGCGTCCATCGGCGTACCCCTCAAGGCACCCGTCAAGCGGGTATTGAGAAGAAGGGTATTGAGAAGAATTCATCGGCGGTTGCATCGATGTTGAAGGAATCTCTCTTAGAAAATCCCGAGCGCGAGTCCCGCCGCGATCGCTGCGCCGATCTCCTCGCAGCGGCGCAGGTCGTCAGCCCCGATGGTCTTCGGCGCAAGAATCGCTTCGGGCGTCTGCGCGTGCGTGCACACGATGAGCGATTCGCACACTGCTTTCAAGCGCCATCCGGTGCAAATGCGCTCGATCTGGCGCACGGCGTTGCTGCCGTCGCTGCCAGCGCACACCAGCGTCGCATAAGGCCGGCCGGCGATGCGCTCCAACACCGCATAATAGGTGCGGTCGAAAAAGTCCTTCATGATTCCGGAGATCGCGGCGAGGTTCTCAGGCGTCACGAAGACGTAACCGTCCGCCCCCAACACATCATCCGCCCCGGCTTCCGCGGCGTGCAGCAGGCGCACGCGCACCTCGCGTTCCGTCGACGCGCCCCGCGTTGCCGCCTCCGCCATCTGGCGCGCGCCGCCGGTCTTTGAGTGGAATACGATGAGGAGGTTTTTCAAAGCTTGTAATCCCGTTCGCTCTACGGCCTGCATTCAATCATCGCTCCCGTACCTTGAATCCGTATTCAACTTGCGCAAACTCCGCGGGCAACATTTTCGCCAGTTGGTCGGTTACGCGCTTCCGCATCTCGATCGCGGTTTCGAGCATCGGCACAAGCTCTCCACGGCTTATCGAATCCGGACTGCGGTGCGGGTGCAACAACTTCAGAAGGCCGGCCGTGGTCTTCTTGATGGCGTCCTGGTTACGGCCCGTCATGTTGCCCAGTTCGACCCAGGCATTAACGTGGGTCTGGAAATTTCGCCGTCGCAACTCTGCGAAGATTTCCGCCATATAGTCGGTCAGCAGCCCGTAACCGATGGAATAGTTTTCAGGCCGAATCTTCGGCATCTCCCAACCGGGCAGATACGCATGGATGCGGTCGAGGAATGCGGGATCCTGCAATTCCACCGGCAGAACTTGGAACAAGTGCGCATAGCGCGTCTCCCCGACAACAATGTCGTCGTCCAGTGCTCCGCCAAGGCCGAGAACCACAAGGAGTTTAACGTTGGCAAAACCCAGAAGACGCGTGGCGGCCTGCAGGGCCGGTAAAGATCCCATTTGCCCGACCAAACAGCACACCGTTGAAATCGCTCCGAAGTCGAGACGATAAAAGTACGTTCCTTCGTATGGGATGGCCTCAATCTGCGGAGCGACCTCGACGACGTAGCGGAACTCCTCCTTCAGAGGAACTACGATTCCAACATCGAATTTCAGTCTTTCCATTGCCACAGCGGCGTTCTTCGCCATAGCGCTATGTTATTCACCGTACATCTCGGTGATCAGGCGCCGCAGTCGCGCGGCAACCGGCGGGTCGAGCTGCGCCAGTTTCTTGCCAAGCCGCTCTTTGCTGACGGTGCGGATCTGATCAATTGCGATTTCAGCTTTGCGGCCGGCGCACGTACACTGGATGCGGCTGCGCCAGCGTGGATGAAGCTTGGTCGTCAACGGGCAGGCGACCACGGTATCAAGAAAACGGTTCATCTCGTCCCGGCTGACGATGATGACCGGCCGGGTCTTGGCAATCTCGCTACCGCGGGCTGGATCGAGGTTTGCGAAGTAAATGCCGTAGCGTTCGATCTCGCGGCTCACCACTTGCTCTCTTGATCGAGGCCGTCAGCCATGGTCGCGTCGAGATCGCTCCAGTCCTCGCGCTCTTTCGCCATCTGCTTGAAGGTGTCCTCCCAGGACAGGCGTTTGTCGCCTTTGTTACGCAGCAGGAGACCTTCCTGGCGCTCTTCGAGCACCAACTCGCCCTTGATGGCGTATTTGTCGAGCACCGCTTTCGGCAGCCGCACGCCGCGCGAATTGCCGATGGGCACTACCTTGAGCTCGATCGTGCGGGATGTT
>MERI01000021.1 GCA_001772005.1 Betaproteobacteria bacterium RIFCSPLOWO2_12_FULL_62_58 | reverse complement strand
ACGCCGCAGGACCATACGCCGATCTGCACCGGCTGCTCGCGCCGCCGGCCGTGGACGTCATGGTGGAGGAGCGCCTCGTCAAGCTCGACGCGCATCTGATCGAGTACTTCCTGTTCAACGCGATGCTCGCCCTGATGCAGCACCGGCTCAACTACCCCAAATGGTGGCGCGTGGGCCTCAAGGTGGACGACTTCGTGGGCCCGGCGCACGCCTTCCCGGAAAGTGTCCTGCCGGAACGCCGCAAACGGCGCGCCTACCTGAGCGGGGTGCTGGCGCGGAACGAAATCTCGCGCGACTACGCCTACAACCGCAGGCTGTTCGCCCGGACTTCGCACGGGTTCTACGTGCTGAACCCCGCGCTTTCACTGCGCCAGGGCGAGGGCTGGACGCCGATATACGAGCGTCTGAATCCGCCGCAGATCGACCGCTACCTCGGGCACCGCGAGCGCATCGAGAAAATCGTGGCCTTCCAAGCGGAATACGCTCGCGACCCGGACGCCGCGTTCGCCGCGCTCGACGCCCAACTCGTCGAGGCGGATCCGAAATCGGACGAGACGCCTGACCGTGCGGGCGGGGTCTGAAATTTTCTCCTGCTGGGGAAATTCACCTCTCAAGATGTTGCCCATGGGCAAAAAATTCAATGTGCTGTGCACATGCGTCGACCCGGTAATTGGCGTTTAACATTACCGCGTATTACGTAACCGTGCGACAGGCGCTTCCCTCATCCCAACCCTTCTCCCGGGGGGAGAAGGGCCTGTCTTCCCTCTCCCTCCGGGAGAGGGATCGAGGGTGAGGGCAAGCAATGCGTGCACATTCGATGTCACGCGGACATCGCGCGCGAGCGGCGCGGCATCACGGCCGATACCGCCATGCGGTTGGCGCGCTACTTTGGCGGCGACGCGCGTTCGTGGCTGAACCTGCAGGCGGCGTACGACCTGCGGGTGGCGGAGATCAAAAATGCCAAGCGCATCGAGCGGGAGATCGCTCCGGCGGCAGCAGCTTGAAGATTGCTATTCAGTTGAACAGTCACCGCCCGACCGAGGTCTGAAATTTTCTCCTGCTGGAGAAAGTGACCTCCTATTGATAATTACGTAACCGCGTGACGGCCAAGAGCAAGTCGCATCACGCAACCACCCCGTCCGCTTCGCGTCCACCCCTCCTTGAAAAAGGAGGGGAAAATTCTCCCCTCCTCCGCTGAGGAGGGGTGCCCCATAGGGGCGGGGTGGTGTGGTTGGGTGTCACAGGGATAGGCAAAGTTGAATAAGTTTTGCCTGCGGGCAAAAAATTCAGTGCGAATGCACATGCCCTGACGCGGATGACGATTTCGGCCTGCGCTACCTGAAGGCACGGTTTCCCGAATCGGAAGCCCGGCAGATCGCCGCCAGCGGGACGAAGCACTTCCAGACGCTGGGGGATCCGCGTTGCGCCGGCGCTCGAACTGTTGAAGGCCCTCGTCTAAGCACGCACTCTTTAATGCGGCGCGCACGCTTGCTTGAGAGTGGAAAAATTACGACGACCCCATTTATGCTCGGAAATCCAACGGCCTGGCGTTAACCTGCGGGCGAGCTCGCGCCCGTCGGGTTCAACGCCGGGTTGGGCAGCACCGTTTGACGGGACGATAGGTAACGTCCAACTGCGGTAACGAAACCCCACACGTCCTCGTCTCGCTTCCCCGCTTTTTGGACGGTCTGAGCGGCAGCATTGGACCACGCACGCTTGTCACTCGTTGAGACACCGACGTCGTAGGTTGCAAGCCACTGCTCAAGCTCACCGACGGGGACCAAGAACAGGCCGTGGTTTCTCAGCTGTTCGAGCAAGACGCTCATCTTGTCGTGGAGCTCTCCCGAATAGGCCGCGATCCCGCCTCTCTTCAAGCGTCGCATTCTATCCATGTCATTCCCAAGCCGCCCGAGGCGACGCCGCAGTTCGACATCGTCCCGCTGGTTCCAATCCATACTACCTTCACCGATCGACAAAAGCTCTTTGGCAACATCAGCGGGCGCGATCGTCGGCGGAAGGCTGCGCACGGCCTCAGCGACCTGGTTGCATGATTGGATCAGATCATCGCTGACCCTCGAATCGTCTACGAGTTTTGCGAGAACGCGGGACATTCGTTCACCATCGACAATAATGTCCAGGTCGGCGATGACGGCGATCGGAATCTTCAGAGTCCGATACAAACTACACGTGTCTGCTATGCCACCGGTCCCGCCAACGGTGGAGAAGTGAAGGTCAATTCTGAAGTCATCATGGAGTGTTTCCCAAGCTGCTTGGTAGACGAGGCGATCACCGTCGGCTTCCACCACAACCACGGCTTGAGCGAATATGCCGTCGAGAACTGCTTCCGATCTAAGCGTAGGACGAGACAGTGCTTCCGTAAGGTCTGTTGCTGGGACCAAGTGAGCTGAGAACAGCTTATCGCGACGCGTAAGCCGAACGATCTGCACGTGTTCTGCAGTCTGAATCACTCCGCGAAGGACGTGGCTACTATGGGTCGCCACGAGCGTGGCGCTCTCGCGACTCGCACCGAATCTCCCGATGAATCTGCCAAGATTGTAGGCTTGGGGAGGATGAAGGCACATTTCTGGTTCGTCTATCAGGCACACCGGTCTTCGTCCCAATAACAAGGACACGCAAGTAGCGACATACGATTTCATGCCGTCACCTTCGGTCTCGATCGACCTAAACTCCGCCATCTTCTTGTGCGATAGGCGATCCGCTGGGGCGGGCAAGAGCCCTTCGTCGCTGACCTTCAGTGACATCACATTACCTCTCGACATGTCCGGCCAGACAGATCTGCCAAAAGAGCTAAGCATCTCGTCGTGCAGCAGCTCCCTTGCTTTGTCATCGAGATACAAAGCGTGAAGGTCGTGCTGGGGTGACTGGGTGATGAAATCGATGACGCCGGTGGAGGCTAATGACGTAAGGCGCCGGTCCAGGAAGAGCGCAGTAACCAACAGGCGACCGAAATGGTTCAGAAACTCGCTCTGCCGACGAGCAAACTGCGGGGCCTCGGGTACGAAGGATCCGTACCACTGTTGCGCTTGCTGCGGCTGTATTTGACCAAGGGCCTTTCCTGTTCCGAGATACATCGTGAGCGGCCGCATGTGCTTGACACCCGCTTCGTCCTCGAAAGTGGTGAAGTAGCCCTCGTCCTCCAGGCAGCGAAGGAAGGGATCTAGAGGCGGCTTCTCAATCTGGATGTCGCTGGCAACTACCAAACGGCGCGGCTCGCCTGAAATGCGGCTGTATATGTCTTGAAGGAGTTGGCTCTTGCCTGAAGAGTTGGGGCCGACCAGAACAATAAGCCCGGAACATTCGAGGTCTCCAAGCCCTGGGAGCGTTACTTGACGGAGGGGCTTGAAATCCGATAGTAGTTTCATGTCGTCCGGCATGGATGCTGGCTGCCTAACGACTAAGCTCACTAGGGGCAATGTAGCGTAGCGGAATTGCCGTCCGGTGCAGCGCTTTGTTAGCGCCATATTTTCCGTCTGCAAGATTCATTTCAGTATCTCCATCGCTCATGATGCACGGGCAATCGGTTCAGCACTTCTCTGTAAAACGGCCACTTCGGCATGAACTGCTCCATCAAGGCGACGAAGCGCCTATTGTGAGTGGGTTCGAGGAGATGCACCATCTCATGCACCACAATGTATTCGAGGCATTCGCGCGGTTTCTTCGCAAGTTCGGTGTTGAGCCGGATGCAGCTGGTGACCGGACTGCAACTGCCCCACTTGGTCTTCATTCGTTGCACGAAGAACCTCGCCACTTTCACGCGCATTATCGGTTCCCATTTCGCAATGAGTGGCGGGACTGCTTGCTTGAGTTGCTCCCGATACCATGCCTCAATGATGGACTGCATTTTCTCTTCACCTGTTCCCGGCCGGACTCGGAGGAGCATTTTGCTGTGCTTCAGTTCTACCTGTGGCGGTTCGTCGTTTTCGGTCACTTTCAGCAGGTAGCGTTTGCCCCAAACGTAGTGGCTCTCCCGGTCCAGATATTCGCGGGGCGTTTCGCGCTCTTGCTCGCGGAGCTTCTTTTGCTGTTGCTTGATCCAGTTGAGCTTGGAAATGGCGAACACCCGGATCGTGTCGAGACTCATGCGCAACGGTGCGGAAATCCGCACGCGGCCCGTCGGGGGATAGACGCTGAGATGGACGTTTTTGATTTCCTTCCGGACCACGTCCACGGCGATGTCGCCCAAATGAACCTGCGTGTGCATCAGTATTCCCGCTGAGCTGTGATGATGAGAAAGAGCCGTTCGACCCTCACGGCGTCATTGAGGATCTCATGGATGAGGCTCTTCACCACGCGCTCTTTGGCCAGCACCCCGCGCCAGCCATCCGGCTTTCGGGATCGAATCGCCGCATCGATTCGCAACGCTAAATCCAACGACGAACCGGGTATGACTCCCATGTAGGCCGCAGGAGGTTCGGCTAGGGCATTTTCAGATGCCAATGCCCGCTCCCGTTCGAGCTGATTGTAGATGGCGCGAAGGCCCGGACTCTTTCTGAGCGGCTCTGGCGTATCGTCCGCCGCGCCCGCCTGCACCTGCTTGGCGACTTTGGCCATCCGTTTCAGAAATGCCTCGTAATCGATTCGCTGCGCTCTGAGGTCGTCGAGGATCTCCTTCAGCAACGCAGACATCTTGTCGTAAAACGCCGGGTCGTTGAGGTGCTCCTTGATGATCTTGCTGCGGACATTGTTCGTGATGGCCTCCGCCACCGCTGCTTTGTTGCTCTTGATTCCGTTCGGGAGGCTGCTGATGGCGTCAGCCATGCCGCTTTTCACGATCAGTTCGAGCAGGCCGACTTCGCCAAAGTCTGAAATCTTCCTCGGCCCGCCGGCCTCGATGTAGGTGTCGATGAGGTGCCGCATGTCGGCCTCGTAGGCTTTGAGGTCGATGGTCTCGCCGCTGGCCTGGCGGATGATCTCCCGCAGCTTGAGATAGCGGTCGAGATGCTGCTTGATCTGAGCGATCCGGGCGTCGGTATAACCGGCCGTCGGCAAATCGTCGGCGATGTTCGCATAGGCCCGCACCAGCGCGGCGGCGCCTTTGTAAAGAGCGACACGCTGGGGTTCGTGCGTTTTGAGATCGTCGGGAATTTCCGTGTTCCCGCAGAAGTAGTGGATGTGTTCCAGTTCCCCTCTCGGCGGCTGCACAGGATCGCAGAGCAAGGAGATTGCTTCCAGCGCCTGATCCAGACGTTCGCTCCCCTTCTTCAGGCGGTCCTGCATCAGCACCTCTGGGGTGGCACCACCGGCAGTGTGATCCAGCTCTGAGGTATAGACCTGGAGCGCCCCCGTGCCCTTTTCATTCACGAGCTTCTTGAAGAGGTCTTTGTAGTCGATGACGTAGCCGAAGGTCTTGTCCTCGTCGTCGAGCCGGTTCGTGCGGCAGATGGCTTGGAACAGGCCGTGGTCCTGCATCGACTTGTCGATGTAGAGATACGTGCAGGGCGGCGCGTCGAAGCCGGTCAGCAGCTTGTCCACCACGATAAGCAGCTTCATGTTTGCCGGCTGGGTCTTGAACAGCGCTTTGGCGTCGTCTTCGTAGCTCTCGGTCTTGGTCTTACCGGGTTTCGCGGTGACGTCCTTGAGCAGCGCCATGTAGGTGTTGTAGAGGAACTGCTTCTCGGTCTCCGTGTTGGCGCCGGTTTCCTCCAGCGTCACGTCCTGCGCGTGCGGGTTGTAGGAAGTCACGACCGCGCACTTGCCCTTGAGAACGGTCTTTTGGAACAGCTCGAAATATTTGCAGGCCTCGTAGATGCTCGACGCCACCAGGATCGCGTTGCCGCGCTGGCCGCTGAGGCGCGGCTTCACGCCGAAATCGAAGACGATGTCCTCCAACACGCGCTCTATGCGCGAGCGGGAACTGAGCACCTTTTGCATCGTGCCCCACTGCTCGCGCAGCGCGGCCTTCTGCCAATCATTCAAGCCCTTCGTCTTGGCCTCAAACCAGGCGTCGATCTTGTCCTGCGAGCCGAGACTTTGCTCGATGTCCCGCGCCTCATAGACGAGGTCGAGGACGACCCCATCCTCCACGCCTTCGCCGAACTTGTAGGTGTGGATGTAGCCGCCGAAAACTTCGAGGCTCGTTTGCTTGTCCTCCTTGAGCAACGGCGTGCCGGTGAAGCCGATGAACACCGCACCGGGCAGGAGCGCTTTCATCGTCTTGTGCAGCTTGCCGGTTTGCGTGCGGTGGCACTCGTCTACGAAGACGAACAGCTCGCCGACTGCCGGGCTTGGTTGCGATTTCAGTTCCTGAATGAAGGCGTCGAAATCGTCAACGCCCTTGCGGCCAAATTTGTGGACGAGCGAGCAGAGCAGGCGCGGCTTGGCCTGGCCGAGCTGCGCCATCAGGTCGTGCCCGCTGCTGGTGCGGTGGATGGCTTCGCCGGCGTCGGCAAAGACGCCATGGATCTGTTTGTCGAGTTCGTCGCGGTCGGTCACGATCACCACGCGGGCGTTGGGCTTGTTCTCCAGAATCCACTTGGCGAGCAGCACCATCACGATGCTCTTGCCGCTGCCTTGGGTGTGCCAGATGATGCCGCCCTTGTAGCCGTGCACGTGCTTCTGTGATGCTTTGATGCCGAAATACTGGTGCACACGCGGCAGTTTCTTCACCCCGCCGTCGAAGAGCACGAAGTCGTGCATCAGCTCGATGAGCCGTTCCTTGCGGCACATCTTGAGCAGATACTTGTCGAGCTTGAAGCGGGTGTTGTCCTGTTCGTCTTCCTTCCACTTTAGAAAGTATTTCTCCTCGGTCTTGATCGAGCCGTAACGCAGCCCCTCGGAATCATTCCCGGCGAAGACGATCTGAACCGTGGTGAAAAACCACTCGTTGAACTCCTTCTGCTGGTTGGAGAGCAACTGGCGAATCCCGTCGCCGATGGAGACGTGGCTGTTTTTCAGCTCAATGACGGCGACGGCGATGCCGTTGACGTAGAGCACAAGGTCGGGCCGGCGCTCAAGGTTGCCGCGCAGCGTGACTTCCTCAACGATCACAAAGTCGTTTTCTTCCGGCTGCTCCCAGTTGATGACCTTGACCGTCTCGGTGACTTTGCCTGCCTCGATCTTCACCGGCACACCGTAGCGCAGGAAGCTGTAAACCGCCTTGTTGTTGTCGTAGAGGCTGCGGTTGGGATTGTCCGCTTCGGTTCGGAGCAGGTAGATGGCCCGGCTGATTTGTTCTGTGGAATATCCCGCCTTCGTCAGGTAGCTGCTAAGAAGGTCCTCCTCGATGTTGCTGTTGCTCGGGCAATCGGCGCGATCACCGAGGTAACGGTAGTGGAGTTCGTCGCGGAACAGGGCGATGACACGATTCTGGGTGATGCGTTCGGGTTTGCCGATGCCGTTCATGCCCGTGCCGTCCGGACGAGAATCTCGGTCTCCACATACCGCCTGAACTCCTCGATGCTCGTGAAGCACCGGTAGCCGGCTTGGCTGGCGATGCCGATGGTCTCAGTACTCTCGTTCAACAGGACGGTGACTGGTTGGCTGAGTTCCTGCTGAATGCCATTGGGCCACGCCAGGTCGAACACCGCCTTCTGCTCTCCGGTGGCGGCGTCGGCGAAGTCGTAGGCCAGCACCCCACGCGGGAGTCCCTGCGCTTCCATCCAGTCGTCGAGGGCTTCCAGTTGCTCTTCCTCCTCCTCGCTGGTGATGCTGCCGCCTGCCGCAAGGACAGCGGGCACCGTCGCCGTCGGTCCGGCCAGCCAGCGGATGTCACCGTGCAGGAGGTCTTCCATCCGCCGATTCAGTTCAGCGGCAAGCAGCGCCTTGCGGGCGTCGAGGAACTCACGGAAATTCTCGATCTTCCACAACGTCGGGTCGGTGGGAATCCACTGCGATGCAAGGCCATCCGGATACCGCTTCTCAAATACCGGGAAATACTCCTCCGGCAGACGGTCGCTGATCTCGAGGTTGGTTTCCTTGGTTTGAAAACAAAAATTCGCCAGCGCATTCACTTCTGGGCGCTTGAACTTGCGTTTGTAGAGCTGGGCCTTGGGAAAGATGTGATGCACTTCCAGCTTGTTCATTTTCCCCAGCAGGCTGGACTTGAGCGGGATGCCCAAGCCCCAGTCACGCGCCTCACCCATTCGCGTCAGCAAGTAGAGCACCGGGTAAAAGCGGGCGCCGAGGCTCCAGCCTGTGAAGTGTCCCGGCTCTGCGCGCAGGCCGCCGTGCCACAGGCGCAATTGCTCCAGCAGCTTGTCCAACCCGCCGTCCGAGCCTTCCAGCGCCGCCAAGTCCTGATCAATGAACGACTCCGTGGAACCCGAGAAACGGCCCCACATGCCGGCCTGCACAAACCAGAACAGCAGCTTGTCGCGCTCCTTCTCGTTCATTGGCCCACTTTGGCGGTCGAGGTAACGCACCATCACCGGCACACCAAACCGTCCAAAGAAGACTTGGTCGTGATCCAATCCCAGCCGCCCGCTGATCAGGTTGAGGCTGGTATCAATGTGTTTCGTCGCACGCTTTAGCCCGTCTTGAATTTCTTCGGCGCTCTTCTCGTGCAGGAATTGGAACTTCGCTTCGCCGGTCAGCGCCGTGTTCAACGAACGCAGCAGCCAGTCGAGGTTGAAGCGGTAGTCCGCCTTCGCCCACTCCTTTAGCTTTGCCTTCATTGTGTCGCGCGCCTCAGGCCAATCGGCGCAAATCTTGGCCAGGGCCAAATCACCCTTGGAGAGCTTCGTGCCGCCGCTGTTCACCTGGTTGAAAATGTCCACGACCACATCCAGCGTCTTGTCCGCGCCGGTCACTTCCTCCACATGGAGATCCACATCCGTGACGCCGAGCAGGCGACTGAGGCGCCCGAAGTAGTCACTGAGTTTCGCCGCCAGGGCTGGCTGCGTAGTAAGGCGCGTCAAGAACTCACCCACCCCGGCATTGCCCTTTTTCATCAACTCTGTGACATCGATCCAGAGCAGATCATCCTTCATCTTGACCGGCTGATAGAACTCAAAGGTCTCTGCATCGAGATGGAAGCGCAGCCCTGTGAATGCTCTGGCGTTTCCGTCAAAGAACTTGGGTGGCTTGCCACGAACCACGCCGTAGAGCGAGGTCATGCGTTGCTGCCCGTCGAGCAAGAGTTTAACCACGCCGGCGACCAACGGGCCGTCACCGCGATGCGTCGCCGTCTTAGATTCGGTGGCCCAAACCAGCACGCCGCCCACCGGACGGCGAAGGTAGAGCGAAGCGAACAGTTTACGGACCTGGTCGCTGTTCCAGACATACCCGCGTTGGAACTCGGGCAAGGCCATGTGGCCGCTGTCAATGTGGTCGAGGATGGTAGAGATTTTCATACGAGTCTGGTCCTGCCGGTGAGCAGTTCCTGCATCATGCCCTGCTTGAGGGCGCGCGTCTTGTCGCGGCGCTGCTCCAACGCCGCCAGCCCCGCGTCCATGTCCGACAGCACCTCGGCGATGGCGGTTTGTTCGGGGAGGGGTGGCACTTTCATTTCGTAGTTCTTCACGACGTTCCAGTCGGAGCGGGGCATGTGCGTTCCGTAGGCATTGCTCGCTGCTTCAATGAACTGGTCGGTCTTGATGAGTTGGAAAAGGTAGCCAGTCGTTATCAGGCAATCATTTGGTACAAACACCCAAATCTCGGTCGAGCAAACGCCAGAGCGAGTCGCCAACCAATACTTTCTGAGATAGGCACGAAGTTTTCCGAAAAGCACGTCTCCGGCGCAAAAAACAGATTTGAGCGACGACTGATCGCCCGTGCTCGTGCTTCCGAGAAGAATGCCACTCGCGGATTCAATGTGCTCCAACTCGACGCAGAACTCGTGAACTCCGGTCCTTCTCGGATCAACTCTGTCACGTCGAGGAAATGCCACGTCGGCGAATCGCTTCACCTCCCAATCACCGTGAAAGCCGGGGAGGCGAGTTTGGCCGGTGAGGAGTTGCTGCATGGCGGCCTGTTTGAGGTCGCGCTTCTTGGCGATGAGCTGGTTCAGCGCGCCGAGCAGCGCATCCACATCGCTCAACGACTCCGCGATGGCGCGTTGTTCAGGGAGCGGTGGAACCGGGGCGACGACAAGACTCAGATTCTGTTGACCGATGTTTGCGCGAATCGCGCCTTGCCCCATCGGAATGATCTGCGAACGGATGAATGGCGCACGAAGCGCGTAGCCAGAGTAAATGGGATCGAGACTCTGGTCGATCGGTCTCCCACGAATTACAAATCCACCAAACACTACTTCTTCGACTCCAAGATAGGTCGCCGCCAAGCCAACCTCTTCTTGCGTCTCTGATGTTCGATTGAAGAGAACATCACCTTTTCTCACTGCGTAGGATGCAGCCACAGACTCTGGCAGTGTAACTTGCCCCGTAATCTCTGGGCCGTAGAGATGCGAGTACGTTATGGGTTCTAATACATTGATAAATCTAACTCCTTGACCATAGGATTCTCTATCAGCGTTGACGCCATTTCGGAAAGCGAAGAGCTCCGCAAACTGCTTTATGTCCCACTCCTCCGGAACCACGCCCACCGCCGTCTGCTTGTAACCGGGCCTCACTTCCATACCGCGCCCATCTTTTTGAGGTGTTCGTCCACGCGGGCGGTGAGCGTCGCGACTTCGCCGGTGAGCTGCGGCAGCGGGGTGGCGTAGCGTTCGGCCAGCTGGCGGATGCGGCCAGTGAGCGTCTGCGACACGCGGTCCAGTTCACCCTGCACGGCGGCTGCGAGGGTGGCCAGCCATTTGTCGTCCACGACGAGCGTCTTGATCTCGTCCTCGGTGAGCGCGAGATACTTGGCCTCCATCTTGCGATCCAAGTCCTCAGCCGCCTGCTTCAGGCGGCTCTTGGTTTCAGATTGCTTGTCGACCAATGCGGCATATTCTTCAAGGGCGGCGCGTTCGTCCGCGAAATCGGCGTCTTTGCCGATTTCCTTGAGGCGTGCCTTCAGGGCCTTGGCTGTGATCTTGCGCTTGTCGCCTTCGCCTTCGATGACCTCCTCAAGCAAACCTCCCTCACCGCCCTGTTCCTCCTTCTGTTCTTCGAGTTGCTGCTCGATCTCGGCGAGTTCTCTCTCGATGGCCTCGATGGCCTCGCGTTCGGCCACAAAGTAGCGGGCGATCAGGATCGGCCCAGGAATCAGGTCGCACTTGAACCGGCGTTTGCCTTTCTTGTAGTCGGGCGCCTCGGGCCAGACCAATTTTCCTTCCTTGTTCTTGACCTGCAATACCTCGCGAACACGAGCACCCGTTTTCCAACCGTCGGCTGAGACGATGTAAAAGTCGTCCTGCATTGTCTCCGCCCAGTAGTCCATGAGGTGCTGATAGATGTCATAAGGGTCGAGTAACGGCGCGTATTCGAAGGTGGCGAGCAGATCCTCGGCGATGGTTTCGATGAGAGCCTTGGGGTGACCATCCTTGGAAAAGCCCTTGAGGCGTGGGGTATTGGTCGCCTTCCATTTTGCGAACAGCTTGGTGGCGGATTTGTTAAAGGCGGTGAACTCCGCGTGACCGAAGATTGCAGCTTTGACTTCGCCGATGGGAACATTGAGCTGGGTGTAACCGGCACGGCCGCCCTTCTTGAAGAGCGTGGCGCGCACTGCCGGGATCACCTGCCAGTAACGCTTAAGCTCATCAATGTCGCGATCCGGGATGCCGCCGCGCAGGTGACCGTCGATATCCTGAAGGTCCTCCCGCTCGATGCTGTCGATGTAGCGCGGCAGATTGAGGTTGTAGTCGTTCCTCGCGTCGCTGATCTCGGCCACTGGCACCATGCGGGCGTAGCCGGGGATGTCGACCTGGCGGATGAAAGTGTCAACGATGCGGTGAACGTCCTGCTCGCGAAGACGGTTTTTGGGGCCGTCTTTGCGAAAGCCTTTCGAGGCGTCGATCATGAAGATGCCTTTGCGGGCCTGGGCGTTTTCCTTGTCGAGGAGAACGATGCAGGCGGGGATGCCTGTACCATAAAAGAGGTTTGCGGGCAGGCCAATGATGCCCTTGATGTAGCCTCGCTGGATGAGGTTCTTGCGGATGGCGGCCTCGGCATTGCCCCGGAAGAGCACGCCGTGCGGAAGGATGCACGCGCCTTTGCCGTCGGGCTTCATGGAGCGGAGGATGTGCAGAAGGTAGGCGTAATCGCCCTGCTTCGCGGGCGGTATGCCGTAGCCCGCGAACCGGCCGTAATCCCTGGCAGCCTGTTCGCCACCTCCGGTGCTTCTGCCTCCTTCGTTTGGGTGCAGTCCGGTGCTCCAGCGCTTATCGCTGAAGGGTATATTGGCGACGACGTAGTCGAAGGTCTTTAGCGCGTCGCCATCTTTGAAGAGCGGGTTGGCGAGGGTGTTGCCCTGCTTGATCTCCGCCGTGGCGTAGTCGTGCAGGATCATGTTCATGCGGGCGAGGCCGGCGGTGGATGAGTCCTTTTCCTGCCCGTAGAGAGTAACGCGCACGTTTTTGCCGCGGCTAGCCTCGTCGCCAACTTTCAGTAGCAGCGAGCCGGAGCCGCAGGTCGGGTCATAGGCGGTGGTTTTGTTCGTCGTAGCGGCATGGCGGATGCCGAGAACCTGCGCGATAACGCGGCTGACCTCGGAGGGGGTGTAGAACTGGCCTTTGCTCTTGCCGCTCTCCGTGGCGAAGTGCCGCATTAGGTATTCGTAAGCGTCGCCAAGAAGGTCGTCACCATCGGCGCGGTTTTTCGAGAAATCGAGCGCGGGGTTCTCAAAGATTGCGATGAGGTTGGTGAGCTTTTCCACCATGTCCTTACCGCTGCCGAGCTTGCTCGGTTCATTGAAGTCCGGCATGTCGGAGAGATTGTTCTCACGAGCCAGCGGGCCGAGGATCTTCTTGTTGATCTGGTCGCCGATGTCGGATTTACCCTTGAGCGCGACCATGTCGGCAAAGCTCGCGCCCGCCGGAATCGTGATCGGGGCGTAGGGCTGGCCGGCGAATTTGTCGCTGACGTATTTCACGAACAGCAGGACGAGGACGTAATCCTTGTATTGGCTCGCATCCATGCCGCCGCGCAATTCGTCGCAGCTCGACCAGAGGGAGGAATAGAGTTCGGATTTCTTGAGGGCCATTCTCTTTTCTCTACTCTGAGTACTTTCTTTGACCTGGGACTGTCTTAGCCCGCTGTCTATTGTGGCGATGCATTCTTGACTTCGTACGCTCGTACATGGTGCAGCCTCGGTAGACTTCGAGAGTAAAGCCCAGTAACCAGCACGTCTGGAGTTTCGCCAACCGATGCTGCAAACGTGGCTGACTTACCGGCCATGAATGCGGAGTCAACGGGCAACGACTCACCGGACGGCAACTAGAAGAATCTGGTAAGGCCATTGGTTGGATTGATGCCGTTGTTAGGTCGAACGTCTGCTACTCCTCATCGACCAAGTCAATCTCGGATGCCAGGAGGCGACTCTTCCCTCGCTTTTGCCTCAAGGGGCCCGTCACCAGCACGTGCCGGTTGACCATTGGCCCAACGACATCGTCGAGCATGTCAGGCACGGTGTCACAGGTTATATGGCTCCCGTCTTCCAATGCGAGTTCTAGCCAGTTCCTATCTAGGTGAAGCGCCCGCAGCGTACCGCGATAACTCATGCGCTCCTCCGAAGGCGATTCCTGTTTCGGCATTACCTCTCGAATCCTCGGCGGCAAGGCATCAGTAAGGAAGACAGACTGCAGCCGATCGTTCTTCGTCCGGTATATCCCGACTTCACGTAATCGTTTGCCGCCTGGAACAATATTCCGCGTCAGTTGAAGGAGTGCTTTTCGATAGTCTGACTGAGGGACCAAGTCCTCGAGGTCCTTGGAAGTGCCTGCTGTGAGGCACTCAAGGAAGTTGAAAAGCCGATCCGATAGCTCAGCAGGTTGGACCCTCGGGGGCTCGAAGAGGTGCGGCTGAACCGGCTCCGTGAGCCTGATTTCCAATTTGTAACTGCCGACGGCCGGCTCGGTGGCGCGCGCTTGGACTAGGCCCTGCAGATCTTTAGGCGGGGGGCCATGGTGCCGCAGTGGATAGCGGCCCACCCATTCCGCCATGCGGTATAGCAAACTGCGAAAGCCGGTGGCTTTCTCAAGAATCAGATCTAACGGACCCGTGCCCGCGCCGATCTCGCCTCCTCGAAGGGAAACGGTTATGAGCAGTGGCTCCGCTGGTTTAGACAGAAAAAGTGCCTTCGTTAAGTGGTGAACTGCGGTGCAAGAGTTTTCCACGGCGGCGCGCATGCGGTGCCTTG
>MERI01000020.1:1085-10449 GCA_001772005.1 Betaproteobacteria bacterium RIFCSPLOWO2_12_FULL_62_58 | reverse complement strand
CCTGGCTGCGGATGTCGGCCATCACCACGTCCACCGGCACGATGCGGAATTTTCCCTGGTACACGGGCACCACCGGACAATGCCGGCACAAATGCTTGCAACCCCGGCTGCCCTCGGCAAATCCCGCGAACTTGCTGCTCCCGTCCGCCAGTTGCAGGTGGGCGTAGAGGGCAAGGGGCGGGAGCCCGGTCCGGTCGGGGGTGAGAAACTCGATCCTGCTGAGATTGATGAGCGGCTCGCTCTGGGTGCCGTTGCGGCGAGTGCTTCGCAGGCGCTCGGCGAGGCTCAACAATCCGGGCTCGAATTCGCCGCCAAGAACCGTTCCGACGCCGAGCCCTCTCAGCAGCATTTCGTTCATCGGCGCATACAGTCCGTAAACGCACAAGTGGGCCGCGGGGGCGAGCGCCTTGATGCGCGGAATCGCCTCGACCGCGATGCGCGTAGCGGTGTGCATGCCGACGTAGAGCGCCACGAGGCTGGCGCCGGCCAGGGTGCGGGGATCGAGCCTTTGCAGCGAAAGGTCGATGCACGCCACCTCGAAACCCGCCCTTTTCAACCATGCGGCGGGCTCTGCGAGCGCGAAGGGCTGCCGCCCCAGTTCGTAAGGATTGATCAGCACCGCTTTGAACGGCACATCGCTGGTCACGCGCCCTATGGTCTTCAGGGGAACGCCAGCGAGTGCGTCGAGGGATGTTTCAGGTCCGGCGATCATTTTCTAGAATCCATCTCAAAAATCAAGAACAGAACTTAGCCGCAGATAAACGCCGATAAACGCAGATGAAATCTCCTGCTAACCGCGTGACACCCAGGAGTAAGTCACGCGACGCAACCACCCCGGCCGCATACCCTCACCCCCGCCCTTCTTCCGAGTGGAGAGGGGAGATTCGTGCGCCGATGGCGTCCAGTCAACGGCGTCCACCCCTCCTTGAAAAGGGGGAGATTTACTTTTCCCCTCCTGCCCGAGGAGGGGTGCCCGGAGCAAAAGCGGGGCGGGGTGGTGTGGGTTGTTGAGACCGCTCCTACCTTGCATAAATGCCTAACAGCGTAACAAGACTGTGTCGTCCCCGTGGAAACGGGAATCGATACCGTGCATCATCGCGCGTCGTAGCGCAGTATGGGTCCCCGCTCCCCGCCTTCGCGGGGACAAGCTTCGTACGAGGACGACATTTCCATGTTAGTGGATTACGCGGGGATCAATAGTAACTCCCACTTCGACTTTGGACGCTGCTCGAATGCGCCCGCGACAGGTTCGCGACTCGCTCCCGCTTCCTCCATGCGCTTGAGGTACCCTTCATGAAGAGGACGACCCGGTTGCTTGCCACGAGGTCGGCGAGCTGCTTCCGGAGAGATTCGCTCATTGCCATGGTTGTTCCTTTCCAACGTGTCCAGGTCGCTGTTCTATTCGCCGTATGTCGAGGCTCAGCGCAGGGGGCCACGGGTTACCAGTAGGCTTCGACAGTAATCTGCCCAGGGTCGTTACGGCGGTTCTTCTTGAAGCCTCGGGCATTCAGGACGTGGCGGGTGTCCTTCATCATCTCGGGGTTGCCGCAGATCATGACTTGACTGCTTGCGGCGACGAGCGAGACGCCGGCGTGCGCCTCCAGCCGCCCGTCCTCGATCGCCTGAGGCACGCGGCCCCGGATGGCGAAATCGTGGTCCTCCCGGCTCACAAACGGAACGCAGACGAACCGCTCGCCGCGAGCGGCCGCGATCCCTCGGATGGTGTCCTGATAGCTAAGGTCTCTGGCGTAGCGCACCGCATGCACCAAGACCACCTTCTTGAACCGCTGCCAGGGCTCATCCGTCTTGCAGATCGACAGAAACGGGCCAATCGCCGTTCCGGTGGAGAGCAGCCACAGGTAGTCCGCGGCAGGGATGTCGGCGAGCGTCATCAAGCCCGAGGCTTGGGGGGCGATCCAGATGGCGTCAGCGGGCTTCAGGTTCGCCAAACGCTGGGTGAGCGGCCCGTCGCGTAGCACAATGAAGTAGAACTCGAGCGGGTGTTCCGAGGGCGCATTCACGAACGAATACGGGCGCGCGATCATCTCGCCATCGTGCGGCAACGCTAGCCGCCCGAACTGGCCGGCACGAAACGGCTTCACCGCCGCCTCCACGTGGATCGAGAACAGGTCCGCAGTCCACGGCGTGAGCCCAACCACGCGGCCCTGGACGAACTTGCGCGCCGACGAGACCCCGGAACTCATTGTGCGGCCGTCCATCGTTTCCATCGCGCGCGCCTACACCTCGATCTCGATGTCGGTTCCCGTCACGCGAACGCCGTAGCGCGTAACGGCTTGCTGGGGCGGCGGGCCCACGACCTCGCCCGTCCGGAGGTCGAACCTGCCTTGGTGCCAGGGGCAGGTCACCACGTGGCCCGAGACCTCCCCCTCGGCCAACGGGCCGCCCTTGTGCGAACACGTGTTATCGATCGCGAAGAACCGTCCCTCGACGTTGAAAAGCGCGATCTTCTTGCCCTTGACGTCGACGAGCCGTGCCTGACCGGGCTCGATCTCGTTCGTCTGCGCTACTTTCACAAAATCAGCCATGGATCTTTCCTCTCGTAGTAGGTGGTTTCCGTAAGCGGCTCTCGGGCGCGGCAAAACTGGGCTTGCGCTTCCAGGGCGTCTCTATAGGGGACGTCGCATTCCTCTCCAGGACGGCCGCATCGTCGAGAAGCCCCTTCAGCATCGCCGCCCGTGTTGGCTTCCGCAGACGCTCCAGCGCGGCAGCCTCGATTTGACGGACGCGCTCTCCTGACACTCCGAGCTCCCGGCCGACGTCCGCCAGCGTGCGCTCGTAACCCGTGTCAATGCCGTAACGGGCACGGAGCACGCGGGCCTGTTGCGGGTCGAGCCCAGCAAGCGCGTGCCGCACGCAGTCCGCGAGCTCGTGATTCATCGCCGCGTCGAGAGGCTGTAACGCCGCCTCGTCAGCGATCGAGTCTTCCAGCGTGGCCTCGCCGTTTTCGACCGGCGTGTGCAATGAGATGGCATCATCGGCAAACAGCAAGAGTTTGGAAACTTCGGCCGGTCGTATCCCTGTCTTGCTTGCGGGGTCGCTCGGCGACGGGAAGGCGCCGACTTCGTTAAGGGCTCCGTGCATCGTCCGGAGAAGCCGACCGAGTTTCTCGTGGAGGTGGACGGGAAGCCGAATGGTTCGGCCCTGGTTGGCGATCGCACGATTGATGGCCTGGCGGATCCACCATGTGGCGTAGGTTGAGAACTTGAAGCCCTTGCGGTATTCGAACTTCTCGACTGCCCGCATCAGGCCGAGGTTGCCCTCCTGGATGAGGTCAAGAAAGTCGAGGCTGCGGCCGCGGTAGTTCTTCGCGATTGATATGACCAGCCTCAGATTGGCCTTGACGAACTGGTTTTTGGCGTGTGCCACCCGGTGCGCGGCGGCCTGAACCTCGCCCGACGTCCGCTTCATCTCCGCGAGAGGCAGCCCCGCTTGCTCCTCGATTCGATGGAGGTCCCCGCCGGCACTGGTGCCTCCCTCGCGGACGGTCGCCTCCGCCGCCGCAACGAGCCCCTCGAGCTGCTGACTCATCCGCTTGAGGTGCTCGTCGGCAACGCGCGTCTCGGCGAGAACCAGGGCCATCCGCTGCCAGAGGGCCTCTAGCTCCTGGCGGAGCTGTGTCGCCCGCTCCTCGGAGGTTCGCTCGGCCGAGAGCAGCTCTCTTCTGCGTTCCGCGCACTGCGCGTCCAACCTCGCGACATCGCTGAGAATCCGGCGAAGCTTGTGGTGCTCTTGCCGTTCGTCATCTTCGTCTTTGGGAATCGCCCCGATGACGATGTCCCACGCAGACAGCTCCCCTCCGTCCAGCTTGCGGGCGACGGCGGCGAGCTCTCTGGCCGCGACCGCCGATCGGAGGAGAATGCGGAGCACTTCGCGTTCGGCCTCTTCGATTCCGCGGGCGAGGGCGACTTCCGCCTCAGCGCTGAGAAGCGGAAGGCGACTGGCGCTCCTCAGGTAGGCCGCAAGTGGATCGGCGTTGGATCTTGCCGTTTCGCCACCCGCGGGCTTCGCGCGCTGTCGGCTCGGCTTCTTCTCCGTCGGGGGGCGGGAAACGCGCGCGATGGCGCTGCCCGCCCGGTGCGCAGGAACGACGTGCTCCTCGGGGGTGCGATCGTGCGCGCCCTCGAACTGCTTCAGCATTGCACGGTGTACGAAGCCCCGCGTCATCTTCTTATGGCCACCGAGGATCGGCTGAATCGTGTTGTGGCTGGTCGCGTAACCCATTCGCCGCGCCGACTTCGCCACGCGAATTGAGAGCTGGCGCATGCTCGTGCCCGGGTGCTGCGCAAGCCAGTCCTTGGCCAAGGCCGAGATCGGCTCGGCCCTGACCCAGCAGAGATCGAGCTGCCTCGTCTGCTTTTGCGCGGCTGCTGCAGCTTCGGTCGCCAAATCGTGACCTTCCGGCAGGGCCTCACGCAGCAGGCCCTCCATCCCGACGATCAATGCACGTCGGACGCGCTTGGCCTTCCCGTCGAGAGCCGCTTGAATCCGGTGCAGGCTGCGGTAGAGAGCACGTTGCAGAAGCTTCTGCCGGAGGATGACCGCCAGATGCCTCGAGGAGGGCTGGTGGTTTCGCAGTTTCCAGGTGGTCGCGAGAGCGAGCAGAGAGTCGACCGATTCGAGAGTCCGCTCCTGAATGTAGACGTCGATGTCCTTCTGATGCTCCTGCCAGCGGGCATGAGCCTCCTCTTCGGAGTCGATTCCATGCGCCGAAAGAAACTCGAGTAGCGCCTCCTGCACCTCACGGCGAGCGAGCGTTTGCCTCCCCGCCAAGATGTTCTGGAGCGGCTCGACGTTGAGCCGAAGTCCCCGGCGGGCAAGCCTCTCGGAAAGCATCGTCGCGAGAGAGCGCCGTGAATGGGTCGGGTTGAAGAGCAGCCAGAGCTGCGCCAGGAAGACGATTCGTTTCGTGGAGAGGTATTCTGGCTGACGCTCCTGCGGCGCGACCGATAGGCCGGCGGCGCCCAACGCTTGCTCGATATCGAGATCAGTCCGGAGGCCGCTGGTCCGAAGCAGGACGTGGCGCATCGCTGCCTGGACCTCGGGGGGAATCGACGACACGCTGCCCGTGAGCTGGCGCCTCAGCGTGCGGATGTGGTAGTCGATGCCAAGCGTCATGAGGTTCTCCTGCAGCTCGCTGGCAAGCGTTTCGCGAAAGCAACCCTTGTTCCGAAGAAAAAGAACCCCCATCGCGCGAAACAGGGCTCCTGGCCTCCGTTCGAGCGAGCCATGGGCGCCGTTCGCCATGCGCGCTACTCCCTCATCCTTTCGCCGGGGCCGCGAGAGCCTCGTGCCCGACCTCGGCGTCCCACGCGGCGAGCCCGCCGGTCAGGCTGCGCGCGCGGGGAAAGCCGTAGGCCTGGAAGTAAGGCATTCTCAAAAACCAAGTGCAACACCTAACTGCGATAGGGTGTTGCCATGTTCAAAACGTACATTCACTGGCATCCCTTGCCCGGTCGCGCGCCCGATACGCTGCGGATGTACGGGGCAAGACCAAGGATCGCGGTGCTGGGCGAGAATTCCTGATGCGCGATCAGGTACTCGTTCATTGTTGCGTCGCTGGGAACGCTGGCTAACTGGGTCGAAGGGGCTGCTGCGAGCGGGGGATTATTCGGGGCTTTGGCGATTTCGGGCCGGGCGGTGAGCGGGTTGTTGAAGAAAGCGATCCAGCCCACCAGCGCGATCGCCGACAGTGAAGCGGCCACGGACAGGGCGTAGCCGGTGATGCGTTTTCCCGCGCTCCGCCGCGGCATGAGCACTCTCGGTTCCTGCGCCAGGCGCAGGCTGAAATCCTTGGACAGCAGATACTCGCCGCGCAGCGCATCTCCGATCATCGTGCCATCTCCAGCGACTTCTGACGCTCGAGCAACGTGTCGATGTGGAGAACGGGGATTGCGTGTTCCTTACCGATCGCGAAAAGTTCATCGCGTGTCGCGATCTCGCCATCGGCATTCAGGATTTCACACAACACTCCCGGTCCGGCGATTCCGGCCAGGCGAAGCAAGGCCAACACTGCTTCGGTGTGGCCGATACGGCCCCGAAGCCCGTGCGGGTTGGCGAGCAGGGTGGCGACATGTCCCGGGCGCTTGAAATGCCGTGCGGACTTGGATTCATCACAGGCAGCCCTGATCGTGGCACAGCGTGCCGACGCGGCGATGCCGGAGGATCCATCGGCGAGGTCGATAGGCACTCCAAATGGGGGCGTGTCCGGAGACGATTCACCGTCGATCACCAAGGGTTTGACGCCGATACGGGCGGCAACGGCCGGCGGCAACGAAAGGCAGACCAGGCCGCGACCCTTCGATAGAAGAAAGTTTATGAACTCCGGTGTGCAGAACTGCGCCGCTATGGCGAAATCGCCTTCGCCCTCCCGGTGCTCGGCATCCAGCAAAATGACTGGTTTGCCGGCCCGCATCTGACGGATCGCCTTCTCCAAGGTGGAAAGCATTTTCGCTGCCTCGCTTTCTTTGGCGATCGACCACTGGGAAAATTCCGTCGCATCCTTGGGCCACGTGTCGAGGATCCCGAACGTCAGGTTTCCCCGCCGATTCAACAGTTAAGAAAGTATATTCTTTTCCTATAATTTGTCAAGCATGTCCTTTTGAAACTTGCGAAACTCGAGGAAATTGTCTACACTTCGAACATGGGTACTAATGCCCCCGGCTCCGGAAGGGAACGGGTCCTCTTTGTCCTCAAGACCAAGGGACCCCAGACCGCGGCACGGATGGCCAAGCGATTGAGTGTCACGGCGATGGCCGTTCGCCAGCATCTCGCCGTCCTGCAAGCAGAGAAGCTGATCGACTTCACAGACGAACGGCGCCAAGTCGGCCGCCCCGCTCGGGTGTGGCAACTTACGCCCAAGGCGTACGCCCGGTTTCCCGATCGCCACGAGGACCTCGCGGTCGGGATGCTCCAGGCGGTCCAACGCGCCTTCGGCGACAAAGGCATCGAGCGGCTGACCGCGGAAAGAACGCGGCAGCAGGCCGACAGCTATCGCGCTCGGATGGCGGGTTCAGATGCCCCGATCGAAAAGCGTGTGGCCACCCTTGCCCGGATACGGCGCGAGGAAGGTTTCATGGCCGAGTGGCGACGTCGGGGCGACGGATCGCTCGAGCTCGTGGAGAACCACTGCGCCATTTCGAAGGCGGCGCGCATCTGCGCGAAGCTGTGTGGTGATGAGTTGCAACTCTTTCGCTCCGTGCTGGGGGAGGACGTCTCCGTCGAGCGGACCGAGCACATCCTCTCGGGAGACCGGTGTTGCACCTACTGCATCACCGGGTGACTCGGCGAACTGCATCGGGCGGGACCCCATAGCGCCGCCCGGCACCACCGGAGCGGTTCAGCTATTTTGTTTTCGGCCGCTGCTCGAAAGGCGCGGGTCCCGGCTCGCGGCTCGCCCCGGTCTCTTCCATGCGCTTGAGATAGTGCTGCCACATCTCCTCCTGGTGCAGACCGTAATCGTACAGCAGGTCCCATGAGTAGATGCCGGTGTCGTGGCCGTCGGAGAAGGTAGGCTGGATGGCGTAGGTGCCCACCGGCTCGATATGGGTGATCGCGACGTCTTTCTTGCCGACCTGTAATACTTCCTGGCCCGGACCGTGGCCGCGCACCTCCGCGGACGGAGAATAGATGCGCAGAAACTCGCACGGCAGGCTGAACGTTTTGCCGTCGGCGAACGAGATCTCCAGGATGCGGGACTTCTGGTGCAGCTTGATTTCAGTAGGGCTGGGGGTGTTCTTGTCCAAAGGTGCCTCGCTACCAATTGTGTTTCCGCCGTGATATAGCCGGGGGCTTATTTGGCGGAGGGAGGCACGTATCCCGCCGCCATGTCGGCGCCGCTGCCGAAGAAATGTTTCTCCAACTGCTGCGCGAGGTAGTCGCGCGCCTTTTTGTCGGCGAGGTTGAGCCGGTTTTCGTTGACCAGCATCTTCTGGTGCTCGAGCCACTGCTTCCACGCTTCCTTCGACACATTCTCGAATATGCGCTTGCCGAGCTCGCCGGGATAGGGCAGGAAATCGAGCCCCTCGGCCTCGCGCCCGAGCTTGATGCACTTGACCATGCGCGCCATGAACGTACTCCACGGGACGGCCGTCGCAGACATGACGACCCGTTCGTCCAGTATAGCAATGCGTCAGCCGAAGTGGAGTGGAAGTGTCCGATTGATTTCGGCGCCAAGACACGACCGCTTATGTGGTTATTGGTCCAACGTGTGTCCACGTAAATATCGCCTGCCGGGCTCTCAATGATCAAGGCCATAAGGCGGCAAGGTGGTCAGGCGCGGGTCCTCCACGTGGCCTCCGGTCGTGAAGTGATAGAGCGACTGAAACATCACATCGTTGAATCCAAACACTTGGTGGACCGGGTCATCAAAAAAGCAGCCGATTCCCGTCGCACGGACGCCCGTCGCCTCCGCTTCTAAATAAAGCACCTGGCCGATCACCCCTGTCTCCCAGAAAAGTCTCCGGTAAAACCAAGGTCCGTAGCGCCGCAGGCTTGATTCGAATTCTGCGATCATCCCCAAGGAAAACGCACTTTTCCCGGCAATTTCCTGATGGCAACTGACCTGGGCAGCCAGTTGCCGCGCATCGCCCTCTTGAAGGAGAAACAGAGGCAAGTCTTCTGGACACCCAGGCGGGGAGGTCCAGGCAAATTGTGGGTGCATCGCCCGTCTGAGCGAGTCAACCTTTGCAGGATCGCGAGCCAGCATGTAAAGACCGGGAGCAAGGCCATCCACCCGATGCACGAACAGGGCAAGATGAATGGCCGGTTCCCAAGGGAGGACGTCCCACGGCATCGGACGCTGGCACGGGTCACGATCAACCCGTGGCATGACGCGGGCCAGCATCGTGAAGAAGCTGCCGGCCGAAATCGAAGTTTTGCCGTCGAACGCAAGCGCGCTTCGCCGCTGACGGATCACCTGTCCAGCCCTTGGCTGACCCGGGTAGATGTTCGGCGCATCGGCACTCAAATTGTTCGGTGTCTTCACTGTAGGACCGCTGCGATTTAATTCGACGACCCTCTGTTCAGTACTCGATTTCCACGATGCGGCTTCCACCCGGTCGAGGAACTCCCATTGCACGGGATCGTCTCGACTCAGCCGGTTGGCCTTGCCGTGCCAAAAGAGTTGCCTCAACTCGCGAATAGCATCAGGGACAAGGGACAGGGGCAAAAAGATTGTCTTCCCAGCGGCAAGACCGGCAGCTTGATCGGTGGGGCGCGCGGACACGTTACCGGCGAAGCCGGCCGCTTGCGGGTAGCGCGCCATTGGCCCGCCTCCCGCCCCTGATGGATTCGCCAACGCTGTGTCGGCGGGCCAGACGACGGCGAGGCAATCTGGATGCTCCCG
>MERI01000020.1:0-1072 GCA_001772005.1 Betaproteobacteria bacterium RIFCSPLOWO2_12_FULL_62_58 | reverse complement strand
CCGCTCTGCTCCTTCGAAATCCTCGGATCGATCCACGCCCAACAAGGCGGCCAGCGTGTCATCCGCCAGTCCGTCCAACAGCAGCATGCGCCATCCCAGAGTCTCGGCCGCAATGCGGGCGCTGCCGATCGCGTGCCCCACGTCATGTTGACAGTAGCGAAAGGCGCGCTCGCCGTACTTCCAGGTCTCCCGCCAATTGACTGAGGTAAAGCCCACAAGAAAGGCGTTGGACGGAAATCCCTGCATGAGCGAAGCAAAGCTTTCCTTCGGCAACTCTGCGCGCAGCTCCAGCGCATGTTCCTTGGGTGCATAGTGGTAAAGAGCCGGGAATGGCGAAAGGCCCGGGACTTGGTCAATGAGCAGATAACCTTCGGTAGGATGCAGGTTGCCGCTTGAGGGGTTGCTTCGCAGCGCCCAGCGGACCTCACCGGCCTGCTTCCAAGCCGAAATGGCCAGCGCATATTCAAAAAAGCGCGAAAGGGTGCGGATGGTGACCGGAGCGCTCGCCATTGCTCCAGGGCGGTACAAGTGTTCATAGAGCGGCGAGAGCGGCGCGTCGTCAGGTTTCAGGCGCGGTAAGGCAATGAGCGGGGATCCCTGGTATCGTCGAAACGGATCCGGCTGATTCGCCCAGTCCATGTAGCCGAGCGAACGCGCATAGCGGGAAAAATGATGTTTCGTCTCCTCGTGGTAGCGCATGACCCCTTTCAGGGGATCGAGCGATTCCGCAGCACGAGCAGGGTCTTCCGTCGTCCGATGGTTCACAGATAAGTCGCTCCGTCCCCCAGAGTCTATTGACTATTACCTAACTGCGTGACATCCAAGAAGAGCATATCGCATGGCGCAACCACCCCGTCCGCGTACCCTCCCCCCCGCCCCTCTCCCGAGGGGAGAGGGGAGATTCGTGCGCCGAGGGCGTCTGATCAACGGCGTCCACCCCTCCTTGGAAAGGAGGGGAAAAACTTCTCCCCTCCTCTGATGAGAGGAGGGGTGCCTCCACAGGAGGCGGGGTGGTGTGGATGAGTGTCACGCGGATACGTAATGCTCAATAGTGCATCATAGCTGGACAGGC
>MERI01000019.1 GCA_001772005.1 Betaproteobacteria bacterium RIFCSPLOWO2_12_FULL_62_58 | reverse complement strand
CAGCGCCCTCACCATCGCCGGCTCCGACTCCGGCGGCGGCGCCGGCATCCAGGCCGACCTGAAAACCTTCGCCGCGCACGGCGTGCACGGCCTGTCCGCGATTGCCGCGCTGACCGCGCAGCACACGCGTGGGGTGACGGCCGTGCACGTGCCGCCGGTGGCCTTCCTGCGCGCGCAGATCGACGCCTGCTTCGACGATTTCCGTATCGGTGCGGTCAAGCTCGGCATGCTTGCCAACACCGAAGTGATCTGCGCGGTTGCCGCTGCGCTGGAGCACCACAAGCCGTCGCATATCGTGCTCGACCCGGTCATGGTGGCGACCAGCGGCGCGCGGCTGCTGGAAGCCGATGCGCTCGATGCGTTGCGCGCGCGGCTGCTCCCACTGGCGACGATCCTCACGCCGAACATTCCCGAAGCCGCGTTGCTGCTCGGTCATCCTATCGTTGACGATGCGGCCGCAGATGCCGCCCTGGTCGAACTGCTGGCGCTGGGTGCGCGTGCGACGCTGCTGAAGGGGGGCCACTTGCAGGGCCCGGCCGAGATGGTCGATCGCTATTCCGACGGCCAGAAACCGGCCGCATTCGCCCACGACCGTCTTGACCTCGAAGGCCATGGCACCGGCTGCACCCTCGCCTCGGCGATCGCGGCCAACCTGTGCCTGGGCATGCCGTTGCTCGCCGCTTGCGAGGCCGCGACCGATTACGTGCATGGCGCGTTGCGCCACGCCATGCGTCCGGGCCGCAGCCGGGTAGCGGTGCTCGATCACTTCTGGCAGTTACAAGGATAGGATGCGGCGACCGTCAGGCACAGCGAGGAACGGGAATTTTACTTGCGGCTTTGCACGCGCGAACGGTGAGGCCAGCGCGAGTTGGAGCGGCAATTGAACAGATTGTGGAAGCACTTGACGATGCGATTGTTGCGCGAGGCTGATTTGGAGAGGGCTACGCACGTCGCGTGGTAGAATTCAATCTTGCCAGCAGGATTAGCCATGAACCTGTTCGACCTATACGAAGTAAGCCGTACGCCCCGCAGGGCGAAGAGCCTTTATGAGCGCGCGCGGAAATATATCGGTGCGGTAAAGGGACCGCTCAAGCCGAAGAATACGGCGGCGCAGGCCAAGGCCTTTGTTCGTGGAATTACCGCCACGAAACATTCTCGCTGACACCGGCCCGCTATTCGCCCTGATCCACGCGGGCGACGCGGATCATGCGCGGGCAGTGGAGTTTGCCCGCAGCTTTACGGGCCGACTGATAACTACCTGGCCGGTCCTGACCGAGGTTGCCTACCGGACACGCACCCGCCGAGCCTTCACGAACCACTTCCCGGAGCGCACGTAGCCAAAACGTAGCTGTGCGCCACCAAGGACAACGAAGTGGTTGAATATGCCCTGGTCGATCTGTGGAGGACCAGCTCGTGAGCGCTCCACTCCCCGCGGCTCCCCAGACCTTGTTCACGGACGAGCTCTGGGTGTCGATCGAGCCGATCTACGCCGCCATCCTGCGCCACCCGTTCATCGCGGGGCTGACCGACGGATCACTGCCGCGCGAGCGCTTCGAGTTCTACGCCGTCCAGGACGCGCTCTACCTGCGTGAGTTCGCCCGCGCGCTCGCGATCGCCGGGGCCCGGGCGCCGAAGGATGACTGGATCGTCATGCTGGCCGAACACGCAGCGGGTGCGCTCCGCGTCGAGCGCACACTCCATGAAGGCTTCTTCCGCGAGTTCGAGCTGACCGCGGAAGCCGTGGCCGCCACCCCGCTCGCGCCGACCACCCTGGCGTACACCCACTATCTTCTCGCGGTCGCCTACGGGGCGCCCTTCCATGAGGCGCTTGCTGCGCTCCTTCCCTGCTACTGGATCTACTGGGAGGTAGGCAAGGAGCTGGCGCGTGCCGGTTCGCCGAATCCGCTGTACGCACGCTGGATCGGGACCTACGGCTCCGACGAGTTTGGCACCATCGTGAGCGCGGTGCTCCAGGCGACCAACGAGATCGCCTCCCGGATCGGCGATACCGAGCGCGCAGCCATGCGTCGCCATTTCCGCACGACGAGCCGTTACGAGTGGATGTTCTGGGACATGGGCCATCGGTGCGAGCAGTGGCCATTCGAGGACGCGCCGGCCGCACCCCGGAGGTAAGGCCGCTGAGGCGGGTTGGGGGCGAAGACACCGCATAGCTTTCCTCATGATGAGTGACTCGACATGCGCGCTCGCACGCCGCCACGTATTCCCCAAGCGATAAGAAAATCAATCCGCCCGTTGCCGGAGTTCGCTCCCTGATTGAGCCTGCCGCGAGCTCTGAGGCGGCCCCAAGCACCTTGCCCGGATTCAAGCCGGAGCGTCAGGACGCGTTCGGCGGCCCGACCCGCGCTTGCCGAGGGAACCTGACGCCGCTAGGCGGCGCCGGTCTGTCGGGCGTGGATGCGTTCGACGCGACCGCTCTTCGCATCAATCCTCAAGCGTTCGATCGTTTCCAGGTCGGTTCCGGTAGCGCGCAGGTAACGGGAATTGTCCGGCATGGCGATGGAGTGCAATTCCCGTCCGTAATAAACGCCGGCCTGACCGGGGTTGAGGCGATAGCGCGTCTTCTCCCGAAGCGTGGCGTGGTCCGGATCCGAGCCGTCGTCCGTGCGCTCCCACACCGCCATCTCCGTGTATTCGGTTACCTGCCCGTAGATCGCCCAGGAATCTCCGTGGTCGTGCGGCTGCGAGCTGCGCGCCTTGTCGTATCGGTAGCTCATCACCTCGAACCCGAGCTGCGAATCGGCGTAGATGCGCTTCAGGCCTTGCGGATGCTGGTCATTGAAGTACTCGGCGAGAAACTGCGGGTCCACCAGCAAACGCTCCATGTGCGTCTTGACCTGCTCGACCTGCGCCCGGCTCGAGCCGTTCTTCAGTATCTCGCGCGTATCGCGACAGAAGTCTTGCAGCGTATAGCCCATCGTAGTCCTCCCAAAGATAGGAAATTCAATCCGCCCGTTGCCGAAGTTCGCTCCCTGATTGAGCCTGCCGCGAGATCTGAGGCGGCCCCAAGCACCTTGCCCGGACTCAAGCCGGAGCGTCACGACGCGTTCGGCGACCCGATCCGCGCTTGCCGAGGGTCCGCAACGGGCGTGACGGCAAATCATGCGCTCGACGCGCGAAGCGGGTCAAGCGCCGGCGCGCGCGCTAACCCGCGAATTTGTCAGTTGCGCTCGCGGCGCGCTTTAACGGACGACCCGAAGCAAGCCCTTAGAGCTGCTGACCTTTAGCAGGTTGGCCCGCGAGCAAGAAGGTCTTCGGGTATTTTCCTTCGCCGCAAATTTTGAACGAACCGAAGTCCTTGTACCAGAGCCCGTCGGGGGCATCGGGATCGGATTCCCTCCACGTTCTGAGCTTGTAAAGGTCTGCCGCAGTGATCTTGCGTTCGCGCAGCCGGTCAAACAGATGGTCGCGGAGCGCAGGAAGCAGTCCGGTCCACTGGATCCGGGGCATTACTCACCAAAGGTCATGCGGGCCAGCTCTTCCTTGAGACGTTTCTGATCTTCCGCATCGCGGGAATGTGCCAGACGGTCGGCCAGCTCGAAGAAGCGTTTCCTTTCCTGCTCCCGGGCTTCGATACCGGACTCGATGAGCTCAACAATGATACGGTTGGCGCTCGTGCTGCTGGTCTTCGCCAAGGATTTCACCCGGCGGGCGACGCGCGCGGGGAGACTTACGCTCTGACGGACGGTCTTTTCGGCGATCGACATGGGATCAGGATACACCATTTTGCACCAGAATGCACCAAAAACGAAAACCGTATTCCTATGACCGTGCCAAGGGTCCGCAACGGGCGTTGCGGCAAAGCATGCGGGCCACGCGCGAAGCGGGTCAAGCGCCGGCGCCCGTGCCGCCTGAGGCCTGGCCCGCGAACGCGAGCCTCGCGCTGACGTATCTGGGGCGAAGACGGGTGACGAGAGGAAGTGACGCAGTGACGAAGTGACTGGTGCGGCGTGCGAGCGCTACTTGGCTGCCGGGCGGAAAACAGCCAGGACTACGGCCGGACGCAATTTGCTCTGTGAAAGATCGGAAAAAGGAAAAGGAACCAGGACTACCGACCCGGCTGAAGGTACGACCACGCGGCGTCCTCTTCGGGGCGGTTCCAGTCGTGAGCTAGAGCGGGCTCGCTGAGCAAGGCGGATTCGTCAACCTTGATCGCCTTATCCTCATCAAAAATCGTGACCACGGCGCGACGTGGCGCAGACAAGCGAACGGGCTCCTTGAGCTTGACAGTCCCCTGCTCGTCAACGACGGCCTCGACCTTGCGGATCATCTTCTTGCCTTGAGTGGGCTCAATCCGGTTCAATTCTACACCAGTCGCCGAATCCGCTGTACGCACGCTGGATCGGGACCTACGGCTCTCCCGAGTTCGGCGCCGTCGTCGGCGCGGTGCTTGAGGCGACCAACGCGGTCGCCGCCCAGACTGGCGACGCCGAGCGCGCAGCCATGCGCCGCCATTTCCGCACGACGAGCCGTTATGAGTGGATGTTCTGGGACATGGGCTACCGGTGCGAGCAGTGGCCATTCGAGGACGCACCGGCTGCGCCCCGGAGGCCGGGCCGCTGGAGGCGCGTCGGCCCGGCTCCACGCCATCACCCCGGCAGACTAGGAACGAAAGCCCAGACCAGTCGTGGAGACCGCGGGCGGGTTTGGGACGATGACGCAGCATTGGTTTCGGCGTGAAGCTCGACGACCTGATTGCCGCACTATTACGATCTTTCTGAGCCATCTTCGCACCGTCCCGCGCCCTTCGATCGGGAACCAGCCCAGGGCGATAAAGGTGTCCGCCTTTTCCCACCGTCGCGATAGGGCAGTTGTGGATCAACTCACCAGCGATCTTCACCCGCCGGCCTTACGCTGCGAGCTTGACCGCCTCGCCCTTCGCGCGGCGCCGCGTCGCTGCCTGATTCCTTCGCGCTGGTTTTGCCGCCACGACGAACTGCAGTCCGGAGGCATCGAGTATCTTTGTCAGGCTCCGAAGCTCGGGGTTGCCCTCCTTCGATAAAGTGCGGTAAAGCTGCTGCCGGTTGAGTCCCGTGCGGGACGCGATCTTGGAGATCCCGCCCATCGCCTCAGTGACGTTCCTGAGCGCCTGAAGGAATGCCCCAGGATCATCCTCTCCTGCCGCCGCGCTGAGGTATGCTGCCGCTGTTTGCGGATCGCGTAGCCGCTCCAGCACGTAAGGCTTAGCGGGAACGGCCGCGGGGACGTGTCCTTTGCTCATAGTCTCTCCAGTATGCTTTCGCTGTCTTGATATCCGCCTTCTGCTTACGCTTGTCACCGCCGCATAGAAGAAGCACGACCTGTTTTCCGGAGCGCGCGTAATACACGCGGTAGCCGGCCCCAACGTCGATCCTCAGTTCCCAAACACCTTCGCCGACCGGCTCGCAATCCCCGAACAGACCTCGCGCCAGCCGGTCCTTTCGCACCTGAATCGCTGCATAGGCGACGGGGTCGCTCACGGTGTCGAGCCACTCCCGAAAGGGGATACGCTCGTCGGCAGTCTGGTAGTGCAGGACCTGGATCGCGTCGGTCACAGCGTATTGTCGTTTATAACAGACATGGGGTCAAGTGTGGCGACGTGCGCGGGTCAATACGCCGAATCATTCGCCGCCCGGATTGGCGACGCCGAGCGCGCAGCCATGCGGCGCCATTTCCGCACGACGAGCCGTTACGAGTGGATGTTCTGGGACATGGGCTACCGGTGCGAGCAGTGGCCATTCGAGAACGCGCCGGCCGCGCCCCGGAGGCCAGGCCAGTGAAGCGGGTCGGCCCGGCTCCACGCCATCAGCCCGCCAGACCAGGAACGAAAGCTCAGACGGGTCGTGGAGACCGCGCGGCGGGTGTGGGGCGAAGACGGGTGACGAGAAGAAGTGACGCTGTGACGAAGTGACTGGTGCGGCGTGCGAGCGCTACTTGGCTGCCGGGCGGAAAACAGCCAGTACGGCGTTCCGTACCCGTTCGAAGGCTCTGTCGTTTAGAACGCCAACCTCGGAAACCAGCAGCTCTTGATTGGCGGTAAACAGTTTCCCGGGCCGCGCATAGCTCACCACGCGAAGCGAACCTCTCTTGAAATCAGCGTTTTCAAGCTTTACTGCTCTTGCGTCGGAATAAGAGCTGCTGGTGAGCTGACACAAGATCCAGTCACCGTGCCCGGCATCAGCCAGAACAACGGCCGGACGCAATTTGCTCTGTGAAAGATCGGAAAAAGGAAAAGGAACCAGGACTACCGACCCGGCTGAAGGTACGACCACGCGGCGTCCTCTTCGGGGCGGTTCCAGTCGTGAGCTAAAGCGGGCTCGCTGAGCAATGCGGATTCGTCGACCTTGACCGCCTTGTCCTCATCAAAAATCGTGACCACGGCGCGACGTGGCGCAGACAGGCGAACGGGCTCCTTGAGCTTGACAGTCCCCTGCTCGTCAACGACGGCCTCGATCTTGCGGATCATCTTCTTGCCTTGCGTGGGCTCAATCCGGTTCAATTTTACACCAGTCGCCGAATCCGCTGTACGCACGCTGGATCGGGACCTACGGCTCTCCCGAGTTCGGCGCCGTCGTCGGCGCGGTGCTCGAGGCGACCAACGAGGTCGCCACCCAGATTGGCGACGCCGAGCGCGCAGCCATGCGTCGCCATTTCCGCACGACCAGCCGTTACGAGTGGATGTTCTGGGACATGGGCTACCGGTGCGAGCAGTGGCCCTTCGAGGACGCGCCGGCCGCGCCCCGGAAGCCAGGCCGCTGAGGCGGTTCACCACCAAGCGTCCTCACCTCGAGCCGATGGACGAGCTCGTAAGCCGCATCCGCGAAGCGAGCCGCTTCGTGCCCCTGGAGCGGTTGGCGGTCAGCCCGCAATGCGGCTTTTCTAACTCGGTGATGGGAAGCGCCATCACCCCCGCGGACGAGGAACGTAAGCTCAGACTGATCGTGGAGACCGCGTGGCGCGTTTGGGGCGAAGACACATCACTGGGTTGGCGATCAATCTGTCAGTAGCTCGCATCAGCCCGTGTTACGAAAACCTTTGTTGCTGCAGCAGGTCAAGAAGCTGAACCGATGCTCGCACCCATCGGCGCGTAGTGCCAAAGGCGGGTGATCGTATTAGCTTGCGGAGAGTGCCATGTGAGGGCGCCGACGAAGTGCCCCAGGCCGCTGCGTGAATAGACGCAATCCGACGGAACAATTCGAGGCGCTGAGAGGGCTGCAAGTCAGGGCAAGCATCCCAGCCGCGAATAGAGAGTTCATCGACCTCCTTGCTCCAATTCTCATAGACTCTGCATTCATCTGGACGCACGGTCTTTTGCTCATTCAGCGAATCAGCGTATTGCTTCCGATAATCGATGCCAAGGCGATCAACCATTTCCGGCGTCATTGCAAAGATCACTCGTAATGCGTCCAGTTGGGCCGCGGAGCAGTACCACGCGAGGGTGCGGAAACAGCCTGGGTGCGCCTTGCCATGAATCTGTCGAACAACGTTATCGACCTCATCGATGAACAACAGCAACCCCTTGTGGCCGGTGGCTAAGAGCCACTCCACAACGAGCTGTAATCGATACGCCGCAGAGAAGCGTGCATAGCTAGAGCGTCCAATCAGATCAACGCACGACAATAGTTCGACAAGCCGCAGCAGTGGCTCGCTGTTGTTGAGATCGGTCGCTGCGGCGCCACAAGCCTCGACAGCTCGTTCGACGACGTAGGAAATTATCCCAACGTCCCACACGTGCTTTATTGGAGCGTCAACTAGCTGAAGTCTCTTGAGGGTTGCTAAGACAACTTTTCGCTCGCTTCCAGTGCCTCGCGCCTGTCAGCATTGATCAGGTTTGTCAGAAGGTCCTTCACGAAGTCCTCCGCCTCGGGTGTTTCGTAGGCAGCCATCTGTATGTACTTGTCGACGGTGAAGCGCCGGACAATCTCGGCGGCATATACGATTGCCGGAATACCATCGAGTCGGGAAGCCCCCAGGGCCAGCACTATGCTGACGTTCGGCACGTCTAACACGGCGCGGAGCGTTTCCACCCAGCGGGCCTCGGCATTCTTGTTAGTGATTTTCGACAGGGCCTCGACTTGATCCACCATGTAGAAGAGCTGCTTGGGTCTTACCGCCACGCCTGGGTAGGTGTTCCTTAAAGAGCAGACGGTCAATCAATACGACCGGCGGCAAACTGATTTGACCGCGCTTGTTGTAATACACCTCACGACGTTCATCGTCCGTCAGTGTTAGCCACTGTGAGTGGGCGGAGATGGCGCGCGCCGTGTAGTTCTTGCCAACACCGGACTCGCCAGTAAGGAGAATGCAAGGAATAGCCCCTTTGTAGCGCCCGCAATACTGGTTCAGGTGCAAGATCTCCTGGCGAAACCGAACCGCTGCTTCCGAAGATCCCGGGAAGACGTGGGCAAGGAACTCATCGTCATCCGGCTGGAGATTTTGGGACATTGTCGTTTACTCTTGACTGTTTATTGAGACCGAGTTAGTTGCCGATCATACCGGGTGGCCCGATGAGCAGGATGTTCTCGTTACGGCGCAAGAAGTCCAGTCCGGCCAAGGCGCGGATCTGGCCCCGGTCGACACCGGGCTG
>MERI01000018.1:6818-18172 GCA_001772005.1 Betaproteobacteria bacterium RIFCSPLOWO2_12_FULL_62_58 | reverse complement strand
AGCAAGTGTGACTTGATCATGATGGCCTCACACGGCCGCAAGGGGGTGGATGCCGTGCTGCTCGGCAGCGAAACCACCAGGGTGCTGACTCACACCAAAATACCCGTTTTGGTGGTGCGGTAGAGACAAAAGAAGCATCAGTGAAATAAGCAGAAAGCCGATATACTTCAAAAAGTGATCCCGGGCATGATCCGTGGAAAAGCGAGCATCCCTGCGGCTTCCGCGTGAATTACGGGCCGGGCCGGTGAAATATCCGGGTTAGATCCCCGCCAGCTTGGAGTTGGCGTGCGTCAGGCGCTCGACCAGCACGCGCAGGAACGCACGATCGAAATTGAGCCGGCACAGTTCGCTCACGCGTTCAAGGGCTGACACGGGAATCCTGAGCATGCGTGCGTCGCTCGCCGCGGTGACGTCAGCCGTACGCACCTTGCCGGACTCGCCCAGGTAAGCCATCTCCCCAAAGCACTCTCCGGCCTTGAGCGTGTTCAGCAACCGCAACTTGCGCGTAATACGCGCCTCCCCGCTCACCAGAATGCAGAAAAAGTCACCGGGCTCGCCCTCTTTCATGATCACTTCGCTCTTGGCCGCCGTCCGCCATTCTCCGAAACGCAGCACTTCCCACAGTTCGACGTCACTGAACGAGCGGAAGAAGGACAGCGAGCGCAGGGCGTTGAATTTCTCCGTCTCCAGCACGCCGCGTTTGGTGAGCGGGGCGCCGCCCGAGGCGACAGCCGCGAGATCATCCAAGAACCGCTGCCAGGTCAGGTAACGGATGGCCGGATCACGCTCGATCGCGCGCCGCACCACGACGTCGATCTCGCTCGGAATATCGGGCCGGAACTCGGAGGGCAGCGGTGGATCGGCATTCAGTATCTGGTACGCGAGCGCCGCGATGTTGCCGGCCTGGAACGGCAGGCGCCCGGTCAGCAGCTGGAACATGACCACGCCCAGCGCATAAATGTCGGTCTGGTGGTTGAGCGACTTGCCAAGATGCTGCTCCGGAGACATGTAAGCGGGCGTGCCGATGCCGTCGATGATGGTGCGCTCGGTATGCAGCAGCGCCGCCGAGCCGAAGTCGGTGACCTTGATGTCGTTGTCGTCCTTGACGAGGATGTTGGCCGGCTTGATGTCGCGGTGGATGACGCCGAGATGCGAAGCAAAGTCGAGCGCGCGCGCGCATTTGTAGACGATTTCGATCACGTCACCCAGCTCCAGCAGGTTGTCCGCCCGCGTGAAGCGCTGCAGCGTGCCGCCGGCGATGTATTCCATCACGATGTAGGCATTGTCCTCATCGGCGACCGCGTCGTAGATCTCGACGATATGCGGGTGCACGAGCTTGCCCGCGAGCGACGCCTCGTTCAGGAACAGGCGGTGCATGACGCTGCCGTTCGCCGAGTTCCTGAGCGCGTCCTGGGACACGAGCTTGATCGCCACGTCGCGGTCGGCGAACGGATCGTGCCCGAGGTAGACGCTGCTGGTCGCCCCTTCGCCGAGTTTCTTGATGATTTCGTACTTGCCGATTTTTTCCATTGTCCGGTTTCGCCGCTCGAACATCGCTTGCTGCGTCATTTCACCTTCCCGCCGAATGTGCGCTTCGCTGGCGCGCGCTTCCAGTCCTCGGGCTTGCCGTGAAAGCAGCGCTTGTCCCGCGGGCCGTGGGTCGTGACGTTCGGGAAAGTGCTGTACGCCGGGCCCTGATCCAGGGGTTGCGCCCCGGCGGCCTTGGGCTTGTGGGGATCGTTCATATTACGCTCCGCTACGACGGTTGCAAATTTGACCGCATCGATCTCGTAAACGCCAACCATGCAATCGTACCCTCTCGGCTCGCGCAGCGCCAGCGCTGCGCCAAACGCGCAGGCAAACTCCGGCGTGCGCCATGCTAGTATGCGCGGAGCGTTTCAGCCCGGAACTCTTGTCGTGAACCCAGATTACGTCTCCGCGCGTTGGCACTTCTGGATCGACCGCGGCGGGACCTTTACCGACATCGTCGCCCGCCGTCCCGATGGTACCCTGGTCACGCACAAGCTGCTCTCGGAAAACCCCGGGCACTATGAGGACGCCGCGCTTGCCGGTGTCCGCGAACTGCTCGGGGTGCGGCGCGATGGGGCCATTCCGGCCGAATGCATCGCCGCGGTCAAGATGGGCACCACCATCGCGACCAACGCCCTCCTTGAGCGCAAAGGCGAACCGACCGTGCTGTTCACCACGCGTGGCTTCCGCGATGCGCTGCGCATCGCCTACCAGAACCGGCCGCGCATCTTCGAGCGCCACATCATGCTGCCCGCGCTGCTCTACGGGCTGGTCTACGAGGTCGCGGAACGCGTCACGGCACGCGGGGAAGTGCTGTTGCCGCTCGATGAGGCGCGGGCGGCACGCGAGCTGCGCGAGGCCCATGAACGCGGCTATCGCTCGATCGCGATCGTATTGATGCACGGTTACCGTTATCCTGCCCACGAGCGGCGCCTGGCGGAGCTCGCGCGCGTAACCGGTTTCAGCCAGATTTCGGTTTCGCACCACGCAAGCCCCCTGATGAAGCTGGTCTCCCGCGGCGATACGACCGTAGTCGATGCCTACCTCTCCCCCATCCTGCGTCGCTACGTGGATCGTGTCGCCCGGGAACTACCGGGCACCCGGCCTCTGCACGGAAAGTCCCAGGACAAAAACAATGCCGCGCCGGCCGCTGGCGGGCCTGCCCGCTCCGCGCTGCGCGAGTCCGGGTCCGGCCCGTCTCTCCACTTCATGCAATCCAGCGGCGGGCTCACCGATGCGCGGCTGTTCCAGGGCAAGGACAGCATTCTATCGGGACCCGCCGGCGGCGTGGTCGGCGCGGTGCGTACTGCGCTCGCCGCCGGCTTCGACCACATCATCGGCTTCGATATGGGCGGCACCTCGACCGACGTCTCGCACTACGCCGGCAGCTTCGAGCGCGCGTTCGAAACCCTGATTGCCGGCGTCAGAATGCGCGCGCCGATGATGAACATCCACACGGTGGCCGCGGGCGGCGGTTCGATCCTGCATTTCGACGGCGCACGGCTGCGCGTCGGCCCCGATTCCGCCGCCGCGCAGCCGGGCCCTGCCTGTTACCGTAAGGGCGGTCCGCTGACCGTCACCGACTGCAACGTGATGCTGGGCAAGATTCAGCCGCAGTTCTTTCCGCGCGTGTTCGGGCCGCGCGGGGATGAGCCGCTCGACATCGGGACCGTGCGCGAAGGGTTTGCCGCGCTCGCCGCCGCAATCGCGCATGCAACCGGCAAAGCACTCAGTAGCGAAGAAGTCGCCGAAGGCTTTGTGAAGATTGCCGTGGAAAACATGGCCAACGCCATCAAGAAAATCTCGGTGCAGCGCGGCCACGACGTCACCGGCTACACGCTCGTCTGCTTCGGCGGCGCCGCCGGCCAGCATGCGTGTCTGGTCGCCGATGCGCTGTCGATGCCGCGCATTTTCATCCACCCTTACGCCGGCGTGCTCTCGGCCTACGGCATGGGGCTCGCCGACATTGCCGCATTCAGGGAGCGGGCGGTCGAGGCCCGGCTCGAAGTGCACTTGATGCCGCAACTCGAAGAAACGCTGGCTGATCTTGCCGCCGCAGCGCGCGCGGAAGTCCTGGATCAGGGCGTCGTGCCGGAGCGCATCGTCGAGCACAGGCGCGCGCATCTGCGCTACGAAGGCACCGATACCGCAATCATCGTCGATTTCGCCGGACCGCCGGCGATGACGCAGCAGTTTGAAGCCGGCTACCAGCAACGCTACAGCTTCCTGATGCCGGACCGCGCGCTGGTAGTCGAAGCAGTCTCGGTTGAAGTCGTGGGCGAGAACGACGCTGTGTCCGAGGCGTCACCTGTCGCTGCAGCGCGTCAAGGGGCCCCAAAGGCGGCCGCAATGGCGGATATGTTCAGCGGCGATAATCTGCACCGGGCGCCCGTCTATCGGCGCGAAGAACTGCGCGCGGGCGACTGCATCATCGGCCCCGCGATCATCGCCGAGGCGAACGCCACCACCGTGGTCGAACCGCAGTGGCAGGCGCGGGTGACGCCGCTCAACCATCTGGTGTTGACGCGCGCAGCGGCGCGCCCGCAGCGCGTCGCTATCGGGACGCAAGCGGATCCCGTGATGCTCGAAATTTTCAACAACCTCTACATGGCGATCGCCGAGCAGATGGGGGTGACGCTCGCCAACACCGCCTACTCGGTCAACATCAAGGAGCGCCTCGACTTCTCGTGTGCGCTGTTTGACGCGCACGGCAATCTCATCGCCAACGCACCGCACATGCCGGTGCACCTGGGCTCGATGGGCGAAAGCGTGAAGACCGTGATCCGGGACAACGCCGACCGCATGCGCGCGGGTGACGTGATCATGCTCAACGACCCGTACCACGGCGGCACGCACCTGCCCGACATCACCGTGACCACCCCGGTATTCGACGACAATGCCCCGTCTGCGTCCGACCCCTCGCCTGACGCCTCACGCATCTTGTTCTACGTCGGCGCACGCGGTCATCACGCCGACATCGGCGGCATCACGCCGGGATCGATGCCGCCCGACAGCACGCATCTCGACGAGGAAGGCGTGCTCATCACCAATTTTCTGCTGGTCGAGCGCGGGCGCCTGCGCGAGCAGGAGGCGCGCGCGTTGCTTTCCTCCGCGCGCTATCCGGTGCGCAACGTGGAGCAGAATCTCGCGGATCTGCGGGCGATGATCGCGGCCAACCAGAAGGGCGTGGTCGAGCTGAGACGCATGGTCGAGCATTTCGGGCTCGACGTCGTTCACGCCTACATGCGGCACGTGCAGGACAATGCCGAGGAATCGGTGCGGCGCGTGATCGACGTGCTGACCGACGGCGAGTTTACCTATGAGATGGATAACGGCGCGGTAATCCGGGTGACGATCCGCATCGACCGCGCGGCGCGCAGCGCGGTAATCGACTTCACAGGCACCTCACCGCAGCTTCAAAATAACTTCAACGCACCGTCCGCGGTCACCATGGCCGCCGTGCTCTACGTGTTTCGTACGCTGGTCAACGACGATATCCCGCTCAACGCGGGATGCCTGAAGCCGCTCCAGGTGATCGTTCCGGAGGGTTCACTGCTCAATCCCCGCTACCCGGCGGCCGTCGTGGCCGGCAACGTCGAAACTTCGCAATGCGTCACCGATGCGCTCTACGGCGCGCTGGGACTGATGGGCGCCTCGCAAGGCACCATGAACAATTTCACTTTCGGCAACGATCGCTACCAGTATTACGAAACGATCGCCGGTGGTTCGGGCGCCGGAGTACTGGGCCGCGCCCCTGATGGATCGCTCATCGGATTCGATGGAACCGACTGCGTGCAGACGCACATGACCAACTCGCGGCTGACCGATCCCGAGGTGCTCGAATGGCGCTTTCCGGTCCTGCTTGAAAGCTTCGCCATCCGCCGCGGCAGCGGCGGCAGAGGTCGCTGGCGCGGCGGCGACGGCGCGGTGCGGCGCGTGCGTTTTCTCGAGCCGATGACGGCCGCGATCCTCTCAGGGCACCGGCGCGTCGCACCCTATGGCATGGCGGGCGGAGAACCCGGTGCGGTGGGACGCAACCGGGTCGAGCGCGCCGGCGGCGAACGGATCGAACTCAAGGCCTGCGACCGCATCGAGATGCAGCCCGGCGACGTATTCGTGATCGAAACCCCGGGCGGTGGTGGCTACGGTGCACCCGAAGGGCCGTGAGAGCGGGAGATCGTGAGATGGTAAGTCGAGTTCCAACTATCGCTTCGATTCCGTATTCGGTCCAGGGTCAAGGCCGAGCAGGCGCAACACCCACGCCAGCACGAAACCGGCGGCGAGCGGCCACCAGTGCGTGAACATGAGTGCCAGTATGCCGGTGGTTCCATAGACGCTGCTCATCAGCACGAGGCCTGGCTGCCGCGTACGGTAATACGCGAACAGCAGCGCGAGCGACAGCAGAATGAACAAACCCGAAAAGATATAGATGACGATGGTCATGCGCGGCGGAAGGATAAGCAGAAGCGGCGATCGGGAAACGGGATTCTACACCAGACCTCGACCGCCGCCGTTCACGCCGCAGGCCTGATATGATGGTCGCAAAACCGTCACAACAACCACCCGAGT
This sequence comes from Betaproteobacteria bacterium RIFCSPLOWO2_12_FULL_62_58, assembly GCA_001772005.1. Taxonomy (GTDB): domain Bacteria; phylum Pseudomonadota; class Gammaproteobacteria; order Burkholderiales; family SG8-41; genus DSOT01. The sequence continues at coordinate 12,073 of MERI01000018.1, read as the reverse complement.
CGGCCGGTGCCCCAACGCCACGCTAAACGCACGCTCGCCACATGCTGCACCGCGCATACGCTGCATGACGGGCTTTCCGACGTCACGTACGTGTTGCTTCCGCTGCTGGCGCAGACCTTCGGCCTCTCGCTGGCGCAGGTCGGCCTCATCCGTTCCGCGCACCGCACGGCGATGGCCGCTTTCCAGATTCCCGCGGGACTCGTTGCCGAACGCTTCGGCGAGCGCAATCTGCTCGCGTTTGGAACGGCGATCGCCGGCATCGCCTTCATCGCGCTTGGCTACGCAGCAGGATTCTGGATGATACTCGTCGCGCTGTTCTTCGCGGGCGTCGGCTCCGCCGTCCAGCACCCGCTGTGCTCGACCATCATCTCGCACGCCTATCCGGACGACGGCCGGCGCGCCGCGCTGGGCACCTACAACTTCTTCGGCGATGTCGGAAAGTTTGCGTTCGGCGGTATTGTCAGTCTGTCGCTGTTGGCCGGCATTACCTGGCAGGCGCCGGTGATCGGTTTCGGGGCGCTGGGCCTCCTCACCGCCGCGATGGTGTTCCTCATGGTCAGCGATACCAAGGCCCGTCGACCGGCGCACTCGGGCACAGCCTCAAACGCCGTCAAGGTACCGGGCTGGGGCATCAAAAGCCCCCGAGGGTTCACCGCGCTGTGCTTGATCGAGATCCTCGACAGCAGCACGCGCACCGGCTTCCTGACTTTCGTCGCCTTCCTGCTGATCGCCAAGGGCCTTCCCGCAGGCTGGGCTGCACTTTCGGTCCCGCTGATCCTGACCGGCGGCATGGCCGGCAAGCTCGCGTGCGGGCTGCTCGCCGAGCGCTTCGGCATCATCCGCACCATCGTGATCACCGAGCTCGCCACCGGCGTCGGCATCCTGCTGACACTGGCGCTGCCGGGTCTGGCGGCGTTTTTTCTGCTGCCGCTGATCGGCGTGGTGCTGCAGGGCACGTCCTCAGTGCTCTACGCCACCATCGGCGATCTCGCCGACAAGGAACGGCTGCCGCGTGTCTTCGCTCTCTTCTATACGCTCGGTTCGCTGTGCGGCATCGCTGCGCCGCTTGGCTACGGCCTGCTCGGCGATCGCTTCGGGGTCGACAACTCGATCGCGGTGATCGGCATCGCGGTTCTGTTCACGCTTCCGCTGTGCCTCGCGCTCCGGCCGGCGATCAGCGTCTCCCGGCCCGTCAGCGTATAATCCTGTCGACGAAAAAATTGAAAGGAGCACCGTTATGTCCAAGCAACGCATCAGTTATATCCCCTTGGAGAAGATGGACGACGCGATGCGCGCCGAAATGGAGCGTTGCGCGCGGGAAGGCACGCCGCGGCCCGAAAGCTCGGCGGTGCGGGCGCATGTGCCGGCGGCATTCTGGTCTTTCGCCAACTCCTGGCGCGATATTTTCCACACCGGCGTGTGCGATCACGCGATCAAGGAACTCGCGCGCCTCTACGTCTCGCGCTCGGTCAAGTGCGAGTTCTGCGGCAACCAGCGCTCGATCAAGGCGTTCACCGGCAAGCTCGAAGAAGCGCAGGCCGACGATCTGATCAACTTCGAGAAATCGCTCAAATACACCGACCAGCAGAAAGCGGCGCTCGCCTATGCGGAAGCCATTACCTGGCGGCTCGAGACCGATGACGCATTCTGGGAACGCATGCACAAGCACTTCAGCGAACCGGAGTTGGTGGAATTGGGCTGCTTCATTGCACTCACCATGGGACAGCAGAGCTGGCTGCGGTTGCTCAACATTGAGCACCATCAGGTAATGGCCGGAACTGGCGCTTCGATGGCGCCGGGATTTGAAACCGCGGAAGCGCTGGCCAAGGCCAAAGCGTCGCCCGACTACTGGGCGAAGCAGGACGCGTCGCCGACAAAGGCGAAAAGCGCGGCGTAACAACCCGTCCATCGCTCTCCCCTCCTTCTCGAGGAGGGGTGCCGCCCTCGCGGCGGCGGGGTGGTGCATGCTACATCCTTGTCGAGGAGGGGTGCCGCCCACCAATCACAGATACGCCGAGCGTCCGCCATCGGCGGCGATGACCGCGCCATTGATGAGTCGCGATTTCTCGGAAGCGAGAAAGAGCACGATGTGCGCGACGTCTTCCGGCTCGCCGATGGAGAATGGATAGCGTTCCGCGAGCCGCAGGCGGTACTCGATGTGGGGCGGCGGATTCTGCGGCGACACGCCTTCGTATTTCCGCTTCGAGCGCTCGGTCCGGATCGCTCCCGGCGCGATCGCGTTCACCCGCACGTTCTGTTTTGCAAATTCCCCCGCCAGCGTCTTGGTGAGCGAGATGATCCCGCCTTTCGCCGTGGAATAGACGTTGCGCCAGGGTATGCCCACCAGGCCGGCCCACGAGGTCATGTTGACGACCGCGCCGCCGCCCGATTTGATGATCGCCGGTATGCCGTGGCGGCAGCATAGAAACGTGCCCTTCAGATCGAGGTTGATGGTGTGGTCCCACACCGACATATCGACCTCGGTCACCACGTTGTCCTGCGGGATCGAACCGCCCGCGCAGTTGTGCAGGATGTCCAGGCGGCCGTAGCGCTCGACCGCCTGACGGAACGCGTTCCGAACGCTGTCTTCATCCGTGACATCCGTGGGGACGAACAGCGCATCGCCGCCCGCGTCGCGGATCACCCGCTCCGTTGCCGCGCCAAGTTCCGGCTTGATTTCCGCGATTACGACCCTCGCGCCTTCGGCCGCCAACATCTTCGCCGCGGCACGAGCGATGCCCGATCCCGCTCCCGTCAGGAATGCCACCTTGCCATCGAATGCTCCCATCTCCTCCGCTCCTCCACCAAGGAATTCCCGATCGAGTGTGAGTTGTCATTCCCGCGCAGGCGGGAATCCATAACGTTCACGGCAAAATTGGACCCCCGCGCACGCGATCAGCAACCCGTTGAATGCGCTTCCCGTTACCTTTCCTGCGCCATGTCATTTCCTCCACCTTGTGGCGGAGGATCTACGCCATCTCATCTCCTCCCCCCCTTGCGGGGGACGATCTTCCCATTTCCTCCCCCGTCTGCGGGGGAGGATTAAGGTGAGGGCCAACCGATTCTAGCACCGCATTTCGCAATTTCCGCGATTGTGTCAACATGGCGCGAACGCCCGCGCAGACGGGCGCGATGCTTAGCGCTACTGTGTCATGAACAATCGGATTCCCTCCCCTTCCATCCCTCACTCCTGACCTCTCTCCCAAAGGGAGAGAGGTCAGGAGTGAGGGATGGAAGGGTCGGGGATGAGGGACCGGGAGGCCCAGAGCTTGCCCCGGACTTGATCCGGGGGTGGGGATGGGTTTACTGTGGCAGCCATTCTTAGCATTACCCCACCCCCATCCTAACCTTCCCCCTGAGGGGGAAGGAATGTTTTATCCGTGAACTTCATGACATAGTAGTATTAGAACCTATCTCAATAATAGACGCGTGATGCCCATCATTGAGATAGGTTCTAGGCAGGAGCGTTTGAATTTGACGCCCTGCCACACGGAACAGGAGGAGAGATGGCAAACCTGCTCGCATTCTTCCGGCTCACGATCGCACCGGCTGCGCTGCTCGCCTGTACAGGCGCAGTTCTCGCGCAAGGCGAGTTTCCATCGAAGCCCATCCGTTTTCTCGTCGGAGCCGCGCCCGGCGGTGCGACCGACATCTTGGCGCGCGCGCTCGCGCCCAAGCTCACAGACGGCCTGCGGCAGCCGGTCGTCGTGGAGAATCGCACCGGCGCGAACCAGATCATCGCGGCCGAACTCACCGCGAAATCTCCGCCCGACGGTTACACCATCCTGATGGTGCCCTCCGGCTTCACCATCAATCCGGCCATCTACCGCAAGCTGCCGTTCGATCCGGTGCGCGATTTTTCGCCGCTGAGTCTGGTGGCGAACGTTCCCAACGTACTGGTGGTGCACCCGTCGCTCCCGGTGAAATCGGTGAAGGAATTCATCGCCCTGGTGCGCAAGCGGCCCGGAGAGATGTCGTACGGCTCATCCGGCGTGGGCTCGCCCAGCCACCTCGCCGGCGAGCTGTTCAAGGTTGTCGCCAACGTCCAGTTCACGCACGTGCCGTACCGCGGAAACGGGCTGATGGTGATCGACCTGATCGGCGGATATCTTCAACTGTCCCTGCCCTCGATCCCCGCGTCGATTTCCTTCATCAGGACCGGAAGACTGGTCCCGCTCGGCGTCACCACCCGCCAGCGCGCGTCCGCCCGGCCCGACGTGCCCACCATCGACGAGGCGGGCCTCAAAGGCTACGAAGTAAGCGGCTGGTACGGCGTGCTCGCGCCGGGAAAGGTTCCGGGGCCGATCGTCACGCGGCTCAATACGGAAATCAACCGCGTGCTGAACGTACCGGAAATGCGCGAAATGCTGTCACGCGGAGGCGCCGAACCGCTCGGCAGCACGCCGCAAGAATTCGCCACCGCCATCACCACCGACCTCGCCAAGTGGGTCAAGGTCGTCGCCGCGGCGGGGATCAAGGCCGAGCAGTGAGCCAGGCGACCGGGGGCATGATCCAGCACACCGGAGGCTGCCACTGTGGCCGCGTGAGGTTCGAGGTGATCGCGCCTGCGCGTCTGGAGGTCACGGATTGTAATTGCTCCATCTGCAGCAAGTCCGGTTACCTGCACCTCACTGTTCCAAAATCGCGCTTCAGGCTCATCTCCGGCGCCGAATTTCTTACGACGTACCAGTTCAACACCCGCACGGCCCGGCACCTGTTCTGCTCCGTATGCGGTGTCAAGTCGTTCTACGTGCCGCGCTCGCACCCGGAGGGCTACAGCGTGAATGCCCGCTGCCTCGACGAAGGCACGGTCGAGGAGATGCGGGTAACTCCTGTAGACGGCAAGAATTGGGAAAGCTCGCATCCCGGCGGTCGCGGCAAGCCGCTCGAAGATTGACTCACGCGATGCGCGGGGCGGCGGCAGCGCCTCGTCGGTACCGATAGGCCAGCGAATGTTGACATTCATGGATGGCGGCCTAACACCCCAGGTCGAGAAGAGCGCCAAACAGCGGTGCTGTTTGGTTCCCGCAGCACTGCGTGCCGCGGCGCCCGTTCACCTGGACCGCTAAAGGCATTTGCTCTCGGGATTTCTTGGCGCCTCGGCGGATTAAGAGGCCGTGAATCGTGAATCGAAAGACGGTCGGTTTGCTCCGCGTCCTCGGCGGTTCAGTGTTCGCGAATGACAGGCGATAAACTGTCCCTCAGAGTCCGTAACAAAATGACGCGCATCTGCCCCCTCACCCTAACCCTCTCCC
>MERI01000018.1:0-6805 GCA_001772005.1 Betaproteobacteria bacterium RIFCSPLOWO2_12_FULL_62_58 | reverse complement strand
ACCCTCTCCCCCGTGATCGGGGGAGAGGGAACCATGTTGTTACGTCCTCGTAACGAGAGGGGACAAACTATCCCTGAGGGTCCTACACCGTCCGGGCCTTGATATCCGCCTCGGTTACGTCGCCCATGTAGACGTAGCCGGTCTTCTCGACGCTCCCCGAGCCGATGTAGATGCCGATTGCCTTGAGGGGCTCGGTCTTGCTCAGGTTGTACAGGAAGTGCTCGACGCCCTTGGGGATGTAGTGAACGTGACCCCGGATGACGTAGTAGATCTCCTCGCAGTTCTCGTGCCGGTGCTTCTTGTGCACGGCGCCGGGCATGAACTTCGCCCAGAAGAGAGCGGTCGGGCTCCCATTGTGGCGGCCGATCGGGATGCGGAAGTCGGTGATGCTCCAGCCGTCCGCCGCGTTCATTCGGGAGGGCTCGGTACGTTGAACCTCGTAAACCGCGGAACTTGCCGAATGTATATGATGTATATATCATCAAGGCATGCGGTTCCAATACGATCCTGCCAAAGCGGCAGCAAACCTCAAGAAGTGTGCGAGTGCCTCTTGATCTCGGCACGTCGCGCGACGCGAAAGGAACAGAAGCAATATGAGGACTGAGTACGATTTTTCGAAAGGCAAGCGAGGTGCGGTGATCCCTCAAAAGGGGAAAACGCGTATCTCCATCTTTATCGACAACGCCGTGCTCGGTGCATTTCGAGCACGAGCTGAAAAGGCGGGAACGGGGTACCAAACCATGATGAACGAAGCACTCCGGAAGTACCTTTCGGAAAGCGATCAACCCGTCACCGAGAAGGCGTTGCGCCAAATTCTGCGTCAGGAGATGCCCGAGTATCTGCGAGGCCTGACCGCCGGCTCAACAGCTACCGGCCGCAAGCGGACGGCGCGTTAGCTGGCGCGAGACGTCTTGACGTTTTAGCGTCAGAACGTTACAATGTCACGCATGGATACTCAAAAACGCGCCACCGTCTATTTCGAGGCCGACGTGCACCGCGCCCTGCGCCTGAAGGCCGCGGCATCGGATCGTTCGATCTCCGATATGGTCAACGACGCGGTGAAAGCCGCGCTGGCCGAGGATGCGGAGGATCTTGAGGCGTTCGCCGAAAGAAAGAACGAGAAAAGCCTGTCCTTCGACACGTTCGTGCAGGGCCTGAAACGGCGTGGCCGAATATAGGCTGCTGATCAAGACCTCGGCTGCGAAGGAGCTTGAGGCAGTAGGCACCAAGGCCGACCGCCAGCGCATTGTTGAACGAATGCAGGCCCTGGCCGCGATGCCCCGGCCGCACGGGTCCGAAAAACTCGCCGGGTACGCCGACCGTTACCGCGTTCGACAGGGGAGATACCGAATCATCTATCTTATTGATGACGGGCATCGCGAGGTAACGATCTTCAAGGTCGGGCATCGGAAGGATATATACCGATAAGCAATCTTTCCTCCGCGTCCTCGGCGGTTCAGTTGTCGCGAATTTACCTGCCCCCCACCCTCACCCGGCCCCCTCGCATGCTATGCAGGCTCTCCCCCACGACGAGGGGAGAGGGAATTTCATTTTGTTACGCGCCCCTACTGTCCTACGCGGTCCACGGAAAACCTCGGGGACAGCTCAGTCTGACCCCGAGGTCTCCGCTGCATCACACCCATTGTCGTTCCCGTGAAAACGGGAACCCACGCGATGGTTCAGGTGAGATGATGCGCGGTATGGATTCCCGATTCCTCGGGAATGACATGGTTTATTGAGATCGCTGGAAGATCGCTGGTAATTCGGTCATGCGGCTTTGCGCTTGCCGCCGGTGGCGGCGAGGAGCCCGGGCACGCGTGAGGCGCGCACCAGCACGAACCCCTCGAACATGCGGCGCTGGGTGCGGTAGAACGCGCCTTGCTCGGCGTACCAGTGCCCGTCCCTCTGCTTCACGCCGGCTGCGACGGTCAACACGCCGGACGGCATCGCGATCCGGATCTCCGCCTCGGGATTGTCGTTGGAACGGGCGACCTGATTGACGACCGTGCCTTCGATGCGCGCCGCGACCGCCGTGCATAGCGAAACGGTGAGCGGCAACGCGCGATGCGGCTGACCGCTGGAAATCACGCGTGCGGTCAAGTCCACTTCCGCCCCGCGAAGCGCTTCGCCGGAAATTGTCTTCGCATCCTGGGCGGGCGCGACAAATCCGACGAACGGCACACTCCTCTTCTTCGTCGCCTCGTCGCGGTTGACTGAAATACCCATTGCAACCGATGCCGCAAGACGAATCTCCGCGAGTTTGCTCATGAGCTCGGCTGAGCCCTCGATCTCCTCAGGCGTTTCGGTCCCCTTCAGCCCGAGATCCGCCGCTCTCACGAACACCGTCGCGTTGGCCGCGTCAACCATGGACACGCGAAACTTTCCGACACCGGGAACCTCGAGCACGTCCGTCACATTGCCGGTCGGAAGCAGCTTGCCCGTTGTCGCACCTCCGGGATCGCGGAATTCGAGCTTCACCGGCGAGCCGGTGCCCGAAACGCCCGGAATAGCGAGATCACCGTCCACCGCCGATTGCCCGTCGTCGAGCGCGAACCGCGACCAGATGATCTTGCTGGTGTTGGTGTTGTGGATGCGCACCAGCGCGTCCTTGCCCGACACCTTGACCAGGCCCTCGTCGACCGCGAACGGACCCATCGCCGAGGACATGTTGCCGCAATTGGCGCTGTAATCGACCTTGGCTTCCTTTACCTGCACCTGCGCGAAGGTGTAATCGATATCGGCATCCGGCCGGGTCGAGGGCCCGATGACGCAGACCTTGGAAAGCGAGGAAATGCCGCCGCCCATACCGTCGAGTTGCCGGCCATAGGGATCGGGGCTGCCGATTGCGGCGAGAAAGATTTCATCCCACTGCGCGCGATCGCGCGGCAGATCGCGGGCGTGGAACACCACTGCGTTGCTGGTGCCGCCGCGCATGAATACCGCGGGAATCCTGATCTGTTTCATGGTCTGGCTCCTTGTACTTTGCTGCCGTCTATTATAAAGCTCTCTTCGCGCGCGCCGGTGCCCGCCGACGGTCCGGGCCATTCGAAAGCAGCGCAACTATCGCGCTCACGCCGCGCGGCGTCTGGCGCTCGAGCCCATCGAGCAACTCCAATAGCCGCGTAATCCGTCTGCCGTCGAGCACCTTCGCGAGACAGTCGCGCAGCTTCGCTTCATGTTCCGGGGCGGCGAGCGGCGGCTGCCCCCACGCGCCGGGCGGACCATGGCAGACCGATTTCAGCTTCTTTCCATCACGCAGCTCGACTTCAATCGCCACATGCATGCCGCGCCACTCGCCGGGAATGCCCGGATCCTGCGTAAGTTCGATCTTCCCGAGCAGCGCCACCATGTCGGAGCGGAAGCGCCGTGCGTCGGTGAAGCTGTCGATCGTGACCCTGCCGTCGAGCAGCGCGGCGGCCGCGGTGTACTGGAAGCTGAACTTGCCTTCGAGACCGGTGACCGGCAGCGGGCGGTCGATGTATTTCATGACCGGGGCGCGGATCGTCACGTGCGCGATGCGGCCCGGGTCGATGATATTTTCGTGCAACTCGAGCGCCGCGGTGATCGCCCAGTGGGTCGCGAACTGCGACGGGAAAAGCTTGATCGCGAGCCCCGGTTCGACGATGCGGAACGGCTTGCCGAAACCGAGCAGCTTGTCGTAATCAAACTCGTCCGGAAAAAAGGTCGCGACGAAGCCGCGCGGCGCTTCGAGCGCTTCCGGGTTGGCGGTAAAGCCGCGGCTTGCCAGGAGCGCCGCATCGAGCCCCGACGCTGCCGCATAACCGCAGTGCGTGCTCTTCGTCATCGAGCCGATGTTGGCGAGCAGCGCCCCGGCGCGCGATGCCGCCAGCCCCAGTGCGTGGGCAAGGCCGTCGTGGTCGAGCCCGAGCAGATGGCTTGCCGTAACGGCAGCGCCCAGCACACCGACCGTCCCCGGCGGATGGAAGCGCAACGCGTCGGGCCTGAACTGATTGGCGGCAAACTGGATGCGGCCCTGGATCTCCATGCCCTTCGCGACCGCGGTCACGATTTCGCGCCCGCTCAATCCCCGTGCTTCGGCAAGCGCGAACGCAACGGGAACGGTGGGCGACACCGCGTGTGTCGGCGGCAGCCACATCGGCTCGAAGTCGAGCACGTGGGTCGCCACGCCGTTGACGTAGGCCGCATGCACCGGCGATGTCCTGAAGCCGCGGCCCCATGCCGTGGCCTGCGGCTTGCCGCCCAGGCTCTTCAGATGCGCCGCGAGCAGCTTGACCGGCTGCTCCAGGCTCCCGGCAACGGCGACGGCGATACCGTCCTTGATCGCCTGCTTGACGCGCTGCACGCAGTCCGCGCCGAGCGTTTCGAAGCGCGTCGCCGCGATGCGCTCGCACAGCTTGCAGGTCAGCGCCATCACACCGCGCGCCGCAGCGGTTCGGGCAGCACCAGATACTCGGGCGTCAGCGACGGGATGTCGGTGCAGCCGATCAGCGCCATCACGCGGTCGACTTCGCTTGCCAGAATCTCCAGCGCGCGGCGCACGCCTGCCTCGCCCCCGGCGGCGGCGCCGTAGAGCGCGGCGCGCCCGACGAACACCATGTCGGCGCCGAGCGCCAGCGCCTTGACGATGTCGGAGCCGCGGCGGAAACCGCTGTCAACCATGATCGCCAGCCGGTCGCCGACCGCGGCGACGATCTCCGGCAACACCTCAACCGGCGATACCGCGCCGTCGAGCTGGCGACCGCCGTGGTTGGAAACGAAGATGCCATCGGCGCCGTATTGCGCGGCGAGCAGCGCATCCTCGGCGGTCAGCACGCCTTTCAACAGCAGCTTTCGCGGCCAGAATTCGCGCAGCCACGCGATATCGGACCAGTCGAGCGCATCGCGCCGCGCGCGGAACTCGGAAAGATTCTTGGCGACGATCCTGCCGCCAACGTTGGTATCAACGTTCTGAAAGCGCGGCACGCCGGAATCGAGCAGCGTGCGCAGAAAAACGTTGACCAGCCAATGCGGGTGCAGCGCCCCGTCGATCATGTTGCCCAGATTCAGCCGGAACGGGATCTCGAAGCCGTTGCGGCGGTTGTACTCGCGGTTGCCGGCAACCGGTATGTCCGTCGTCACCACCAGCGCCTCGTAACCGGCATCGCGCGCACGTGCGACCAGGCCCCGCGCCGCCTCGCGGTCTTTGGACATGTAGAGCTGGAACCACTGGGTGCCTCCCGCTTCGCGCGCCACCCGCTCGAGCGCGACGAACGAAGCGGTGGACAGCACGAAAGGCACGCCCGCAGCCTCCGCCGCACGGGCCAGTGCAATGTCGGCTTCAAAACAATAAAGGCCGGCGGCGCCGGTCGGCGCGATGCCGAACGGAGAAGTGAATGTCCTGCCGAACAGCGTAACCTGCCGCGAGCGACTGGACACATCGACGAGCGTGCTCGGTTTGAAATGGATGCGTTCGAACACCGTGCGATTCGCAGCCAGCGTGACATCGTCCTCGACGCCGCGTTCGAGAAAGTCATAAGCGATGCGCGGCAATCGCCATTCGGCGATGCAACGCAAATCTTCGATATTGAAGGCGTTTGCGAGGTTCACTATCTGGATACTCAAAGAGCCGCCTTGGGCGGCCGTGGGCGGATTTCGGTTCAGGCGTCGTTTGCTGTATTCTAATGCACCGCGCACCGGCAGGGATACCGTTGCTGCCTTGTCCGTTCTTGACGCATCCGAATTGAGTCCATGATATGAAATTTGCATCGCGCACGGCCAGTGTCGCGGGGCTGCGGCGTTGCGCCTGACGTGCACCCCATATACCTGATCACGCTGATCACGCTGATCGTCCAGGGCTGCCACATGGGCAGCCGGATGGTTGCTTCGCTGTTCGCCATAGACCTCGGCGCCGATCCCTTCCTGATCGGCGCGCTGATTTCCGCCTACTCGCTGTTTCCGTTGCTGCTCGGCGTCTCTTCGGGACGCGTTTCCGATCGTTTCGGCTCGCGTTACCCGATGCTGGCCGGCGCCGCTGTCTTCGCGCTGGGACTGCTGCTGCCCTATCTGTGGCCGCAACTCGCGACGCTCTATGTCTCCGCGGTGCTGATCGGCATCGGCTTCGTTTTCTTCAACGTTTCGGTGCAGAATCTGGCCGGCGGACTGGGACCTCCTGAAGAGCGCACGCGCAATTTCAGCACCCTCGGACTTGGCTACGCCGGCGGCCACATTATCGGTCCTCTCATCGCCGGCTTCGCCATCGATTACTACAGCTTCACTTTCGCCTACCTGTGCTTCGCCGCCCTGACCCTGCTTCCGGCGGCGCTGCTGATTTTGAACCGGCGGCTCGACGTGCCGCCGCACGCCGCCCCACCGGTGCGAAAAAGCACGCTCGAACTGCTGCACAGTGCGCCGCTGCGCCGCGCCATCATCACCAGCGGCTTGATCGTGACCGGTTCGGACCTCTACGGTTTCTACGTCCCCATCTACGGCCACTCGATCGGTCTGTCGGCTTCCACCATCGGCACCATACTTGGCGTGTTCGCCGTCGCGACCTTCGTCGTGCGCGTGGCGCTGCCGGCGTTTACACGGCGCTATGGCGTGGAAACCGTGCTGGCGGCGGCAATGTTCGCCGGCGCCGCATTCTTTCTGCCTTTTCCTGTCATCGAATTCGTGCCCGCGCTGCTGGCGCTGTCGTTCGGCATCGGGCTCGCGCTCGGCTGCGGTCAGCCGCTCACCCTCAACATCGCCTACGACCGCTCGCCGCCGGGACGCTCGGGCGAGGTCACCGGCCTGCGGCTCACCATCAACAACATTACTCACATCGGCGTGCCGCTCGCCGCGGGCG